>NZ_JAKREY010000001.1:0-490177 GCF_022348265.1 Alteromonas sp. Cnat3-28
CCATAGAATACTTACCACTTGAAAAAGAAGCTTTGTCTGGTTTGACTGGTTTAGTTCTGTAACCAGAATCCCATCTCAGTGCTTTTTTAGTATTTCTATCCATGAATATCCTGAGCCACATAACTTTCCAATAACGGGCGCAGACATGTGGGGCATAATGGCGAAGCCGCCCCGCGTGTATGCGTCCCAGCGAACGCAGTGAGTGCGTTAATTGAGTTGTTATATTCAATCTGTTAAAACTTCGACCGAACTTTTTGATTTAGAGGCAAGCTCTAGCACCTGTTTGTAAGTTAGGCCATCTAGGTGTTGTGACAGTAATTCGTAATTTACTGCGTTGCCATCTGGGTTACCCAAAAAAGCCAATGGGCTTTGAGCTACATCCATTTGAATAGATAGCAGAGCAATCATAAACTCAAGTTTCTTCTTTTTTGGGAGAGATTCTACGATAGTATTTATATCGTTTTCGAGTGCAGCAGCAGATTTTCCATTCAATACCAAGTTTTCATCTACACTGGCGCAACCAGTAATAAGTAAAAAAGATAGTGTAAAAAATAAAGATTTCATAAAATTCCTTTTTGAATATAACGCTAAGCTAAGGGGCGATTACACGTGGGGCAAAATAACGAAGTTGCCCCGCGTGTAAGCGTCCCAGTGACCGAAGGGAACGGCTTGAGCGCTTTGTTAGAAGCAGAGCCTGTTCCGTTGGCCTTTTTAAAAACTATTGAAGCCAGCATACGATTGATTGTTAAAGCAAACAAGTGAAACGACAGCGCGGAGATGTTTTTGATTTAACTGCAGTAAGCCGCCATTAGAACTAACAAACGCATTGGCGCTTGCTGACCCAAAATAAGAACTTGGCGACAAAGCGCCTAATGCGCAACCTTTGAATTTTAAGCGGCGATATTAAAACTACCAAAAGCCAGAGCGATGTTAGTGAAGAAAGGTGAGGGTAGTTGCATTGGGATTTTTATACAGCCAAACGAAGTTTAGGCTGACGCCTTCTAACTTTTAAATAAGGGGCGCTGGCACGTGGGGCATAATAACGAAGTTGCCCCGCGTGTTAGCGTCCCAACGAGCGCCAGCGAGTGACTTTATTTTTTTGTTATACACCCGGCTAAATAAGAGCACGAAACTGCTTTGCTCGCTTTTCTTGCTGGGCTTTTGCATAGACAAATGAAGATATGTCTTCACGAAGTATTGGTCTAGCATACGTGTTTACTAATGATGCTAGTATAGGTAATTGTTCTTGTTGCCCAATGTTGGGTTTGAGTTTTATCTTAAAACAACCGTAATAAGGGATGATGTCAAACAAACCATAATCTTCAAAGTTATCAGTTGTTGTTCCAAAAGCAACTCTTGAGTTAAGACCCCAATTAATCCCCTCTATACGAACTTTGGTGGTTCTCTTCGCATAGTTCAATTCGAAGTCACTGGAGTTAACTTCTTTGAATCCATAAGAGCTAACTAAGAATTGAAACTGTTTCCTTGCTTTGACCAAAAACTCTGTATCGATGATTTTTTCCTTTTGGGTGTATAACTTTTAAATAAGGGGCGCAGGCATGTGGGGCATAATGGCGAAGCCGCCCCGCATGTATGCGTCCCAGCGAACGCAGTGAGTGACTTAATTTTTTTGTTAGGTGCGTGCTCATTTAAACTGCATTTTGTTTCTTACTAGTTGAAATATACATGCACCAGTTAATGCCGCATACACACCCAAAATAAAGTAAAACATGTTTGGGCTGGTTTCTAGAGAATAGTCCTCGCCACCTTTAGGGGAGACTTTTCCAGTAGATAGTCCATGAATAAATAAAGAGATGAAAAACAGACCACAAAAAACTAAAAGAACCTTGTCGGATTTTGAGTGTTTCTTCATAAATGGTTTCATCCAAATTACACTTGAGAAGCTTAAGCAAAGCTTGATCCAGCTGACTTTCGCTAATAGCACCTAACATTAAGCTAAGCGGCGCAGTTGCGTGGGGCATAATGGCGAAGCCGCCCCGCGTAAATGCGTCCGAGCGACCGAAGGGAGTGGTCTTAAGCGCTTTGTTATAAGCAGAGCCAGTTCCTTTGGTCTGTTTAAAAACTGATTAAGCCAGCATACGATTGATTGTTAACACAAACAAGCAAAACGACTGTACACAAATGTTTTTGATTTGACTGAAGCTAGCCGCCATTTGAACTGTCAAACGCATTGGCGCTTGTTGACGTTGATTAATAACTTGGCGATAAAGCGCCTAATGCGCAACCTTTGAATTGAAAGCGGCGGATATAAACCTACCACAAGCCAGAGCGATGCTAATGAAAACAGGTGAGGGTAGTTTTACTGGAATTTTTATATAGCCAAACGAAGCTTAGGCTGACGCCTTATAACTTTCCAATAACGGGCGCAGACATGTGGGGCATAATGGCGCAGCCGCCCCACGTGTATGCGTCCCAGCGAACGAAGTGAGTGTGTTGATTGGCTTGTTAGCCACGCTTTGCTTACGAAGCACTTTTTTGAAACTTACGCATAGCTTTAGCGACATTAACAATTGGCAATGTCGAGAAGAGAACAAAAATAGCTATGAACAGAATAAGGTTTAAATAAGCTAAGTAAGCCAACACCCCAACTAAGATTTGTACAGCACCAGATAATAAAAAGCTATTGCCTACGTATTTGCAGAAAGCAGGTAAGTCGGCAATTTTAGAAAAGTCGATGCCGTTAAGTACATCCGCTTTTTGATTAAAGGTAAGCAAATAGCCAATAGTTAAGTATATGAAGCCGCTTAAGCAGGATATTAAAAGAATTAGAAAACCTGTATCCATGGAAAATCCTTTTTAGTGGCTAACTTTTAAATAAGGGGCGCAGGCGCGTAGGGCATAATGGCGAAGCCGCCCTGCGTGTATGCGTCCCAGCGAACGAAGTGAGTGACTTAATTTTTTTGTTATACGCGTTTTTCAACGAAGTGCATACCCCAGCGGTTTGATGCAGAAAGCATAAAGGCAAAATAAACGATTGAAAATACACAGCCCAAGAATGCTCCACTTCCTGTTTTTAAGAGTAGAGATTTAAAGAAATTCACTACGAGGCAAAACAGGGCTATAAACCAAATTGCTTTTAAAACGTTATCGTAAATATGGTTTTTTAGAATGCCGCTGTGTTCTTGGAAGCTGAAGAAAAAGCCTGAAAGTTTACAAATAAGCCAAGTTAAGAAAAAAGATGAGAATGAAATGAAGATTGCAGCTGCTATTTCTTGGGTAAACACGCCGATTAAAAGCGCTGAACCACACCAAATTAGTGGTAACTTAAGCCCTGATTTTTGAGTAATGAGAAGGTACTTAGGTTTTTTAAGCTGCATTTCTATCCTTGATGCTCATAGCGTATAACTTCCAAATATGGGGCGCAAACACGAGTGCAATAATGGCGAAGCCGCGCACGTGTTTGCGTCCCAGCGAGCGGCAGCGAGTGCCATAATTTGTTTGTTAGGTGCGCTCATAAACATACCTAAGTTCGCTGCTAAATAAGGGTTTGTAAACCGTAACTTTGATTTCTTGGTCTAACTGACAATAGCTTTCACACCTCACCATAATGAACGTTCCGTCCAGAATTTTCACCTTAGCTAGATCTACTTTTCGAACATTTTGGTTGCCACCTCCAAGTGGACGTTGAGAAATAGAGTATACCTTTCCTTCTAGAGTGCCTTTTTCGATTCCTGTGACTACTGTAAATTGAAATAGAACAGCCAGAAGAATAAGTATTAGAGCTGGAATTCCTAAAATGAAAATTGGTTTTTTAGTGAGTAAATGTGTAGGTTTTTCCATAAGCACCTAACTTTTAAATAAGGGGCGCAGGCATGTGGGCTAAAATCCGAACGAAGTGAGCAGCCCACATGTTAGCGTCCCAGCGAACGGAGTGAGTGACTTAATTTGCTTGTTATGTTTCGTCACTCAAAACTTCCTTTTTAACCGACTCGATATCAATATGTGGAATTATGAATTGCCATTGCTTACGTGCAGAGTCTAGGTAGATTACAAAACCATAAGCAATTCCAGAAAAAGCTGATACTGCCAATAAGTACAATCCAGTAGAACCTTGGAAGTGCAACAAGAAAACAATCATAAGCCCAAGCCATGATATACCAGTCAAAAGCAAACTTTTCCTTTTTAGTTTTAATGCGTGTTTTTCTGGATTCTCTATCGAAGAAAGAATACTTTTCAAAGTTTTATTTTTTAATTGATTATCCAAAATTCCTCCATGAAACATAACAATTTAATGTACAGAAAAAATCCTTTATGCAAGGTGGAAACTATCCGTATATCACTCAGGGGTGTTTCAAAATTATTACTATAAAACAACCCATTAAACAAAAAATAAACGCTTTTAAGCATAAAAGCCGGAAAACATCCTTTTTATTTTCTTCATTTGTAAAAAGCTACGTTGCTGGCCATAAAAACAGCGTTTATCTACACGTTATAAATAGGCATCTGGATGAATTTTATTAACCTTCCATTCACCGTCTTCTTTAATCAAGTCTAGGCTACGCAAGTCTTCAATTTTATCGTCGTTGTATGTTCCACTTAAAAATACGGTGATTGTCGATTTTTCTGCGAACTCGTTGCGGCCAACTCGGCCTGCACTTTGAGGAGTAATGGTGACGGTGTCATATTTAAGGTTTAAGAGGTGGCGCTGAACGTTACTGTTAGTGTGGTATCTCGTTAATATACGAGACAGCTTTTCGCTTGATAGGCGAATTGCTGTATCAAGGTTGTCATCTTCATAAACACTTTTGAGAAACGCTACGGTGGTGTACTCAGGGGTACTTTCATCAAGCATGCCGTACCGCCCGATGCCTTCTTCCTTTTTACCGCAAGCGGATAAAATCAACACTGTAAAAAGCCCGAACAGGGCGTACCACATACGCGTTTTCATTTGTATTACCTTAATATAAAGAGGTCCGTTTCTTATTGATAGTTTTATATCTCAACGAAGTCAATGTGTTCGCCGCTTCGCTAATCTATGCTTTGATTATTCACAATATTGTGCACAAAAGCAAAGTAATACAGCGTAAAACTCAGGTGTTTGTGTTCATGAAACTTCAGGAGAAACAGAAGAGAGTAGGCATAAAAAAAACGAGGCACTAGGCCTCGTTTTTAAATAATTGAAACATTTTGGCGGTTACTGAACTTCTTCTTGTTCGTCGAACGCACCAGCAAACAGAGGGCTACTTAGGTAACGTTCTGTGCCGCTTGCTAGAAGTACTACAACCACTTTGTCTTTGTTTTCTGGGCGTTCAGCAAAACGCTTAGCGGCAACAACGGCTGCACCAGAAGAAATACCTGCAAGAATACCCTCGTCGGTCATTAGCTTGCGCGCCATGTCCATACATTCTTCGTTGGTAACTTGCTCAACTTCGTCAATTAGGTCTAGGTCTAGGTTACCTGGAATGAAACCTGCGCCAATACCTTGAATTTTGTGTGGGCCAGGGGTTAATTCTTCGCCCGCAAGCGCTTGGGTAATTACTGGAGAGTCTGTTGGCTCAACGGCAATAGAAGTAATTGCTTTACCTTTCGTATTTTTAAGGTAGCGACTTACACCCGTGATTGTACCACCCGTACCTACACCAGCTACGAATGCATCTACTTTACCGTCTGTATCTTCCCAAATTTCAGGGCCAGTGGTTTTTTCGTGAATAGCCGGGTTAGCCGGGTTGTCGAACTGTTGAAGCAATACGTATTTGTCTGGATCTGATGCCACAATTTCTTGTGCAGCGGCAACGGCACCTTTCATGCCCTTAGGCGCTTCAGTAAGAACAAGGTTTGCGCCCAAAGCTTTTAGAAGTTTGCGACGCTCAAGGCTCATGCTGCTAGGCATGGTTAGCGTTAGCTTATAACCGCGAGACGCTGCAACAAACGCCAAAGCGATACCTGTGTTACCACTGGTCGGTTCTACAATTTCTTTACCTTCGGTAAGGACACCGCGCTTTTCAGCATCCCAAATCATGTTTGCGCCAATGCGGCACTTAACGCTGAAGCTTGGGTTACGCGATTCAATTTTTGCGTATACATTACCTGATGTTACGCGATTTAGCTTAACTAGTGGCGTGCGGCCAATAGATAGGGAATTGTCGTCAAATACGTTCATTATAAATCCTTACCTCGTTCCTTATTTTATAGGAAACCCCGTCTGTCGTGATCTGTACGACCTTTTTAATAGTTAATAATTCAACGCGTGTGATAGTTAATAATTCACAGCCTGAATTAGGGGATTTCGTCATACCCCTATATCATTGGTCCCAATCAGTAAAATGCAAAGTGCTTTTTAGCTATATGTTATATCTATGGGCAATCATGAGAAGGCCTTGATATTATAGTTAAAATTGCAAAGACGAAAAATTATACGGAGTACAACAATAATGGCTTTTAGTGGCACGTCTAATTATATCGCAACCAAAGACTTACAGCTGGCGGTTAACGCAGCTATTACGCTAGAGCGTCCGCTTTTAATTAAAGGCGAGCCGGGCACAGGTAAAACCATGCTTGCTGAAGAATTGGCCGAGAGTTTAGGCACCGAACTAATTCAGTGGCACATTAAATCAACCACTAAAGCACAGCAAGGTTTGTACGAATACGACGCAGTGTCACGTCTTCGTGACTCTCAACTTGGTGATGATCGCGTTCACGATATCAGCAACTACATCGTAAAAGGTAAATTATGGGAAGCCTTTAGCGCAGAAAAGCGCCCGGTACTATTAATTGATGAAATTGATAAAGCTGACATTGAGTTTCCCAACGACTTGCTGCTAGAGCTCGATAAGATGGAATTCTTCGTTTACGAAACACAAGAACGTGTAGTCGCGAAGCAGCGTCCGATTGTTATTATTACATCGAACAACGAAAAAGAGCTGCCAGATGCTTTCCTGCGCCGTTGTTTCTTCCACTACATTCAGTTCCCGAATCCAGAGGAAATGCAAGAAATCGTTAACGTACATTTCCCAGATTTAAAGAAAAAGCTGCTTGATGAAGCGTTAAAGGCTTTCTTTGAAATTCGAGATGTACCAGGGCTTAAGAAAAAGCCTTCTACCTCTGAACTTATCGACTGGTTGAAGCTTTTAGTTGCTGAAGATATCCCACCAGAAGCGCTTCACTCAAAAGACGGAAAAGCTGCTATTCCACCACTTTACGGGGCACTGCTTAAAAACGAACAAGACATACATTTGTTTGAAAAACTGGTCTTTATGGCGCGTCGCTAATGCTTATTCAGTTTTTTTATACACTGCGAAAATATCAGGTGAAAACCACGCTGCGCGAGTTGCTGGATTTGCTTAGTGCGCTTGAAAAGCACGTGGTGTATGCCGATATCGAAGCGTTCTACAGTTTGTCGCGTACCATAATGGTGAAGGACGAAACTCAGTACGATAAGTTCGACAGGGCGTTTGCTGAATATTTTGAAGGTGTTGAATCTGTCGATTTGTTTGGCAAAGACATTCCTGAGGAATGGCTGCGTAAAGAAATTGAGAAAAATTTAAGCCCTGAAGAGCGTGAGGCACTGCGTAAAGCCGGTGGCCTTGAAGAACTGATGGAAACGTTGAAAAAGCGCTTAGAAGAACAAGAAAAGCGTCACCAAGGTGGAAATAAATGGGTAGGCACCGGCGGAACATCCCCGTTTGGCGCTTATGGCGACAATCCAGAAGGTGTGCGAATAGGGCAAAAGGGAAACAGAAAGTTTTCGGCAGTAAAAGTATGGGATAAACGCGAGTTTAAAAACCTAAGCTCTGATGTAGAACTGGGTACGCGTAACATAAAAGTGGCTCTTAGGAAGCTACGCAAGTTTGCTCGCACCGGCGCCAGTGAGCAGCTAGATGTGCCAACGACCATAGGTGAGACAGCTAAAAAAGGCGGCTTACTCGATATCCACATGGCACCAGAGCGTCACAATGCGGTAAAAGTGTTGATGTTTTTTGATGTGGGAGGCTCTATGGACCCACACGTAAAAAGTACTCAAGAGCTTTTCTCTGCGGTGCAAAGCGAGTTTAAATACTTAGAGTACTTTTATTTCCACAACTGCGTGTATGAGGAGGTGTGGAAAGATAACCTTCGTCGCAATAAAGAACGCATTCCTATTTGGGATATCATTCATCGCTACGGTAAAGACTACAAGGTTATTTTCGTAGGTGACGCTACCATGGGGCCGTATGAAATAACGTATCCAGGTGGCAGTGTAGAGCATTGGAATGAAGAGCCGGGCAGTGTGTGGATGCAGCGTTTATTGAACCACTTTAACAACGCTGTGTGGCTTAATCCGCAAGCTGAGAATTATTGGCCGTATTATTCGTCTATCAAAATTATTCGTGAAATTATGGAAGACAGAATGTATGGGCTAACGCTTGAAGGGTTAACGGCTGCTATCAAAGGGCTTAGCAGAAGCCGCTAAGCCCTTTGACGTGTAACGTTTTATTTCTTTGATATAACGGATGTTGAATTGAAGTCGGAAAATTATGCCGTAGCACTTGTGGTGTTGGCGGGCGGAAAGAGCGCTCGCTACAAGGGTAATAAGCTTTTATCGGAACACCCAATTTCTGCGCTTTCTCTTATACAACACAGTGTGGGGGAGGTAGTTAGTGCGCGCAATGACTTAGCGTTAACCAGTGCATTACCCATTACTGTTGTTACGGGTAAATGGCATGATTCCGTAAATACGCAGCTAGAACACTCTCCATCTAAGGTTTCTGAACTACCCATCAGTGTCGTTCGCAACGCTAATTGGGATGAAGGCCTTGCATCAAGTATTCGCACTGGACTCACGCATCTTTTAAGCCTTTCATCACTGTCGAAATCAGTATCCCCGACAGCAAAGGGCTTGTGTACAAGACCTACTCACGTGCTATTCACGTTGGCCGATTTGCCGAGTCTTAATGCACAAGACTTCGTTCGCCTTATCAACACTTCTTATGCGAACCCTAATCACATAGTATGCAGTGAATGGCAAAAGCAGGGAGAGAACAATAGTCGATTAACCGTACCTGCTATCTTTCCTGAAGCGGTATTTAGTGAACTGCTAGCGCTAAGTGGCGATATGGGGGCTAAGCCGGTTATTAAGAAGTATGCGAAATTAGGTAGGGTAACGGCTGTGTCTATACCTAACGCACAATTTGATATAGACACGCCACAAGACTGGGACAAACTAAAAAGCAAGGGGTAACTGCTTTGGTTCAATTGAACATTTTAAACTCGCCCCTCGGGAAGGTCTGGCAAGCTTCTGAGTGGGCAATGATCTATGCGGATTGGTATTATGCATTCGCGATACGATGCACAACACTGGGCCTTTGGATGTAAAGAAGACGTGCACCTAGCATAACAGCTGCGGCACTCAATCCTACAATGAAGCCAATCCAAAACCCTGCTGCGGCCATTGGTTCTGCCGTTATCCAGTTTGTTCTACCTAAAATAACGCCTGTAGGTAGACCTATTAACCAGTAGGACACAAAGGTAATAATAAACATCGCTGTTGTGTCTTTATAGCCGCGTAATGCATTAGCCGAAATCACCTGAACCGCATCAGACAATTGGAATAACGCCGCATAAATCAATAACGCATTTGCCAAGGTATATACGGCTTCGTCGCTGGTGTACAGGCCAATAATGAATCCCTTTGCTAGCAGGGTGAAGCTAGCCGTACACGCAGCGGTGAAAAAACCGATCAGAATAGCGGTTCGAGCTGCAATTTTTGCCTGTCGTGGGTTATTTTGCCCTATGCGATAGCCAATGCGAATTGCTGCTGCCATACCAATGCTCATAGGAAACATGAACATTAGGGCCGAGAAGTTCAGTGCGACTTGGTGGGCCGCTACCGTTGTGGCACCAAAAGGGGCTAATAACAATGCAACCAGTGAAAACAGCGTCACTTCAAATAGGATAGTCATAGCAATGGGCAAGCCCATTTTGAAGGTGCGATTTATGGTTACCATGTTAGGTTTATACAATTGTCCGAACAAATTGTACTTTTGCAGGGCAGGGGCAAAACGAACATAGATAACGGTTGCTATAAGCATAGTGTAAATAACAATGGCCGTTGCAATACCACAACCCGCACCGCCCATAGCTGGTAATGGGCCTACACCATAGATAAACAGGTAGTTCCCTACAATGTTCGCCATCAGCCCGATAACCGTAATAATCATAGTGGGTTTAGTTTTACCCAAGCCTTCACAATAGTTTCTAAGCCATTGGTAAAGTGCAAATCCAGGCATAGCGAACAGCACATAAAGTACGTAGTCTACGGTAATGCTAAATAGCTCGGGCGCCATAGGGAACAGCGCGACTATGCTTTCAGTAAATGGAATTAAGCCTGCTACCGCTAATCCCACAAAGAATACCAGATAACCAGCTTGCTGACTTGCGTCGGCAATACCACTTAAATTTTTGTTTCCTTGCAACCGTGAAATGATTGGGGGAAGTGCCAGCGCTATACCCTGTATAAAGCAAAGCAGTGGCACGGTGATGCTAAATCCTAGTGCTACCGCTGCCATGTCGGTTGCACTGTAACGCCCAGCCATAATAGTATCGCTAACGCCCATTAGCATTTGAGTAATCTGCGCAACCAACAATGGCCATGCTAGTTTTAAAATGTCTCTTCCTTCTAAAAGAAAGCGTTTCTTATTCACGGTAATGTGTCTCTATATGGGTCGCCTAGGGCGATAAAAATGCAGAAAATAAAAACGAGCTTAAAAGCCTTAACGAAGCAGCGTTTCAACAACGAACTTGTTAAAAATGTAGCGGTATAACCGGAACCGTATCGCCAACTTTTAACTCACTTATATCTTCATGTACTACCATTAGGCAGTTAGCAGAAGTGATTGAAGTCATAACGCCAGAGCTTTGTGACCTAAATGGTGTGACTTCCCATTCACCTTGATTATTTCTTACCATGGTTGCACGCTGAAAGTCTCGGCGGCCTGCACGTCGCTTAAGAGGTGTCGTAATGCTAGCGTTAACAAAGAACTGCTCGTGCGGTTGTACTTGCCCTTGCATTTTTTTGATAACAGGCACAACCAATAATTTTGCGGTAACAAATGAAGACACAGGGTTGCCAGGCAAACCGCAAAACAACGTGTTGTTTATTTTGCCCAGTGCAAAGGGTTTACCCGGTTTAACCGCGACTTTCCAAAAGTCGATAGTGCCCAATTCAGCGATGATATCTTTTACATAGTCGGCATCGCCCACAGATACGCCACCGCTACTTACCATTACATCTACACACTTGCTCGCCTCAATGAAGAGTTTACGCAAAGATGCTTCGTCGTCTTCTACAATGCCGAAATCAACAAGCTCTACATTTTCATTGCTTAAGATACTACTTACACCAACGCGATTAGACTCGAAAATTTGTGTCGATTTACAGGGTTCGCCAGGTGCAGCAAGTTCAGAACCAGTCGCGACTACACCAACGCGAAGTTTTCTGAATACTGCCACCTTACTGTTTCCTTGGGAGGACAGCAGCATAAGGTGTTCGGCGTGAAGGCGCGTGCCCTTGCTTATTAGTGTATCGCCACTGGCGATATCATTGGCCTTTTTACGTATATTCTCTTGCGCCGATGGAATTTTATTGATCAAAACCGCGCCATCATGACTTTCGGTATTCTCTACCATTACAACGGCGTTAGCATTGGCAGGCACCGGGGCCCCCGTCATTATTTTAAAGGCTTTGCCTTTTTCAAGCGGCTCATCAGCACTCATGCCAGCTGTAATTACACCCTGTACTTCGAGTTTATCACTGTGTTTGAGATCTTCCGCATTTACGGCATAGCCATCCATTGCTGAATTATCCCATGGCGGGACATCAACGTGGGCAGTTACATCTTGGGCCAAGATGCGGTTGTTGGCGTCAAAAATGCTCACTTGCTCAACGTCGTTTATCGCTTTTGCAGCGTCTAATGCTTTAGTGAGGGCTTCTTCTAGTGAAAGCCATTTAGATGACATACCAACAACTCCATGAAATGATTTAACACGCGGATATTACAGAAAAAGCGGCCTTATACCAAAGGTTAAAGCGTGAAATAAAAGAAAGTATGCGTAAACGACGCAATTGAAGTTTCATCAACGGCTATGTCAGATGAATTAAGAAGCGAACGTTAATATCTCTTCAAAGTCGTCGAAAACCCAGTTAGGTTTATATTTTGCGATGCTCTCACCATAGTTATACCCATAGGTAAGCCCTATACTCTTTATGTTCGCGGCTTTTGCGGCAACAATGTCATTTTTAGAATCTCCAACCATTACACACTGTGAGGGTGAAACACTAAGCTTTTCACAGGCATGCACAAGGGGAAGGGAAGAAGGCTTTTTTTCCGGTAAACTATCACCGCCAATGGTAAGCGAAAACAACGAATATATTGAGAACGATGAAAGAATAGGCTCAATAAATTCCGAAGGTTTATTAGTGATTAATGCTAGCGTGAACCCTTGTTCTTTTAGCGCGTGAAGTGTTGAGAACACGCCGTCGTACAGCACTGTACTCTTAGTATCTAGCGTTCGGTAATAGAAAAGAAATTTTTCTAAAGCGGCATCAATCTCGTTTGATGTGTAATGGTGTCTGATCTCTGCGTTGCCGCTCAATCCGCGTTCTACCAGAACACGAGCACCATTTCCAACCCAGTGTCTAATTGTCTGCTCGTTATACGTTGGTAATTGGTAGTCGTTTAATGTTTGATTTAACGCTGTTGCCAAATCAGGAACAGAGTCCACTAATGTTCCATCTAAATCGAAAAAAAAGGTATTAATTTCCTGCATTACAAACTTTTGATTTGCTAACTCGTGTGACAAGCATAACACCGCAGTATCCTTACCGCGGTAGATTTATTGGTCGACTGGCGTTATAAGCTCAAAGATTCATTCAAAATCTTGGTTGCTGATCCAAAGCACTTGATAAGGTTTCATTTGTAAGAAACCACTAGAAAGGGCTATCTCGTCACGGGTGATGAGATCAATCCAATTATCTGTGCCAATAAGATTTATGTCAGACAGCAAAATTGTTTGTTCTTCGTCTGAAATATTACTAATACAGAAAATACTTTGCTTTCTATCGAGACTTTGTCGCCAGTAGCCAAATAATTGATTACCAAGCTGCAATGTAAACTGCGTTGCATTGGGGTGAAATGCGGGCTGCGCTTTACGTATGCGTATAAGCTGCGAGATTCGAGTGAGTACTTTATGATGCTGTGAAAAGGGCGAGTCTAACAGAGCCTCTAACTCGTTAAAGTCCCAACGTTTTCTGTTGATTGAACGATTTTGTCCTGTATTAGCGACCTTTTCGTAATCGTTGGATGTGCCGAGTAAGCTGTGAATGTAAATTCCTGGTATACCTTCCATACCTAACATTATGGCGTGAGCACAAATAAATCGGTCCACTTGATACTTATCAGGGCCCTTCGTGGTTCCTTGCAGCGCGTCGAACAGGGTGATGTTTATCTCGTAAGGCTTTTGCTGACCGTGATCAGAAGCGCGCCACGACACCTTACCGCCAAAGTGCTGCATTGTATGCACAAGCTCTGAAATTTCTTCATCTGACAGTAGGCCTTCCGCCGGACGCAAGCCAATACCATCGTGCGAAGCGATAAAGTTAAAGTAGGCTGTGCCGTTTTGCGCCGGTGGCATACTCATCATCCAGCTTTTCAAATACGTACAATCACCCGTTACTAATGTATTTACAAGTAACGGCGGAAGCGAAAAGTTGTAGATAGCATGGGCTTCGTTAGCATTACCAAAGTACGTTAGGTTTTCCCTGTTGGGAATATTGGTTTCGGTAATGATTATGATGGAAGGATCCACATGTTCAATCAGCGTTCGGATCAAACGTATGACTTCGTGGGTTTGGAATAGATTAATGCAGTTTGTACCTACAATTTTCCAAAGAAATGCCACTGCGTCTAAGCGAAAGATTTTAGCGCCTTTATCAATATACAGCTTGATGATATCGATAAACGCTAACAACACCTTGGGGTTTCTAAAGTCAAAGTCAACTTGGTCGTGACTAAACGTGCACCATACATGCTTTGTACCGTTGGCGGTTTCCGTTTCTCGCAGCAAGGGCGACACACGAGGTCGAGTTACCATGGAGAGGTCATCGGATGGATCTGCTGTGAAGAAAAAGTCAGATCCTGGTCCTTCACCCTTCACAAAGTTATCAAACCACACGCTTCTTGCAGAGCAGTGATTGATAACTAGGTCGGTCATCAAGCCATAATCCTCAGCAATGACTTCAATATCGTCCCATGACCCTAGTGCTTCATTCACCGTAGAGTAGTCGATAACCGAAAACCCATCGTCTGAGCTGTACGGAAAGAAGGGCAGGATGTGAACATTATTAACGGTGTTCTTGCAGTAGCGGTGCAAAAACTTATTTAACGTAACCAGCGGGCGCTCCCCTTCGTCAATGACACTATCACCGTAGGTAATCATGATAATGTCATCTTCATCCCAATAGTTGTGATGAGACTGAGGTGAAGCAATATCCGTTTGCTGCTGAATGCCTATAGTGTTCATTAACTCAGTCGCTAGCGTCTCATACGAGACGTCCAGCGATACATCGGCATAAATGCTTTCTAAATGGTGTTTTACTTTGTCATGGAGATGGTCCCATGCCATATTACTTACTCCATATATTCTGCAGTATCGGCTTCAACCGCTTCTAATAGTCGCTCTAAAATATCGGGTACCGCGCTGGTCACGCGGTTCCAGCTTGGTATAAACGGCGTTTCCATAGGGTTTTCTAAAAAGTTTTGCCCCGCTTTCATGATGTTACTGGCAAACATTTCTACTGCTTTCTCTTCGCTGTGAATGTCTAAGTTCAAGCCATTCATTACCGCGTCATTGTGGTAGGTTTCTATAAAGTCTAGCGCAATACGGAAATAGGTGGCTTTAATTGAGCGGAACATTTCGTTGCTAAACGTATAGCCTTGCGTGGCAAGTTTTCTGAAAATGGCTTTGGTAATGTCGATAGACATTTTAGACAAACCACCTTGGTCGTTATTAAGCGATAAATCCTGATGTTTATGGTCGTAAATATCACATATATCTGCCTGACACAGGCGGTTGTGCGAATAGTTGCGGTGCATTTCAGACAGCACACCAATTTCTAAGCCCCAGTCACTTGGAATGCGAATATCGTTTAGTACGTCGCGTCTAAACGAAAACTCACCCGCTAATGGATAGCGGAAGCTATCCATAAACTCCAAGTATTCGTTGTCTCCCATAATGCGTTTTAATGCACGAAGTAATGGCGTAACAAGAAGTCGAGAAACACGGCCATTAATTTTGCCGTTAGCCACACGCGCATAGTAACCCTTACAAAACTCGTAGTTAAACATTGGGTTGGCTACAGGGTAGATAAGCTTGGCGAGCAAATCTTTGTTATAGGTAACAATATCGCAATCGTGTAACGCAACTGACTCTGCGCGATTCGATGCTAGTACGTAGCCCATGCAGTACCAAACGTTTCGGCCTTTACCTAACTCCTTTGGCGCCAAGCCTTGAGCCTGAAGCTCTTCATCAAGTGCTTTAAGGCGAGGACCGTCGTTCCATAGCACTCTGTGATGCTGAGGAAGTTTGCCGAAGAATTTTAGTGCGTGTTTGTACTGCTCTTCATTGGCTCGGTCCAGACCGATGACAATTTCTGATAAGTAGGGCACGTCTGTTAATTCGTTGACGATATGTGGAAGTGCGTCGCCTTCTAATTCAGAAAAGAGCGACGGTAAAATAAGTGCCATAGGGCGCTTCTGTGAAAACTGGAGAAGCTCTGCTTCAAGCTCTTCGGTAGGACGACGAGCTAAGTTATGTAACGTAGTAACCACACCATTTTGATAAAAATCAGCCATGTGTCCTCCTGATCATAGGGATAGCAATTGAGTAAGCATTTCGTTCCAGCCTTCAGGGCCGGTTAGGGTGCTGGTATAGACCTCTTCTTTTTTTACTGCTGGTGGAGGATTTACCGGGGATAAAATGCGAATGGGGACGTGCGCCGCTTCAAGCATTGCAACGTCGTTCTTACCATCGCCAAGGGCAATAGTGTTAACTTTGGTGGTATGTTGCTTTTGATATTCATTGGCCAGCCACTTGAGAGCCTGGCCTTTATCGCAATTACCTGAAATATGAATGAAGCGGCCGCCTTCTAGAGGGAAAGCACCGCGATCTTTTACTACCTTTAAAAAGCGTTGTTTTTCTTCGTCAGTGCCAAGCCACAAAACCGGCTCGCCAAACTGGCGTTTGGCAGCAAGTGACGCTGACCTTTCGTCAAGCCCAGTACATTCCTGAATTTCTTGAATCGACATTTTTGAGAATTGTTTATACTTGCCGTCAAATTCGCTACCTATTTTTTCAAGTAGCTTAATCCAGTAATTTTTGTTTGAGATAAACGCCTTACACCAGTAGCCATCTATCCAAACCGTACCGCTGGGTTTTTGTTTGAAAAAGCCATGAGGGATGAAAATAGCGGCGCCATTTTCAATAATAAAAGGCCCGTCTAAACCAATACTCTCGCGCAGCGGTTGTAATTCAGCAAAGGTTTTGCTGGTAGTGGGAATAACGGGAATGTCCTTTTTTTCTAATGCCGTTAAAGCCGGTTTCGCCGCCTCGAAAGAGTAGGTATGGTGGTCTAACAGCGTGCCGTCCATATCGGTGAAAACAAGCGTTTTCGTCATCGTTTTACGTCCTGTTTAGTTATCGTTCTTGTTTCATCTAGATAAAACACGGTGTCGCACTTTTCAGGCAAGTGACTTAATGCGTGTTCAGTGATGCGTTGATAGTGTTGCACAAAGTTTGCCACTTCTTCATCAGACATCACTCCATCGCTATCTTTTAACGCTTTTTGGGCGAGTTTATGTTCTTGTTCTAACCGCCATTGATACACACAGTCGAAACTCGGTGCTTTTAGCATAATGCGGTAGTCTATTTTGTCGAACAACGTCTGATAATCGCCTGCTAGTTCAGTGTTTACAAAAGAGCGCCAAATGCCCAATGGGTCCTCTACTTCTTCAAGGTGGTTTACTGGCCGTTTAAGTTCGCTAGATGTTTGCGCAATAGCGCCCACACACCATCCTTCAAGTATGATGAAATCGGGTGAAGATTCGATTACAGGCCACTGTTCTTTGGGGAACGGGTTATCTGTAGCTTTGTTAAAGCGGGGCAGCGATGTACGCGTGCCTTTTTCTAAACTGCGAAACGTATTTAACGCTAGAGGAATGTCATGAGTACCCGGTACACCACGAGTTGCTAGAAGCGGGTGAACTTTTATTGCTAGCGCATTTCGCTGCGACTGGTCGTAGTAAAAATCGTCAATTGAGAGTGATACCACTTTTTTGTTGTGGACCGAGGTAAGGAAGGACTCGATAAAACTGGTCAGAGTTGATTTACCTGAACCCTGACTGCCATTTATGCCCACGATAAATGGTTGTGTTGCACCGTCTTGGTGCTTAAGCAGTTGCTCACATAATGGGGTGAACCATTTTTGTGCAGTTTCTGCATAGGTACTTGGCAATTGATGCGTCGTTAGAAAGCCATGTATATCCATGTTGTCACCTTAATCAATGCAGAATTCGCACGTTCTTCTTGATTAAGATAACAACATTTGTGCCAATAGGGTAACAGAGGCGTGGACTTACGACTTACTTCTTGTTAGCGACAATAACGGCCCTTTGTGGTGCAGGGTAACCTTCGATAGTGCGAGTAATATCTTCCGGATCGAGAAAATCTTTCAAAGATTGCGTTTCCATCCAAGGCGTTGCGCGCTGCTCATCTAGGGTTGTGTGGTTGATATCTACAACGCGAATATTTTCAAAGCCTAAGCGGCCTAACCAAACAGATAGGGCTGCAGTGCTCGGTAAGAACCACACATTTCGCATTTGTGCATAGCGTTCACCCGCCATCAATACTGTATTTTCATCACCATCCACAACAAGGGTTTCAAGAACCAGTTCGCCACCTTTTCTTAGCTGGTCTTTAAGTTGCTGCAGAAACGCCATTGGGTCTTTACGGTGGTAAAGTACACCCATAGAAAACACAGTGTCGAAAGCTCTCAGTGGCTGCATGTCTTCAATGCCCATCGGTAGAAAATGGATATTCTCGGAAGGCGCACTACTTTTACTAATAAATTGTTTAATGGCGTGAAACTGAATAAGAAACAGTTGGGTAGGATCTATACCTATTACGTTATTGGCACCTTCACCCAGCATGCGCCACATGTGATAACCACTACCACAACCTACGTCTAAAACGTTTCGGTCTTTCAGCGAACTAATATGAGGTGCTACGCGATCCCATTTCCAGTCCGAACGCCACTCTGTATCAATATGAATTCCATGAAGATTAAATGGCCCTTTTCTCCAGGGCATAAACTGCTTTAGTAATCCTTCAATTTGTTTTTGGACATATTCATCTACGTCATTTTCGGTGCCAATGGAAACGCTTGAGGCTAAATCAACACAACTCGGCGACGTAGTCGGCAGCTTCGAAAGTAAACGGCACCATTTATCAAACTCACCGTGTTTAGCAGTTCGCTGCCAGGTGTCCATTTGTGCCGGCAGCGTTTGAAGCCAATGTGATAGCGGGCTGTCTATTAACGATTTGTAGCAATCGGTAAACCAAGTTTGTTCTAATTTGCTCATACTGTTCTTAATATGTGTTGGCGTTGCGAAAAGACGGACGTAGCGAGATTTGTTTAGCCTTTAATGGCAACCATAGACGTGAAGTTATAACATTTGTACCACATCACAACATCGGTAAACCCGACTTTTCTCAAGCGAGTATCATGCTCGTTAAATGTATCGGTTAGCATAACTTTTTCTAACGCGGCGCGCTTTTGGCTCACTTCTAGTTCACTATAACCGTTGTCGCGCTTAAATTGATGATGTAAATCTACCAGCAGCTCATTGCCAGTAAGGGTAGGGTGGCGTATTTTTTCTGATAGCACCAACATACCGCCGGGGTTTAACCCATCATAAATGCGCTTTAATAACGCTTCGCGGTCAGCGGGTGGGATAAATTGCAAAGTGAAATTCATCACAACCAAAGAGGCATTCTTAATTTCTACACTTTGTGCAAACCCAAGCTGAATAACAATTGGGTTTGGCAGTGTGAAGGTCTGTACGACGCGTTTGCAGCGCTCTACCATTGCTTCTGAAGCATCCACACCAATAATTTCACATGTATCGTTAGGTACAGCTCTTGCCACAGATAAACTTGCAGCACCTAAGCTACAGCCAAGATCATAAACGACGGTATTGGGCGTAACGGCAATTTTAGCCAATTCGCCTATGGTGTGAACAATGGTTTCGTATCCAGGCACTGAGCGCTGAATCATATCGGGAAACACATCAACGACAGACTCGTCAAATTTAAAGTCATCTACTTTATTGAGTGCCTTTGCGTATATATTGTCGTGTTTCTTCACAGTGGGTCTTCAATTAACTAATTTGGGGCGCAATTTTACCGTTTGATACGTAAATGCCAATGGAAAACACCAAATTTGTTATATTTTGCGTGATTTTTCTGGTTTAGGGCTTTTCGTTAATGATCTAAAGTATTAATCTATACTCATAATACAATAAGGAAGCAGTAACGCTAATGACAAGAATTCTAGTAGCAGACGATCACCCATTGTTTCGCGAAGCTTTGAGCGGCGCGTTGGAACCTTACTTTGAAAACGCACAGATAATTCAAGCAGGAAGCTTGGATGATGCGATGGCGAAGCTAAACGAATTCGACGGTGTTGAGCTGATCCTTCTTGACCTTAATATGCCTGGCGGTGAATATTTTAACGGCCTTATCACGCTGCGCGAACAATATCCGAATATCCCTATTGGTGTTGTTTCGGGCAGCGATACTGTTGAGGTTGTCGCTCAAGTAATGAGCCTAGGTGCTCAGGGCTTTATCCCCAAAGTGTCGCAAACACGAGAAATTGCTCAGGCTATTGTAGACATTATTGGTGGCAAAAAGTGGCTTCCAGAAGGTATGGAAGAAGAACTAGAGAAAGTTGACGATGAGCTAAAAGTTCTACTTCAGCGCTTCCGTGAACTTACACCTAAACAGATTCAAGTGCTTTCTTACTTACGCGCAGGCTTAATGAACAAGCAAATCGCTCACGAGATGAACGTTACGGAAGCAACCATTAAAGCACACATTAGTGCCATTCTTCGCAAGCTAGAGATCAACACGCGTACGCAAGCCGTATTGTTGATGGATAAACTCCAACTTAGTTAAACTAAGTATTTATCTAGCGCTAATAAAAAACCGGATTATTCATCCGGTTTTTTTGGCTGTAAAATAATTTCACCACTTTCCGTGACGATCCCAAGACCTTTATCAGGGACATGGTCAAACTTCTTTTGACGCTTTATTAGAAGCGTAGTTGTTGTGTCATCCTTTAAGTCATTGTTAGACGTTTCTGTGTCAATCAGTTTGGTCAAGTATATAGCCCAGTATTCAACGTGAGGCGTTGAGTAATCTTTGTAAAAGGCAATACCTATTTGATCTTGTTCTTGATAAAAAGGTAACTCTGCTAACAAGTGTTGACGGTGTGAAGTCGATGTTTTAAGTGCGTACCACACGTCATCAGCTGTTATATAACCACCAGCAAGGGCCTCCACTTGATTGCTCATCGCATCGCCATAATATTCTGGTAATGTTAAACCAGCATTGCGAATGCGAGTGTTCGGACTGCCGCCTAAAAAGTGAGACACCAAGCCTCTTTCAGCCATGTCTTTGGCTTTTGTTTCAGCCAGCATAACAAGCGTAGGATTACATTTTAGTACCGAACGTTGTTGACCTTTGTCGTTAGCAATTAATAAAGAGAGTTCTCTCGCCTGTTCGGTATTTCCGCAGGTTGTTTGGTCGGCCAAGCAAAGGCTAGAAAATACGTAGGTGAGTGATGTTAATAGAATGAATCGTTGACGAAAAAGGCCGCGAGAGCGGCCCTTTTGTTTGGGTATGAAATTAAGCAGCTTTGCCACCTCGTTTCTTAGCAGTGGTGTTGGAATTAACCTTCGCTACTAATTCTTCGTGGTCGAAATCATCGACGTTGATAGTGCGAAGTCTTCCAGCTTCAGTCTTACGAAGTAGATTCGCTTCTTCTTCGTTAATAATTCCTTCTGCTAGCGCTTCGTCAGCAAGCACATCTAAACGGGTAAACGGTAGTTTAGCTTTTTTGTGCTTACAAATACGTTCGAAGATAGGCTCACTTGCTAGTACATCATCAAGAGTTTGCTCAAGATCGCCAAACAAGCTTCCTTCCTCACGGGTGAGGTACTGACCATAACCTAAACGGCTACGTGCAGTTGAAGGCGTTTGAAGCATTTGTGCAATAGCATGTTCTGTCTTGTCTGAAGGCTTACCAATACGTCGGCCAAACGGAATCACCATAACGCGAAGCGCTGCAGCGATTGCGCGGTTAGGGAAGTTAGCCAAGAAGTCATCAATTGCTGTCTCGATATCGTGCAATGTAGTTTGCATTGCCCAATGTAAAAGCGGTAAATCTTCTTTTAGACGACCTTCTTCGTCGAAGCGTTTAAGCGTTGTACTACCCATGTAAAGGCCACTTAGGATGTCACCTAAACGCGCTGATAAACGCTCGCGACGCTTAAGATCACCACCAAGCACACCCATAGAGACATCGGTTAGTAGTGCTAAGTTTGCACTGTAGCCTTGAAGTAGCTTGTAGTAACGCGCCGTTTCGTCAGTGAACGGTGCGCTGCTGAATGCGCCATTGGTTAACGAAAACCAAATACTGCGAACAGTATTAGCTACCGCAAAGCCAATATGACCGAATACCGCTTTATCAAACGCTTTCAACGCTTCTTTTTTGTCTTCGATAGACGCAGCTTCTATTTCCTTAAGCACGTAAGGGTGACAACGCATTGCACCTTGACCAAAGATCATCATGTTACGGGTTAGAATGTTTGCGCCTTCAACCGTAATTGATACTGGTACACCTTGATAGCCGCGACCAAGGTAATTGTTTGGCCCAAGCATAACGCCTTTACCGCCGTGAACATCCATCGAATCATTAATGATTTGACGCATCTTCTCGGTTAAGTGGTACTTACAGATAGCCGAGATAACGGAAGGTTTCTCACCAAGGTCTACACCCACCGTTGAGAAGCGTGTTACGCCATCCATCAAATATGCATTACCACCAATGCGTGCAAGCATTTCTTCAACACCTTCCATATGACCTACAGGCATACGGAACTGGCGACGAATACGTGCATATGCACCCGTTGCAAGAGATACTGATTTAGCACCACCAGCAGCAGATGAAGGAAGGGTAATACAGCGACCTACCGACAAACATTCAACCAGCATGCGCCAGCCGCGACCTGCCATTTTCGGACCACCAATGATGTAATCGATTGGAACGAAAATATCTTCACCCTTAATAGGGCCATTTTGGAATGGCGTATTGAGTGGGAAGTGACGGCGACCAATCTCTAAACCTTTAGTGTCGCGAGGAATAAGGGCACATGTTATGCCCGGCTCTTTGTTATCACCTAGAAGACCTTCAGGATCTTGAAGTTTAAAGGCAAGACCAATAACCGTAGCAACAGGCGCAAGGGTGATGTAGCGTTTGTTAAACGTTAGGCGCATACCCAACACTTCTTCGCCATTCCACTCGCCTTTACATACAACGCCAACATCAGGGATCGCACCTGCATCAGAGCCAGCTTCTGGGCCGGTTAATGCAAAACAAGGGATTTCTTCACCGGCAGCAAGACGGGGAAGATAATGATCTTGTTGCTCTTTTGTACCATAGTGCTGAAGTAATTCGCCCGGGCCCAATGAGTTTGGTACACCGACTGTGCTTGATAGCACCGCGCTTACGCCTGCAAGTTTTTGAAGAACGCGAGACTGGGCATATGCCGAAAACTCTAGACCGCCATACTCTTTCTTGATGATCATAGCGAAAAATTTGTGTTCCTTAAGGAACTGCCAAATTTCAGGTGAAAGATCAGCATCTTTATGGTTTATTTGCCATTCATCGACCATTGAGCACACTTTGTCACAAGGACCGTCTAAGAATGCTTGCTCTTCAGCAGTGAGTCGACCTTTCGGAATGCGGTGTAATTTATCCCAGTCTGGCTTGCCGCTGAAAATATCACCGTCCCACCATACCGTACCTGCGTCGATAGCTTCTTGCTCAGTGCTCGACATTTCAGGCATAACTTTGCGGTAGAAGGCTAGCAGCTTCTTAGAGATGTGCTGCTGTCTGATATTTGCAAGTGTGAACGGCAGTGTTATAGCAAGGAACACTACCCAACCAAGCAGGCCGATGTCACCGAAAAGGGTGCCTAAAATCATAACACCTGCGCCCATGGCAACCGCTGTTACCAAGCTGGTTCGCTGATAACTAGCTACCGCTAGTGTCAGAACGACCAGTAAAAACCATATAAAATCTGCCATACTTCACTCCTGAAAGGCGTTAAACGTTACGCTAGTCTTAACTCGAGCATAGTGAGTTGCTTTATGAAAAGCAGTCACAGATCGAGGTCAGACCAGCATGCTGTAAACCTATTATTTAATAGGGCAAAGATCAAGATTTTTACATGAATATTCTATTAACAACGACATAAATAATAGGGTAGTGCGTTATCCGCTCTATAAGTATAGTCGTTGCTTATAAATACTGATTTAGAATGTGAATTGTGTTGCGAAACGAGAAGAGGTTACGTGAGGATAAGACAGCAACAGTGTAAATAAAAAAGCACGTCTGAATGCTAGTTCATAACGTGCTTTATTCAACAATTGTGAAAAAGTTGTTGAGACAAAAAACGGTTTATCTTTACGCTTTACTGCGTCTCAAACGATTTCAGTTTGATATCGCCCTGTTCATCGCCTTCTTTGAACTGTTGCAGACGAACTAACGTGTAGTTAAGTGATGGCGCAAACCAAGCAAACGTCTCACGCTTATTTGAGTCGCGAATAAGCTTAACTTTTACAGTTTCAATTTTACCGAAAGGTAAAGACAATACCTCTTCATCCACCACTTGAACGCCGTAGTGACGAAGTTCGCCACGATAATTCACGAAGTGGTATTCTAAAGATGTCTTACCTTCCGCTAACTGTTTTGCAAGGTCAATACGATATATTTGGTTATCAAATTCACCGTTCCAATCAAATGTTTCGCCATTCTCGACTGCAATTTTGCCTTGTCCCTGATGACTAAACGTTACCTTAAGCTCTTTATCAGGTCCTGTGCCAGAACGATTATAGTAGTACTCAGAGGGTACGACGGTATTATCATTAACAGTAAAAATAGAATGTTCACTTCGTTTGTCAGACAAGAAAAACTTAGACACTTTTGACGTGTAAATTAGAGAATACTGTTGGTCACCTAATTTCGACAGCTCAATATTCGCTTCGCCTACGTCGTCACCCCATTTGTATGCGGTATAGGTTGCCTTGTAGGGCTGAAGCGGTAGCTCTGCACTATCCGTATTTTCTGTACTAGGGTTTGCTTGTGCGGCCACTGAAAGCGATGCTGCTAACAGTGCGCCTAAAGCAAAAGGCTTAGTCGCTTGCATAACCAGATTCTGGTAATTCTTGCTCATCTAAAACTGCCTTATTGTTTCGCATCGATAATCGGCCTGCACTAAACCAAGATAGCACAAGCGGATAGATACGACGTTCTTGTTCTTGAACACGCTCGGCCAGGTCGCTTGCTGTGTCGTCTTCAAACACAGGTACGCGGCTTTGAATGATAACAGGGCCGCCGTCGAGTTCTGGTGTAACAAAGTGCACGCTAACGCCGTGCTCCTTGTCTCCATTGTCGATAGCTCGCTGATGCGTATTCAAACCTTTGTACTTCGGCAACAAAGATGGATGAATGTTCACTAATTTTCCAGCAAAGCTGTCGACGAACTCCGGTGTTAAGATACGCATAAAGCCCGCAAGAACAACACAGTCTGCGCCAAAAGCCTCAATTTGTGCTTTGAGCGCCCCGTCATAAGACTCTCGTGAATCGAAGCCTGTATGATCTAAGCAAACCGCATTGATCCCGGCTTCTTTAGCGCGTTCCAGACCATAAGCAGTAGGGCGATTACTGATCACGCCGCTGATTTCCGCGTTCAGACGGCCTGCTTTTATTTCATCGATAATGGCTTGTAAATTGCTGCCATTACCTGAAATAAGTACGCATAGTTTGGTTACACTGTTACTCACGCGTTGATCTCTACTTGCTCTTCGCCATCTTTTGCTGCGATATCACCAATAACCCAAGCATTTTCACCGTGTTGTTTAAGAATATTCAGTGCAGCATCGGTATCGCTTTCGTCAACAACGATTACAAGGCCAACACCACAGTTAAACGTGCGGTACATTTCGTGGCGAGTCACGTTACCGTTTTCTTGTAACCAAGAGAAGATTGCAGGCCATTCCCAGGTGCTTTCGTCAATAACCACTTTCGCATCTTCAGGTAGCACGCGAGGGATGTTCTCCCAAAAACCACCGCCCGTGATGTGAGAAATAGCGCTTACTTGCACTTCTTCAAGCAATGCCAATACCGATTTAACATAGATGCGAGTAGGCTCGAGAAGTTGGTCGATGATAGGCTTGCCGTTTAGGTCGGCGTTTACATCTGCACCACTAACTTCAATAATCTTTCTCACTAATGAGTAACCGTTTGAGTGAGGGCCCGATGAACCAAGTGCAATTAGTTTTTGACCTGGTTTAACGTTAGTGCCGTCAATAACCTTATCGGCTTCAACCACGCCTACGCAGAAGCCTGCAATATCGTAGTCACCATCGTGATACATTCCAGGCATTTCGGCTGTTTCACCACCAATTAAAGCACAACCTGCTTGCTCACAGCCGGCGCCGATGCCGGTAACAACCGACGCGGCTACATCAACGTCAAGCTTGCCAGTTGCGTAGTAATCTAGAAAGAATAGGGGCTCAGCACCTTGAACAATAAGGTCGTTTACGCACATTGCTACTAAGTCGATACCAACACCGTCATGACGGTTAGCATCCATAGCAACTCTTAGTTTTGTACCCACGCCGTCAGTACCTGAAACAAGTAGCGGCTTTTTATATTTAGTAGGCAGTTCACAAAGTGCACCAAAACCACCCAGATTACCTTTTACTTCTGGTCTATGGGTTTTCTTGGTAACAGATTTAATGCGTTCAACAAGTTGATTACCTGCATCGATATCTACGCCTGCATCTTTGTAACTTAAAGAGGTTTTATTTTCGCTCACGGTTGGGCCCTGAAACTAAGAGGTAGAAAACCGCGGATTCTACCAGCAAGTCGTCACAAGTCCAATTTGTGAAGGCTATTTTATGCGCTTTTTGATCTTTTTTATTTTAGGGGTGAAATTAAACCCAATATAAAAGACAATAGAAGGCTATCTTTTGGTGAACATCTTGCTTGATAAAATGTCTCGCTCTAAAAAGTAGAGTGAATTGCGCGCAGGTTAGTCCAAGTTTACCGTATATAGGTAAACGAGATTAACTGACGATTCGATAGGTAAGGAATTGATTTTAAGAGAGTATGGAGTGTCAATGTTAACGGCAGTAAAGCGTAACACCAATGGAACTAATTTAACGAGAGTTAGCTTGAAAGGCATTCTGGGCATTTCATTTCTTGCTGCGCTGACTTACGCCCCCTTTATAAATGCGGCTCAACGCGTTGTGGTCAACGAAGCGCAGATTCAAGTTGAAGATCAAGCTCAGCGTACCCAACAAAACGCGCTTAAAAAAGCATTAAGGCAGGTTTTTGTGAAGATGTCGGGCAGCACAATCGTGCTCGATAATGCCGGTGTTAGAGCAGCGTTATCGTCGCCTCAATCGCTGCTTCGTTCCTATCGATTTGCTTTTGACAAAGGTAGAACGTATTACGTTGCGGAGTTCGATCAAGCAAAACTCAATGAACTTCTTCAGCGTGAAATGCTACCGCTCTGGGGTGATAGACGCCCTGAAACGATAGTGTGGCTTGCGCAAGAAGACGAAAACGAAACTCGCGTCATCTTAGATGAATCTCTCAATACAGAATTACAACATACGCTCAAACAAACAGCGAAAGAACGAGGCGTACCATTAAGCTTGCCTTTAATGGACCTTACCGACAATGTAAATATTTCTACTTATGATGTGTGGGGACGATTTGTTGAGCCTTTGCGCAAAGCTTCTACACGCTATGGCGTCGACAACATTATTGGTGCCAGAGTTTATCGTAACGACGCGAGTGCAATTCCTGATTTGCCGGAAAATGTTGTGCCTTCTGGCACAGTAGAATCTCTTGATAGCGTGCTAGATGAAGAAGCACAGTTTAGAGCACAATCTGATGAACAAAGTTTCGATGAGCGAAATCCGCGTGTAGATAATACGGACGCACAGCGCACTTTTTCAGATAACGTTGAGTCCGGTGCGATGAATAACGGTGTTGATGCTCAGTTAAACGACGGTTATGACGAAACAAACCAAAACTTGAATAATGCTGACGGAACCTCGGCGAAGGAGCTGGCGCAGGAAGAGAGCACAACGATGCCGTTTACCATGAACGAGTTTGCCAACTATGCGAAGCGTGCCGATGAAGGTGACTATGCACTAGACTGGGTGTTCGTTGGTGGCGGTAAGGTTAGCTATGGCAGCATATACGGTGATTCGCCCGAAGCTCTTGGCAATCAGTTAATCGATGCCTACTCAAATTACTTATCGTCGCTTTATGCCATCGTAGGAATCGAAGCGTCTGAGCGAGAAGTTATCAAGGTATCGATTGCCAATATTGGCTCGGTAAAAAGTTACGCCAGCGCTACTGACTATTTAAATAGTTTAAGTGTGATTGAAAACGCTACACTAGTAGAGCAATCTGGTTCTGTTGCCACGTACTCACTTACATTAATTGGAACGGTGGACGATTTACTTAACAGTATTAAACTAGAAAGCAAATTACGCCCCGTAACCGATTCGTACGGACAAACCGTGAAAGGACACAGTTTCTATTGGAGCAATTAATTTAGCATGCAGCTGCCTTTGCCTGTCACGCTACCTGTTGACGAAAACTTCGACAGTTTTGTCAATACGGGTAACGAAGAAGTAGTTTCAGTCCTTAAGCAGATTGCAGATGCGCTGCCACACTGGCGCGAGGCTCCTGAATTGGGGCCATTAGCATCGCTTCAGCTGCCTTTGCTTACTTTACTAGGCAGTACCGCTATCGGTAAAAGCCACTTATTGTTTGCCACTTGTCATCAACTAGCCGAAAAATCGGTTAGTCACCTTTATTTAAATCTTAATAATTATGAAGCGTGGTCGCTCGATATTTTTGAAGGCCTAGAGAATCTTTCGTTAATCGCATTAGACAACATTCACGCGATAGCCGGCGATTTACGTTGGGAAGAAGCGTTATTCGATTTGTTAAACCGAGTGATTGAGACTAAACAAACCATGGTACTTTGTTCTAGTCACCTAGGCCCATCTAACCCTGCTTTTGTTTTACCTGACTTGCGTTCTCGCTTGGCGTGGGGGGTTATTTATCACGTAAACCAACTGGATGACAATGGTCGTGAAGAAGCCGTGCGCTTACGTGCAGCGGAACGTGGATTAAAGCTATCAAACCAAGCACTACAGTTTCTTTTACACCATAGTGAACGAGACCTAAAAAGCCTCATGTCACTATTAGCCCGTTTAGACACACGCTCACTCCAAGAACAAAAACGCTTATCGGTGGGCATGGTTAAGCGCGAGCTTAACCTAAATTAGCCAAAGCGCGAGCTTAACCTAAGTTAGCCAAAGCGCGAGTTTAACCTGCGTTAGTCAAAGCGCTGCTGTGTTGCCGTTTATTGTTCTTTTCTTAAACTATGAGCGCTTGATGTGGTGCTAAATTCTTCTGCTACCGTCATTAGAGTTCCATCGGAAGTAACCGAATTGTTTCCGCCGTTCTGTAGCATTAACTTATCGCTCGCAGACTGTACGTTTAGATTTGTACTAGACGCAGAGTCCCGCCAGGTAATATCGTTCGGAAGCAGATAAGGGCTTGGAAGTGACGCTTGAATAGCAGGTACATCGAGTTCGGGTAAAATTCTACTTAATACGTAATCTACGCGCATAGTAACGTTATCATCATTAACACGGTTTCTCTGAGCCCAAGTGGGAATGAAACTGCCGTCTTCCAGTGTCTCTCTTGTAAATACGCCTACATCCGCTTCTGCCTCAAGCCGGTAAAGCATCATGAAGCGCTCGAATAACATGGCGAGATCTTCTCGTTCCGTAAAGTAAGAATAGAAAGCAACCGCACCATCATCCTCAAACCAATTTGCCACTTGTAGCGCGGTATAATTTCGCTGCACGCTTGAAGCGGTTGCACCGCCGTATCGAACTTCGGCCAAAGCATGGAGTTGTGACGACGTAAGAGGCAATGAAGTTGTTAGCCCCGTAGAAATGGGAGAGCTGTCATCATAAGACGACAGTGGGCTCGCGCTATTGCTGAGTTGTTGCCATTCGGAGTAGTCGAAAAAGTCATTGGCGTGAGCTAGCTCGTGGTATAGCAAATAGCTTAATGCTGCTTCTACGTCGCTCACGTCACGTGGAAGTCTATCTGCTACGTTCGCTGTGCTGATATTAGGGAAATAATAGGCCCCGTTTTTCACGTAGCGCCATGACGTCGTAAAATCGAGCTCACTACCAAAACCACTTCTATAATCTGGGCGAGTATTTAGCGTGTCTCGCTCTTGCGGTGTGCGCCAAAAGTTGTTGGCATCTAAGTAAATGGCACCAGTGGCAACCCAATAAAATGACGGGCGGATATCGTAAGAAATCACAATCGCGTTAGTTGCGCGTAGTAACTTAAGCATGTCATCACGGGTTGCTGAAGTTTCTAAATACGTTCTAAATGCATCGCCCATCCACGGATGCGAGACGTATGTTCTATCTAAAATATCGTCGATAGTGGGGCTTTCGGTGACTTGGCCAATCAGTGGTAGCTGAGAGAACGTGCAGCTGTTTGAAACCTGATTGTTATAAACACAATCAACAAGTGCCGACGCGTAAGGGCTGTCGGCTCTATAGGGCTGCATATGCGCGCTTACCGTTTCGGGAATACTTGTCTCGTCATCTACAAAAAAGCCGCTATTGTTAATGTCGATGTTTTTCACTAGAACTTGCGCGCTATCGGTTAACACCTCGCCATTTGAGAGTGTAACGGTACTTTCTATTTCAATGATTGTGTCGTTGCTGACTCGAGGCGCTTGAAAATATATCGAATGAGAATAATCGCCTTCATCAAAGTTGAAGTTATTGACGATTGGTCCAGACGTTTGTTGCCACGTGATATTTGAGATTGTTAACCCTTGCGAGTTAACGGTGTCAACGCGAAGAGAAACTCTGCCGCCTTCGGATGCCTCATGACCCAATCGTAATGCGGCTAGCGGCGCGGTACTTTCGTTCGTTTGTAACGTTATGGTGTCTGTAAGAGTTGTGCCATTTTCTAAGCTAACGTTTACGGCGATATCAAAGCTACCTGAAGAGGTAACATCAAAGCCGATAGCCTGCGTGTGAGCACTGAGAGGCTGCTGTGATACGCCTGAGACTTGCCAATCGATATCTACAATAGCGTGGCCAGTAGGCGAGGCGACAGCAAAGTCGACCGCATCGCCTACAACGGCGTTTGTAGGGCCTGAAATGCTAATGGTTGGAGGAACGGAAGGAGTGCTTGGGGCTGAACTATCGCCTGAACCAGAGCCTCCACATGCTGCAAGTAACGATAATGATGCGATTACTAATGTAAGTTCAGGCAAATGGCGTGTCATATTAACCCCTTGGCAGCATGTGTTTTCGCTGTGTATTACATGATCATTGTTGACCTTGCTCAAAGCGTGCTTTTTCTTCTTGCATCTCTTCTTTAAGCTTTTTAAGGCCCAAACCCAATTCACGACCACGTTTTCTAGCAAACGCACTACAGCCGACAAACATACCCGTGCATAGAATAATCTCTACCACTGCATACCAACGTTCATCAGGTACAGCGTATGCCACAGTGCATCCGTGAATGAGGTAAAACAAAACGACAAAATTGGCCCACGCGTGAGTATATGGCTTGCCTTTTAAAATACCCCAGTAAGGTAACAATAAAGGTAAAATATAAAACAAGGCAATAAACAAAGGAGAGTAAGTATGCTCTTTAGTAAATGTAAATTGCCACAGTGTTATCCATACGATTAACCCGGTGTGGCTTATAAGTGCGAGATAGCGATAAAAACGCGTATCTGGTGCCATGGTAATGTCTCCGAAACAGTTTGTTTTTTAATGTTCTTTATAAGGTCTACGTTTTATGCGCCAAATAACGTAACTGTTAGGCGTTGTCTGCTAGTTTTTTAGCGAACATTGCAAGTCGCTTACCCTGAGCAATGCATAGCGCTTTTTCATCTGCACTCAATTGCTCTGGTGCACTTAAACTGTGATGAGCGACGTGTGTTACACCGTAAGGGCTGCCACCCATTGTGGTGTTGTGTAGCGCAGGCTCACTGTAAGGTAGCCCGCAAATCACCATGCCGTGATGGATAAGCGGAACCATCATGGAAAGTAATGTGGATTCCTGGCCGCCGTGCATGGAAGAAGAAGATGTAAATACACACGCAGGCTTGTCAATCAACGCGCCTTTTAACCATTGACTGCTTGTAGAATCCAAAAAGTGTTTTACTGGCGCTGCCATATTGCCGAAACGCGTAGGACTACCTAACGCCAGGGCACTGCACTGTTCGAGTTCCTGAAGGGAAACCTCGGGTACAGCACTAGATGCCGCGTCATTAGCTGCATCGCTGATGCTCTTGACTGTACGTACTATCACAGGAGCACCTAATGACGATACACCTTGGGCGATGGCATCAGCTAATCGCTTTGTGCTGCCGTTGCGGCTGTAATAAAGTACGAGAACAGGTTGCACTATACAATTTCCAAAACAGATTCGGGTGGACGACCAATTCTGGCTTTCTCGCCGTTAATAACAATTGGACGCTCTATCAACTTGGGCGTGTGAGCCATAGCTTCAAAAAGCGCATTGTCAGACAGTGCGCTGTCACCTAAGTTAGCATCTTTATATTCTGCTTCTTTAGTACGCATCATATCTCTAACCGATCCAAGGTTAAGTTTTTTAAATATCTCTTTCAGTTCTTTTGCGTCTAGAGGCTGCTTTAGGTACTCAACAATAACAGGCGCTATACCTTGCTCTTCAAGTAATGCTAGGGTTTGTCTGCTCTTTGAACAGCGAGGATTGTGAATAATGGTAATGTCTGTCATAAATACTCTTGTTCATGATTATATGGATTGGCGCGAACTATTGCGTTTTTGCCATAGAATATCAAGCAGTTTACCGATAACGGGTAATAAATTCGTACTATTCTTTATTTACAGCATCGTTTTTGGAAAACGGTGTTTAAAAAGCGTGGTTGAATTTATGTTAGTGCGCGAAGTAAGAATCTGGCACTATGAAAGAATAATCAAAATTAGAAGGTTATATGTTGTTGTCACAGCCAAAAAGCAATGCAGGAAAAATAAAGCCTATACTCTTTCTAGTGCTGTTAGCGCTTGTTGCGTTTGCCGGTGCATATACGTATCAGCGTCTTCAACATGACTTTGAAACATTAGATGGAACTGCTTACCTTTGGCAAGATCTTGAGGGGAAGTGGGTTGTGGTAAATTACTTTGCGCCATGGTGTGCACCATGTCTACGAGAAATGCCTGAGCTCGTCACATTTAATCATTCGCTACCTGACGATACCCGTCTTTTTGCTATTAACTACGACCTTAAAACGAAGCCTGAACTCAAAGCCATGGCTGAGAAGTTTGATGTTGATTTGCCTGTTATTATAAGTTCGCCAGACACTAAACTGCCCATGCAAAAACCCCCTTATTTACCAGCAACGTTTATTCTTGGACCTGATGGGAAAATAAAGGATACGATAATGGGAGAAATTACGGCAGCGCATCTGCGTAAGCGCCTAGCTGAATTGAAAGGCGCTGACGAATAGCAGGGAAGTGCGATGGTCTAGAGTCGTTGTAAACGCTCTTCTTGGTCGCGAAATTGTTTTATTCTCGCTCTGATTCTTTGTTTTTCAAGGTGATCATCGCCTGCGAAATTATACGCATATTGAAGTTCGTCAACCGCGCGGTTATATGCACCATACAATGCATATACTTCCGCTTTGCTCTGATGCATTTGCGAGAAACGTTTCGACTTCTGATACGCCTCACTCATCAACTGATGTGCCAATTGATAATCTTTTTTAACCAGCAGGAAATCCTTAAGTAGAGACACCGCTTCTTCATATTTGTTTGCGCTTATGTAAGCATTGGCCTGGTTTAGTGCCAATACTTGATTTCTAGGGTTATGCGTAACGTGAGGTCTTAGCATTTCAACGGCTTTTAAAGGCTCACCTTGCGAAATATAGATATCTGTCATAGCGTCGAGATAAAAGAGGTTTCCTCTATCTTTTGCTATTAACTCATCCATAATGTCTTTGGCTTTTTCGATTTTTTCGGCGCGCATATAAGCAAGCGCTAAACCATATAATGACGCTTCTTTACTGCGCTGTACGTCTTGTGCCACGGCCGCTTCGAAATATTCTACAGCGTAATCAGCTTTAAACGAGTAGCGTGCCTTTATACGTGCTTTTGCCAACTCGAATTGCTTGTTAATGGGTAAGTAGCGTCTAGGGTAGTCACCAGCGCGATTTCTCGCGTCAGCAATACGGGTTTCGGTTAAAGGGTGAGTAAGCAGCCTTGCGGGTGGACGAGAAACCATGCGGTACTCTTCCGCCATGGTAGAAAAGAATGAAGCAGCCGCACTCGGATCGAAGCCCGCACGAGCAAGCATTGCGATACCAATTCTATCGGCTTCTTGTTCATTCGAACGGGTATAGTCGATTTGCAATTGTGCAGAGGCTGCGGTTCCCGCCTGCATGGCCGCAATACCCGCTTCTGGGTTGGCCATTGCAATTAGCACCCCGCCGATAAGTGACGCCAAGGCAAGGGGAGATGAGCGCTGCTGCGCCTGCATACGTCGTGCTATGTGGCGTTGAGTTACGTGAGAAATTTCGTGCGCTAGCACCGAAGCCAGTTCACTTTCATTTTCAGCACGACGCATTAAACCTGTGTGAACACCAATGTGACCGCCAAAAAACGCAAACGCGTTAATGGCATCATTATTTACCCAGAAAAATTCAAAAGGAAACTTGGCGTTGTCAGCATGGACAACCAATCGGTTGCCTACATCCTGTAGATATTCATCCAGCACCGGATCTGAGATTACAGGACTTTGACCGCGCATTTGCCGCATTACGGCATCGCCTACAATCATCTCTTTATCAAGCGATATGGCGTCTGACGCAACAACACCTATTTCAGGTAACGCATTTTTATTGCTGTAATTGGCATCTTGTGCAACAGCCGTTAGGCTCGATGTGAGCACGAAGGAAAGGGCAACCAAAGATGCTGAAAACTTTTTTCTCATGAACCTACAATCATTGTATACGGTTAATACTGCTTAATCCTTAGAGCGCAAAGTTGCTAAACAGTTTCAAATTTTATTTTTTTCTTATATGCATCATTTTCGAAGACACAAGGCAATATCGCCTATGCCATCTCGTTTATGACACGTCAGTTATACCAATGCGACACAAACGCATCCAGTTTATTCTTTTACTGTTGTAACAACCACTCTACACATTAATGCTTATACTGTAAAAACATCATACCAGTTTGATTTTGAAAGATTCTTAAGTGCTACTTATTGCTAAGTGCTAGCGCTATCAACTATGATGCGTGTCCTATTCTTAGTAATTTCTAGGCGTTTATATGATTAGCGTTTTTGGTCGTTGGTACCGACGCAAATTTTCTGATCCTGATGCAGCAATGTTGCTTATCTTGATCCTTTTGACCACGGCAGTGTTGCTATTGTGGGGCGGGCTAATTATGCCTGTGTTGGTTGCAGCAGTGATTGCGTATTTACTCGATTGGCCAGTCTGTCGCTTGGTAAATGTCGGCGTAAGTAGAACGCTCGCCTGCGTCGTTGTAATGCTCGGCTTTATCACTATAACCATATTAACCTTAATTGGCCTTGTTCCAATTATATCAAAGCAAAGCGTTAACTTGATTCAAGAAACGCCGCTAATATGGCAGAAAGCACAAGAATGGATATTAACGCTTCCGGACAAATATCCAGATTACGTTCAGGTATATCAAATCCATCAAATGATGGAAGGTTTAAATGACAAATTGGTTGAGGTGGGCGAAACCCTTATTTCTGCTTCGTTTAGTAATATCGCCAACTTAGCTGCGTTGCTCGTTTACGTGATCCTCGTACCGCTTATGGTGTTTTTCATGCTAAAAGATAAGCTTTTCTTTTTAGACAGCATATCTCGCTTGCTGCCTAAGGAGCGACGCTTAATTACGCAAGTTGGTCACGAAATGAACTCTCAAATTGCCAACTATATTCGCGGCAAAGTGATCGAGATTATAATTGTGGGCGCGGTGAGCTGCGTAACGTTTGTATTGATGGACTTACGTTATGCTATTTTGCTTGGCGTATTGGTGGGATTTTCAGTACTTATTCCGTACATCGGTGCAGCAGTGGTTACTATACCCGTGGCCGTTGTCGCTATGTTTCAGTGGGGTATTTCACCAGAATTTTGGTATTTAATGATAGCATACGGCATTATTCAGGCGTTAGACGGTAACTTGTTGGTACCGCTGTTATTCTCGGAGGCGGTTAGCTTGCATCCGCTTTATATAATCGTTGCAGTATTAGTGTTTGGAGGTCTTTGGGGGTTCTGGGGCGTATTTTTCGCTATTCCTCTCGCTACCCTCGTGAAGGCGGTAATTACAGCGTGGTCTAGTAACCCCGTTATTGTACCCGAAGAGGCAAAGTAGTTATTCCCATTTGGCGAACCAGTCAGCGCCATCCAGTACGAGATTCAAAACGAGTACTGATTCAAATAGGCGTTATAGGTAAACACTGATACGAATTGAGTAAGTATAAAAAAGCCCCGAAAACAAATGTTATCGGGGCTTTTTAAATTCTATACCGGTTTAGCTGTTTAGATAATCAAGTACTACGGTGTGGTGTTCTTTTGTTTTGAACTTGTTGAAAACGTGCTCAATAACACCGTTTTCATCCACGAGGAATGTTTGGCGATGAATGCCATCATACTCTTTACCCATAAACTTTTTAGGTCCCCACACACCAAAAGCGTCGGCAACGGCGTGGTCTTCATCAGAAAGCAACGTAAAGTTTAGGTTTTCTTTTTCGATGAATTTAGGCAGGCGTTTAACTGCATCTGGGCTAATTCCTAGCACAACCACATTTTTCGCCGTCAGTTCTTCGTTTACGTCGCGTAAGCCCTGGGCTTGTACTGTGCAACCAGGCGTCATCGCTTTAGGGTAAAAATAAACCAGTACTTTTTTACCTGCGAAATCAGCTAAAGATACGGTTTCATCATTTTGGTTCTGCAATGAGAATTGTGGGGCTTTATCACCAGCTTGTAACGTTTTCATTGGGATCCTTTTTTTGTTTGTCTACAACTTTGCCTGTCACATTTAACGAAGTGAACAGGGACATTAGATCAGATTCTAGTGCGTCTACATTTTCATTAGAGGGAAGAGAAACAACAAATTTGCAGCGCATGTTGTCTTTACCCGATGTTTTGTCTTTAAATGTGCGTTGTCTAAATGCGCTTATCATTGCGTGACGCTCGGCAAAAAAGCCGGTCACCGCTTTAATCAAGCCAGCTGCATCTTCGCCACTAAACTCGACATTAAAAAGATGGGCAAGGTTTTGCTTTTCGTGATGGCTAGTGCGCTTCATCATAGAAAGCAGGTCAAGACGCTGAAATAGCGCAGGTAAAATACATTCAGCTTTTGTGATAGCGCTTTGCGTTCCTTCTATGATCATGGTCAACGAGAACTCTTTGCCGTAAATGGCTTGCCTGCTATCTAGAATATTGCACTGAGCTTCTGATACCGTCGTTGCAATTTCGCTTAAAATGCCACTTTTGTCTGTCCCCAAGATGGTGACGATAAGTTGGTGTTTCGACATCTACTTCACTTCAATGTTAATAATGTCGGGATGTTAGCACAGAGTTTTTTTATAAGTCAGCGCCTTTTTCTTGCCTTTGAATAAGATATTGTCAAATTCTTGTCATTTTACTTGCGCTATTACTTGTGTTTAAGCACCGACATATTTACCATGTGCGCTCACATTTTTCGGAGAGATTATGTTTACTGGTAGTTACGTAGCACTCGTCACGCCGATGTTCGAAAACGGCGATATTGATTACAAGTCTTTAGAGAAACTTGTGAAGTTTCATGTAGAGCAGGGCACCCACGGTATAGTGTCGGTTGGAACTACTGGTGAGTCAGCAACGCTACCTTTTGATGAACACATCAATGTGGTTAAAGAAACCGTTGCTATGGCATCGGGAGCAATTCCGGTTATTGCCGGCAGTGGCGCAAACTCTACGGCAGAGGCTATTTTTCTTACAGAGCAATTAGGCTCTACAGGTATAGACGGTTTCCTAAGCGTAGTACCTTATTACAATAAGCCTCAACAGGCGGGTATGGTCGCGCACTTTAATGCAATTGCAGACGCTAGTGACTTACCTGTTATTCTTTACAATGTGCCAGGCCGCACCGTAGCCGACATGCTGCCTGAAACGGTGGCTAAATTAGCAACGCACAAAAATATCGTTGGTCTTAAAGACGCGACTGGCAATATTGCACGCCTTAAGGCTACTCAGCCTTTGGTTCCCGATGACTTCGTTTTACTTAGCGGCGATGACGGTTCAAGCTGCGAGTTTATGTGTGAAGGCGGTCATGGCGTTATCTCCGTAACGGCTAACATAGTGCCTAAAGCAATCGCACAAATGTGTGAAGCTGCGCTAGAAAATAATTTTGATAAATGTCGCGATATCGATGAAACCATTAAATTACTTCACAGCGAACTATTTATTGAACCAAATCCAGTAATGCCGAAGTGGGCATTGTATAAAATGGGCATGATGGAAAGCGCAGTTATGCGATTACCTATGGTTTTACCGGAACTATCAAGCCAAAAACGTATCGAAGAACTACTAAAAAAATACGCATTGATTTCTGGTTAATAAGGAACACAGATGAAAAGAACGCTGGCTATAGCAAGTTCAGTAGCGATAGTTGCACTTGCAGGTTGTTCAAGCCAAATAGATAGAAAGACCGCGTCTGGCAGCTACGAATACTTAAAAACTAAAGAACAAGAATCGCTAAAAGTACCTTCTGACTTAGATGCACCTGCTTTTTCTCGTGATTTTGTATTACCTGAGTTAGGTCAAGAGGCCGATTCAAATTTGGTGGGCAAGTCGTTGATGGTTCGCTCGCCAGCATTAGTTTTACCGTTAGTTACGGGTTCTCACATTGAGGAAGGTAAGAGTTCAGCAACCATTTGGTTTGACCAGGTTGACGATAGTCAGCCGCTAAGCCAAGCAATTTGGAACTCGCTTTTAAGTTTCTTAGATGAACAAGGTATTGGTGTAGATAGCTTTAGTCCAGAAGAGAAAGTGCTGGTTACTGACTGGATGGTGATAACTAGAGAAGTCGAAGGTCCTTGGTATAGCTTTATAGATGAAGAAAGCGAAATCGGTCGACGTTTTGAATTCAGCTTAGACGTTAAACCTCACGGCCGTAGTGCTGCGCTTACTGTTGAATTAAAGGACTATATGCAAACATTGGGCAACGACGTGGTTGCAGAAGTCTCTTCAATGGAAGAACGTCGCGAAGAAGTTGAGGTGTTGAACCAAGTTGTTGGTCACTATGAGTACCAAATTCAGCTAGCAGAGACACGAAGAATTGCTCGTATCCGTCAGGGTATCAATACCGAGATGGGCTTTAATGCCGATGGTGATGCGGCGTATATCGTAGAAGCTAAGTATGATGTAGCGTGGCCAAGAATGCTGTTAGTACTGCGTAAGCTTGGTTTTGACGTTAAAGATTTAGATAAATCAAACGGCCTATTATTTGTCACTTACAATGGTGATCAAGGTAGTTGGTGGGATGGTTTATTCTCAAGCGATAAAGAGTTACTAAAGAAAGGTGACTATCGTTTGAAAGTTGCAAGAGCGGGTGCAGATCGCACGTCAGTTACCTTCATGAATAATGAAAGTGTACCGTTTGAAGCAAATCAGGTTTCCGACCTTTACAGTGCATTTGCTGAGGTCATGTCAGAAGATAACCTTGATATATAACTGAGACTGAGAATGGAAAAACGCGACGAGCTTTACCGCGGTAAAGCAAAAACTGTTTATTACACTGATGATAGCGATAAACTTATTCTTCACTTTAGAAACGACACTTCGGCGTTTGATGGTGAGAAGATTGAACAGCTAGAACGCAAAGGTGAAGTAAACAACAAGTTTAATCACTTTATTATGACAAAGCTTGAAGAAGCAGGCATTGCAACGCAAGTTGAGGCGCTGGTTTCTGACACTGAGTCTTTGGTTAAGAAGCTTGACATGATCCCTGTTGAGTGTGTGGTGAGAAACTTGTCTGCTGGCTCTTTAGTTCGCAGACTGGGTGTGGAAGAGGGCAAAGAGCTTAACCCACCTATTTTCGAGTTTTTCTTAAAGAATGATGCACTTCACGACCCAATGGTAAATGACTACCATATTTTATCATTTGGTTGGGCAACCGAAGCGCAAATTGCTGAAATGAAAGCATTGACCTTCAAGGTTAACAGTGTTTTGAAAGCACTCTTTGATGACGCGGGTATGTTGCTTGTAGACTATAAACTAGAGTTTGGTGTCGACAAAGATGGCAATATCGTACTAGGTGATGAGTTCACACCAGATGGCTGTCGCTTGTGGGATAAAGAAACCCGTAAAAAGATGGACAAAGACCGCTTTAGACAAGGTTTGGGCTCTGTAGTCGAGACCTATATTGAAGTGGCTGAGCGCTTAGGCTTATCGCTTTAAAACTCTCATCAAGTAATTACTAATTTAAAGAGGACCTTTCGGTCCTCTTTTTCGTTTTAGGCTGTTTGACTTGTCTACGTCGTTGTAAAATATTGTCTCTTGCGTTTAAGCATTTACTTTTCGATGCATTAAGGGATAAGTTAGTGTACCGCTAAGCATTTTTGCGTTTAAAACTAGGGAGATTCGGTTTGTTGAAAACCTTTGTATTGGTCGCTATTGCCATGATTGCATTTGCTGCTAATTCGCTACTTTGCCGCATGGCTCTTGCTAACACCGATATAGATCCAGCTAGTTTTACTATCTTACGCTTAGCGAGCGGGGCGATAGCGTTATTACTTTTGTCATCTTATTTCCAACGTCGCAAAAGTGAGAGCGTGCCTTCTCAAGGCCTTTTTCATGGCCTAAAAATCAACGCCAGCGTACTCGGTGGCATTTCGTTGTTCGTTTACGCTATCTGCTTTTCATATGCCTATATTTCAATGTCCACGGGAACGGGGGCACTTTTATTATTTGGTGCTGTGCAACTCACTATGATTTCCGTAGGGTTGTTCAATGGCGAGCGATTTAAAAAATGGCAGTGGTTGGGGTTTGTGTTGGCATTTTTAGGCCTTGTTATCTTACTGTTGCCTAGCGCGGCAGCACCGCCTCTTTTAGCAGGCGCGGTTATGGTTTTGGCGGGTATGGCTTGGGGCGTCTATTCGCTATTGGGTAAAAAAAGTAGCTCAGCCCTTTTATCTACATCGGGTAATTTCGTCTATGCCGCATTTTTCTGTGTTCCTTTGGTTGGTGTGGTTTGCTTCGTGGGCGCAGATAATTTTGTCTTAGACAGCGAGGGTGTTTATTACGCGCTTGCATCAGGGGTGTTTGCATCGGGTTGCGGATACGCTATTTGGTACAGCGCGCTTCCCCTTATCAAATCAACCACCGCCGCGACAGTGCAACTGAGCGTGCCTGTCATAGCATCGCTGATGGGGTGGATAGCGCTTGGTGAGCCACTCACAATGCAGATCCTGGTTGCTTCAATAGCTACGTTGGGTGGCATCTACTTGGTTATAAAAAAATAGCGTTTTATACGCTACGTTTAAAATAGAAAAAGCGTTATTTTCCGCCGTGGCGAAATAGTTCTATAGAGTTTAATGGGGGAGCGTTAACGCATATTTCTAGACTAAAGAGCAATATTTGAATTTTCCAACAAGCAATAGCGGCTAGTCACCGCTACAAGCGATCGCTGTCAGTGGTGATTCGATATCGATTTTTTTAAACGTATCTACGACACTCACGGCCACGACATGGGTGATAAAGCGATTAAACACGTAGCAAAAATTTTAAAAATGTCTTCGCGTAATGCAGATTGCGTAGCGCGCATTGGCGGCGAGGAATTCGTACTTTTATTGCCTGATACCGACCGCGCAGGCGCCTTCAAGTTAGCTGAAAAGTTAAGAGATCGAATAAGTAAAAACCCTCTAGATGTGAATGGGAAGTTTATTGATATCACTGTTAGTGCGGGTGTATCTTATGTAAAAGAACATCATGACACTATTGAGTCAGCACTATCGGAAGCCGATGACGCATTATATAAAGCCAAAGAGAGCGGCAGAAATAATGTCCAACTGGCTTAACCACGCTATTGAAAGCGTGTTGCACAATGTGCGCAATTCGACCGTGTTGGATTTAGGAGTGAGTTGTGCGCACACCCCCGACTATTGTAAATGAACATGAGAGGCTAGCCGCACTCAACAAACTGAGAGTGCTCGATACCCCACCAGAAGAGCGCTTTGACCGTATTACTCGACTAGCAAGTAGCATTTTTGATTGTAGATTCGCATCCATCACATTTGTCGATGACAGTAGGCAGTGGTTTAAGTCGGCTATTAATCTCGATATGACTGAAACAGAAAGGGATGTCGCCTTTTGTGCCCATGCTATAGCGCAGGACAAAACCTTAGTCGTTCCAGATACTCAAGAGGACCCTCGCTTCAAAAGCAATCCTTTTGTGGTTGGTCATCCTCGCATTCGTTTTTACGCGGGTGTTAGGCTGATGATAGAAGGGTTTGCGGTGGGAACGCTATGTGTGTCGGATAATAATCCAAAAATATTCAATTGCGTTCAAATACAGCAATTAGAGCAGCTTGCAAAACTTGTAGAGTCGGAACTACAGCGACAAGAATTCAATGATCTCTCAACTCAGTTGGAAGAGTACCAATTTAAGCTAGCTCAAACACAAAAAATCACCCGTGTGAGGAGCGCTATTTTAGAGAAAGTGGTAAATGCAGAGTCATTGCATACCGTACTCCACGACATTGTGAATGCTATAGAGGCCGAATACACAGATCAAATTTGCAGTATCCTGCTATTAGAAGATGGCAAGCTGAAAAAGGGTGCTGCGCCTTCTTTACCCGACTTTTATAACGACGCTATCGATGGCGTTGAGTTTGGTGTAGGCAGGGGATCATGTGGAAATACAGCCGCGACGAACTTACCGACCATTGTTGAAGATATCAGTACGCACCCCTTTTGGACCGATTGGAAAGATTTAGCATTGCGCGCTGGTGTATGCTCTTGTTGGTCACAACCAATACAAGGAGCTAATGGTGACGCTATTGGTACTTTTGCAATTTATCATAGAGAAAAAGCAGTACCGACAGCGGAAGAAATGCGCTTAATCGAGCAGTTCGCGCATATCGCTAGCATCGCTATTGAAAGAGAGCTGGCGAATCAACTTATATGGAAGCAAGCCAACTTTGATTCTTTGACAGGACTTCCTAACCGAAACCTTATGTTGGATCACTTACAGTTAGCCATTAAGGCTGCCGATAGAGAGAGCGATAAGGTAGCGGTGATATTCTTGGACCTTGATAATTTCAAAGATATTAATGACACGCTTGGTCACGATATAGGTGATAAGCTTTTAATTGAGTGCGCCAGAAGAATAAAGCAGTGTTTGCGTTCAGATGACACCGTTTCCCGATTAGGCGGTGACGAATTTGTCATTATCCTAAACGGCATTAAAGGCCTAAGTTCTATAGAACTGGTCGTACAAAAGCTACTTGGCGAGATCGTAAAACCTTATAGTTTAGAGCTGGAACGTGTGCATACTAGCGCGAGCCTAGGTGTCACCTTATATCCGGACGACGCAAAAGATGTCAAAGGCCTGTTAAAGAATGCCGACCAAGCGATGTACGGTGCTAAAGATCTCGGTAAAAACAACTATCAGTATTATACCCACGACATGCAAACTGCAGCAATCAAGAGAATGACCTTGTTGAATGATTTGCGCTATGCAGTTAAGAACAAAGAATTGTTTATTGAGTACCAGCCAATTGCATGTTTCAGCAGCCAGAAAGTGATGAAAGCTGAAGCGTTACTTCGATGGCAGCATCCCACGAAGGGGAGAATTACACCCGATGAATTTATTCCACTTGCTGAAGAATCTGGACTCATCATTGATATCAGTAATTGGGTATTTAATGAAGTCTGTGCCAATATCAAACAATGGAAAGCCCAAAACCGTCAAGAGCTGCAGGTGAGTATTAATACGTCACCTAGCCACTACTTCAATTTAGAATCTAATATAACTCAATGGTTAAACCTGCTTTTAGACCAGAAGATCTCTGCGCGTTCTATACTTCTTGAAGTCACGGAAAACTTATTAATGGAAGCCAATGAGATGGTGTCCAAGAAGCTTTTCCAGTTTAGGCAAGCGGGCGTTGATATCGCGTTGGATGATTTTGGTACAGGTTACAGCTCTATTTCTTATTTAAAGCGCTTTCCTACAGACTTTATCAAGATTGACAGGAGCTTTGTGAAGTCGATGACTGACGTTAGCAATGATAAGGTGCTGTGCGAAGCCATTATTGTGATGGCGAATAAACTCGGAATAAAGGTAGTAGCGGAAGGTGTCGAGACACAAGAACAATACGATATTCTAAAAAGCATGGGCTGTGATTATGCGCAGGGTTATTTCATTGCAAAACCGCTCAGCAAATCAGACTTTGAGTCATTTTGGGAGAGGCACTAGCGCAACTTTGCCGCGCTAGTGCTTAATTTAATCGGGCTTAAGACAGCGTTGCTAACGCTTTACCAGAGTATTGCTCTAGTTCGTTGGTGCGGTTTTCTTTTATTTTGTTTGCCCAGTTCGGATCTTGTAGTAACGCTCTTCCTACAGCAACCAGATCAAATTCGCCAGCGTCTAAACGTTCAAGTAAATCATCGACTGAGCGAGTGCTGGAATCTTGCCCTTTGAATGCGCCGAAAAAGTCGTCATTTAGCCCAACTGAACCTACCGTTATGGTGGGCTTTCCAGTTAATTTTTTCGTCCAGCCTGCAAGGTTTAAATCACTGCCTTCAAATTCGTTTTCCCAATAGCGGCGCTGAGAACAATGAAAAACATCTACACCAGCTTCACTTAGCGGAAGAAGAAACTGTTCTAGTTCTTGGGGCGTGTGCGCTAAACGAGCGGTGTAATCTTGTTGTTTCCACTGCGAATAGCGCAGTACGATCGGAAAATCGGGACCGGTTGCATCACGTATGGCTTTAATTATTTCAACCGCAAATCGTCCACGATTTTCCATGTTACCGCCCCAACTGTCAGTTCGCTGGTTTGTGCCTTCCCAGAAGAACTGGTCGATTAGATAACCATGAGCACCGTGAATCTCAATTCCATCCATACCGATAGTTTTGGCATCTGCTGCTGCTTGTGCAAAGGCAGTAATCACGGATTCAATGTGTTCAACGGTCATAGGTTCAGCGCCCTGTTTTCCTGGTTTGAATAAACCTGAAGGCCCTGCACTTGGAAGTTCAGGATAAGGCGCTTTTTCCGCTACCCTCGCCATACCCACGTGCCATAGTTGAGGCATAATTTTCCCACCGACACTGTGAACTTCATCTACCACATTTTTCCAACCGGCTAGCGCTTCATCGCCATGGAATTGAGGGATATTTGCATCCATCGTAGCTACCTTATCGTTTACTGTAGTGCCCTCGGTGATAATCAAACCTGTGCCACCTTGAGCTCGGCGTTTATAGTAACCAGCTACATCGTTGGTAGGTACGCCGTTAGGCGAAAATTGACGAGTCATGGGGGCCATAACAATTCGGTTGGTTAACGATAAGTTGCCCTTTGAGTAAGGCTTAAACAGTGCGTTAGCTGCCATTTTTTGTTCCTGATTTCTTTATTGCAATTGGGGCCGTTTGTACTTTCATCATAGAAAATGAAACGCCGCCATTATTATAGAAGTGTTAAACAAGTCATTAAGTTGGGGATTGTTGAGTCTTGATGTACAACAAAGAATAACTGGCTCTAGTATATCCTGCGTGATGTGTTGCAGGGATAACATGATGGCTACCCAACTAAAAAACTATGGTTGATTCCAGATACTACTGTCGAGTGAGGGCAAGTCAATTTTCAAATGTTGATAGTAAGCCATAAGTAAAAGTGAGCTAAGAGCTCCATATCAGAAGCTCTCTTTCAGCTATGAGCAGGCTTAATCTAAAATCTCTACAATTTCCCTTGTGGCTTGAATAAGGCGTACCACTTTGTTTTCAATGCGAACTGTTACTAACCCGTCTTCTCCCAAAGGCACAATGATGCGGGCATGGTTGTAAATATCACGATCTAAACGATTTCCAACGGCTAGCTTTTTTTCCCAACCCGGCGGTAATTCACCTGTTCGTTCATACTTCTTCTCTATACCCGGAGGGAGTGATTTATCTTTATGAGGGTTAGGGTTGGCGCAAGCAGGTAAACTATTTGCTGCTAGTACGGTTGTTATTCCGATAATAGGTAGAACTTTCATTGTTAACCTCGCAAATTACGTGAAAGCGATGCCCCATTTTGATGTAATTATCTACGCAAACTATTGCGCTAGTGCTTTGAACAAAAGGGCATGTAGACTCTGCATTAAAATAACTGTTTTTAGACAATCAGCAATTAAAAATAGAGAAGCCTACAAGGTGTATACGAAAATCATACCAGGCCGAGTCTACATGCTAAAAAAATCTAAAATTAGGCGTGCGGCGTGTTAACGTTAAAACGTTTATAATTGCTAACGAGCAAGAAAAACGATAGTTGAGTCTAACACAAAGAACGTGACATTTTATAAGTGACAAATGAAGGATGACAATGAGTGATATTGCATTTACCCGTGAGGAAAAAGACGCGCTAGTCGCTAAACTGCAACGATATTTTGATGATGAATTAAGCGTGGAACTTGGTCAATTTGACGGAGAATTTCTTCTGGACTTCATTAGTAAAGAAATGGGCGCATCGTTTTATAATAAAGGCGTAAACGACGCGAGAGCCGTTGTTGCATCTCGCTTACAGGTCATCGATGAAGAATTGTATGCCATCGAAAAAGTACTTTAGATTCAGAAATAAATTAAGCCTGCTTTTGCAGGCTTAATTATTAGATGGCCAATCTATACCATTACGTTAGAAATGAGCTGTATTAGAGTTCCTGACGGGTAGGTCTGATGATCATTTCGTTTATGTCTACGTCGCCAGGCTGCTCTATGGCAAACGTTACTGCACGTGCAATAGCATCTGCATCTATAGCATCGTCATACATATCATCTGCCATTTGCTTTGAGTCTTTGTGAGAAATGTGGTCAGTAAGTTCTGTCGCCACTGCACCAGGTGAGATGTTGGTAGAGCGAATTTCACCATTTGACTCTCTGCGAATGCCTTCACTTATTGCTTTAACAGCGAATTTAGTTGCGCAATAAACCGTTGCTCTAGGGAACACAACATGACCTGCCACAGAGGAAAGATTGATAATATGCCCGCTTTTTTGCTCTCGCATTTGTCCTAATACAGCTGCTACTCCATACATAACGCCTTTTATGTTTACATCTATCATCTGATCCCACTCGTCAACTTTCATCTCGTCAAGCGGAGCGAGTGGCATAAGACCAGCATTGTTGACGAGCACGTCAATACGCCCATAGGCATCTATGGCCGCTTTCGCAAGCGCCTTGACTTCATCCTTTTTCGTGACATCTACCGTTTGATAAGTAGCTTGGCCACCTGAAGATTCAATTTCATCTACAAGTTTTTTAAGACGGTCTTCACGGCGGGCGCCCAACACTAATTTAGCACCTTTATCCGCAAGCATTTTCGCCGTTGCTTCTCCAAGCCCGCTACTTGCACCTGTAATGATGACAACTTTTCCAGAAACTTCGCTCATAACATTATCCTTACGTTTGATTAGTGTTAAGTTGCTACGTAAAACTATTGAAGTGGATTACTCTAACGCGCAGAAACACTGTGAGAGTGATAGTGAGAACGATGAATGAAGATTTTACAGCGGTACTTTTATTTTTAGCGGGCATTTAGCCACGCAACAACAAGGAAGAATTTCATCGTCGTCAATGAAGGCGAGGGGATCTGTGGTGTACTCAACTTCGCCTTCAATTAGCTTTGTGCGGCATGCACCACAAAAGCCTTCACGACAATGGTAGTGAATATGAACGTCCGCTGCTTCAAGGGCGTTTAAGATAGTGGAATCAGAAGGGGAAATAATCGCCCCCACATCGACAACGTCGATGCGGAGTGATTTATCGTTGCTGCTCATCAAGCTGTAGTTTTACAGCTCAAAATCAGCAAAGTCGTCTTCGCTCACGGCAGAGTCGATTTGACCAACAAGATAAGAGCTGATTTCAGACTCTTGAGGTGCCACTTGCACGTTGTCTGAATTCAAATAGTTATTCATCCATGGAAGTGGATTACTGCTTATCTCGAACGGGGTGTCTAGACCAATAGCAGACATACGTTGATTCGCAATGTACTCAACGTACTGGCAAAGAATTTCTTTATTCAAACCAATCATTGAGCCGTTTTGGAACAAGTAGTCAGCCCACTGCTTTTCTTGCTCAACAGCGTTCATGAAGATAGCGCGCGCTTCTTCTTTACACTCTTCTGCAATTTGCGCCATTTCAGGGTCATCTTTACCCTTAGCCCACAAATTAAGGATATGCTGTGTTGAAGATAAGTGCAGATTCTCGTCACGGGCAATCAAACGAATAATCTTAGAATTACCTTCCATCAGCTTCCGCTCAGCGAAAGCGAATGTGCAGGCAAAAGACACGTAGAAACGGATTGCTTCCAGTGCGTTCACCGAGTTCATGCATAGGTAAAGCTTCTTCTTAAGCTCATACATGTTGATAGTGTGTGCAACACCATTCACTGTATGTACGCCTTCACCCTGTGTCTGCCAAAGCTGAGTGGCGAAAATGAGATCATCGTAATATTTAGAAATATCAGCAGCACGTCGCTTAATTTCGTCATTCACTACGATATCTTCGAATATTTCGCTTGGGTCTGAGAACAAGTTTCTCAAAATATGAGTATACGAACGTGAGTGAATAGTCTCGAAGAAAGACCATGTTTCAACCCAAGTTTCTAACTCTGGTAATGAAATAATAGGCAAGAACGCGATGTTCGGGCTACGGCCTTGCACCGAATCTAACAGGGTTTGGTACTTAAGGTTTGAAATAAAGATGTGCTTTTCTGGGTCGGTCAATTTTTGGAAATCAACACGGTCGCGAGAAACGTCAACTTCTTCAGGGCGCCAAAAAAAGCTAATTTGCTTCTCAATAAGCTTTTCGAATATGGCATGCTTTTGCTGGTCGTAGCGTGCAACGTTTACGGGGTTACCGAAAAACATCGGCTCGATCAATGGATTAGTACTTTGCTGATTAAACGTAGTGTATTTCATGATGGCCTAACTAAAAACTTAATGATTAACGCGTATTATTGTTTGTGTTCTTGCTGCGAAACGTTAATGGCAAATGCAGTTAACTCCTTTTATGCATTTGCCATTTAAACAGGGGGCGTGTTCTAAATCTTACACGCACCACCTGCACAATCATCATCTTCCTCTACAACCACTTCTTCTTGACGTGGCATAGGCTCGCTCGCTTTAGCATCGAGAGCAGATGTGTCTGACGCGCCGTCGCGAGTGTTATGATAGTAAAGTGTTTTAACGCCCAGTTTATACGTAGTAAGAAGATCCTTAAGAAGAAGCTTCATTGGTACCTTGTTACCTTCGTAACGGCTTGGATCGTAGTTGGTATTCGCTGAGATAGTTTGGTCGATAAACTTCTGCATGATACCAACAAGTTGTAGGTAACCATCGTTTGAAGGAATATCCCAAAGTAGCTCGTATTGGTCTCTTAGCGTTTCGTACTCAGGTACAACTTGCTTAAGTACACCATCTTTGCTCGACTTAATGCTGATAAAACCACGCGGTGGCTCAATGCCGTTTGTCGCGTTAGAAATCTGAGAAGACGTCTCTGACGGCATTAATGCTGACAGCGTAGAGTTACGCAAACCGTGAGTTTTGATTTCTTCACGAAGTGCATCCCAGTCGTAGTGAAGTGGTTCATTACATACGCTATCAAGATCTTTCTTATAGCTATCAATTGGCATGATGCCTTGAGAATAGGTGGTTTCGTTAAACTTAGGACACGCACCTTTTTCTTTCGCAAGATTGTTCGACGCTTTTAGTAGATAGTACTGCATTGCTTCGAATGTGCGGTGAACTAGACCGTTCGCGCTGTGATCAGAATATTTAACGCCATTTTTAGCAAGGTAGTATGCAAAGTTGATAACACCGACACCTAGCGTACGACGTCCCATTGTAGCGTTATATGCAGCAGGAACGGGGTAGTCCTGGTAATCAAGCAGGTTATCTAGCGCACGTACTGCAAGGTCAGACAGCTCTTCAAACTCGTCCAGTGACTTAATCGCACCTAAGTTAAACGCTGACAGCGTACATAGTGCAATTTCACCGTTCTCATCATTAACGTGCTGAAGCGGCTTAGTAGGTAGCGCAATTTCAAGGCACAGGTTGCTCTGACGAACTGGCGCAACTTCTGGGTTAAACGGGCTGTGCGTATTACAGTGGTCAACGTTTTGTAGATAAATACGACCTGTGCTTGCACGCTCTTGCATGAACAAGCTGAATAGCTCCATGGCTTTAATTTGCTTTTTGCGGATGCTGTCGTCGTTTTCGTATTTAACGTATAGCTCTTCAAACTTCTCTTGGTCAGCGAAGAAAGCATCGTAAAGACCTGGAACGTCAGATGGGCTAAATAGTGAGATATAGCCGTCTTTCATCATGCGCTGGTACATTAGTTTGTTGAACTGAACGCCGTAATCTAGATGACGTACACGGTTTTCTTCAACACCACGGTTGTTCTTAAGCACTAACAGTGATTCAACTTCCATATGCCAAATAGGGTAGAACAGCGTAGCAGCGCCACCACGAACACCACCTTGTGAACAGCTTTTAACGGCTGTTTGGAAGTATTTGTAGAACGGAATACAACCCGTATGGAATGCTTCACCGCCGCGAATAGGGCTACCTAGTGCGCGAATACGGCCTGCGTTTACACCGATACCCGCACGCTGGCTTACGTATTTAACAATGGCACTTGCCGTTGCATTGATTGAGTCTAAGCTATCGCCGGTTTCGATAAGTACACATGAGCTAAACTGGCGAGTAGGCGTACGTACGCCAGCCATAATAGGTGTAGGCAATGACAGCTTGAATGTTGAAGCGGCATCATAGAAGCGGCGGATGTAGTCCATACGCGTCGCTTTATCGTAATTTGCGAAAAGGCATGCCGCCACTAAGATATATAGGAACTGTGCACTTTCGTAGATTTCACCTGTAACTCGGTTTTGAACCAGGTATTTACCTTCAAGCTGTTTAACTGCAGCGTAGCTGAAGTTCATGTCTCGCCAATGGTCGATATACGAGTCCATTTCAGCAAATTCTTCAGGCGTGTAGTCTTCAAGCAAGTGCTTATCGTATTTGCCCATATCAACCATCTTACCTACATGCTCAAGTAGGGCAGGCGGCTCAAATTGACCATAGGCTTTTTTGCGAAGGTGGAAAATGGCCAAGCGCGCAGCTAGGTATTGATAATCTGGCGCATCGGTAGAAATAAGATCTGCCGCTGATTTGATCAGGGTTTCATGGATCTCGCTAGTATTGATACCGTCATAAAACTGGATTTGTGCCTTGATTTCAACTTGTGAAACTGAAACGTTTTTAAGTCCTTTGGCTGCCCATGTCACGACTTTGTGGATTTTCTCTAAGTCGATGGACTCTTTTTCACCGTTGCGTTTGGTGACTAATAAGTTGTTGTTCATGTTACTGGCCGTTTGTCTGTTAGCGCTTGATGCGTGGGCTATGTAATGCCCATTTTCATTTTTAATTTATTGAGTGTGAGTGACATTATCACCATCGGCTCACGCCAGATAACAACACACACGAAAGCGGCCTAAACCAATACCGAAAGTACAAAGTAGAGACTGCTCATTTAATTTTTTCACTGCATTTATATTTTCAGCGAGGTTGATGTCACACACTTCATATGGCATTGCCATAATCTCGTTAGCGATCTGTGCGATCCCAGAAAATCTGCATTGGGATCACGTGCTGAATTAAACACAAGATAGTGAGGTTTTAGTCTTAATGCAACCCAATATCTGGTGGTATTTCAAGCACTCAATCTGGCATGAAATTTATGTTAGTAACAACTAACTTTTTAGCGTTCTACAAGCGTAAAATATCTGGATTGCAAGCATTTTTAATTATTTCTTCGACATAAAAATTAATTTATTCTTAGAAAATAGTTTTTATATAAACACGATATATGGTGTTTAAAATATCGCCGCAACCCAATATATAGTGTTAAATTAATTTTGCGCTACTGTATATAGTAAGTAGTTAACGTCGACATTATTCGCAGAAAGATAAAAGCCTTGAGAAATTGGGTCCATGTGTAGACCTGTCATATCTCGAGGCAGCAAACCAGCATTATCGGTCATCGCCATAAGTTCAGATGGTTTGATGAACTTACTGTGATCGTGGGTGCCTTTTGGAACCAGTTTAAGGATATATTCCGCTCCTACGATCCCCATCAGATAAGACTTTAGGTTTCGGTTAAGCGTAGAAAAGAAAACATGGCCACCAGGCTTAACCAACTTAGCACAGGCCAATACAACAGAAGCCGGGTCGGGTACATGCTCTAACATTTCCATACAGGTTACCACGTCGAACTGTCCCGCATTTGCTTCTGCGAATGCTTCGGCAGTTGAACATACGTAGTCAACTTTTACCCCTGATTCTAAACCGTGCAGCTTCGCTACTTCTAACGAGGCTTCAGCCATATCCAAGCCGGTTACCGTCGCGCCTGCACACGCCATAGACTCTGCTAAAATACCGCCACCACAGCCAATATCGACGACCTTTTTGTCAAACAGGCCTTCACTGTGTTGATTAATGAAGTCTAAGCGAAGTGGGTTAATAAGGTGCAATGGCTTAAATTCGCCTTCTGGATCCCACCAGCGTGAAGCGAGTTCAGAGAACTTATTGATTTCTTGTTGATCGACGTTCGTCATGAGTAAAACAATCCTTAATCTATCTCTTTTTAAGATATCGTAAATCGAGGTTGTGTTTCACTGTTTTTAAACAGAAATAGACAAATTATAAGAAGGGTCGAACGAAAAATAATCGCTTGCCTTTTAGTTGATTAATAAGCGTAATTAAGCGCTACATAATTCTGTCATCAAGTGGTACACTCGAAGCACGATTATGACCCACATAATAATAACAGTGCGCTCCCACGCCTTGTTTTCACAATGATGTGAAGCGAAGTGCTGGATAACGCAGAACAAACCAAGATAAAGGGATTAAGCAGTTTATGTCTGATAACGCTAAAGAAATCCTCCCCGTTAATATTGAGGAAGAGTTAAAGAACTCTTACCTTGATTACGCGATGAGCGTTATTGTCGGGCGAGCCTTGCCTGACGTAAGAGATGGCTTGAAGCCAGTGCACCGTCGTGTGCTGTTCGCAATGAACGAACTGAAAAACGACTTTAACAAGCCATACAAAAAATCTGCCCGTGTGGTAGGTGACGTAATTGGTAAATATCACCCTCACGGTGACTCTGCAGTTTACGACACTATTGTTCGTATGGCCCAACCGTTCTCACTTCGCTATATGCTAGTAGACGGTCAAGGTAACTTCGGATCGGTAGACGGCGACTCTGCTGCTGCGATGCGTTATACCGAAGTTCGCATGGCTAAAATTGCGCACGAGTTACTTGCCGATTTAGATAAAGAGACCGTAGATTTCGTACCTAACTACGATGGTACAGAGCATATTCCTGAAGTATTACCAACGAAGGTGCCTAACCTTCTTGTTAACGGCTCATCGGGTATTGCGGTTGGTATGGCGACGAATATTCCGCCACATAACCTCACCGAAGTGATCAACGGCTGCGTAGCGTTAATTCAAGATCCGTCTATTACCATCGACGACTTGATGACACACATCCCAGGTCCAGATTTCCCAACGGCAGCTATGATCAGCGGGCGCAAGGGAATTGAAGATGCGTATCGCACAGGTCGCGGTAAAATTTATCTTCGTGCTAAGGCGGAAATTGAAACTGACAGCAACGGTAAAGAAACCATTGTTGTTAACGAGATCCCTTACCAGGTTAACAAAGCGCGTCTTATTGAAAAGATTGCTGAACTGGTAAAAGAAAAGCGCATCGAAGGCGTTTCTGCACTGCGAGACGAGTCTGATAAAGACGGTATGCGCATTGTTATCGAAGTTAAACGCAACGAATCTGCCGAAGTCCTACTTAATCATTTATACGCGAATACCCAGCTTCAAACGGTATTCGGTATTAACATGGTTGCGCTTGATAACGGTCAGCCTAAGGTATTCAACCTTAAAGAAACGCTAGAATGCTTTATTCTTCACCGCCGTGAAGTAGTAACACGTCGTACGGTTTTTGAATTACGTAAAGCCCGTGACCGCGCTCACATTCTTGAAGGTTTGGCGATAGCGCTTGCGAACATCGACCCGATTATCGAGTTGATTAAAGCGTCACAAAGCCCAGCAGACGCCAAGAAATCGCTTGTAGCACAAGGTTGGGACTTAGGTGATGTAGCGCAAATGCTTGAGCGCGCAGGCGATGACGCTGCACGCCCTGATTGGCTAATGCCAGAATTTGGTATTCGCGACGGCAAGTACTACCTGACAGAACAGCAAGCGCAAGCTATTCTTGACCTTCGCTTACACAAGCTAACAGGTCTTGAGCACGAGAAAATTCTAGAAGAGTACAAGCAACTTCTAGAGATCATCGCTGAACTTCTTCACATCCTAAACAGCCCAGAGCGTTTGATGGAAGTGATTCAAGAAGAACTTGAGAAAGTACGTGATGAATTTGGTGATGAGCGTCGAACTGAAATTACGGCAGCAAGTCACGATATTGATATTGAAGATCTTATAGAGCAAGAAGATGTTGTAGTAACGCTTTCTCGCGAAGGTTATGTGAAATATCAAAAACTTACAGACTACGAAGCACAGCGTCGTGGTGGCCGTGGTAAATCAGCAACCAAGATGAAAGATGAAGATTTCATCGAAAGATTATTGGTAGCGAATACCCACGATCACATACTTTGCTTCTCAACCCGTGGTCGTTTGTACTGGTTGAAAGTATATCAGTTGCCGTTTGCTAGCCGTAACGCGCGCGGACGCCCAATTGTTAACATTCTACCGCTTGAAGAAAACGAACGTATTACTGCTATTCTTCCTATTAAAGAGTTTGAGGAAGGCAAGTTTGTACTGATGGCGACGGCAAACGGTACGGTTAAAAAGACTGACCTGAGCCTATATTCTCGCCCACGTTCAAGCGGTATTATCGCCGTTAACCTGAACGAAGGTGATGAGCTGATTGGTGTTGATATCACTCACGGTGATGACGACATTATGTTGTTCTCTGATGCAGGTAAAGTGGTTCGCTTCAACGAGAAGCTTCGCGACAGCGAAACCGGTGAAGTTAAGCGTGACCCAGAGACGGGTGAAGAGCTTCTGGCACTTCGTCCTATGGGAAGAACAGCCACAGGTGTTCGCGGTATTCGTCTGCAAGATGGTCAAAAAGTGGTATCACTTATTGTTCCTAAAGGCGACGGCCCAATCCTGACAGCAACAGAGAATGGTTTCGGTAAGCGTACTCCGCTTGAAGATTACCCTGCGAAGAGCCGTGCGACACAAGGTGTTGTATCAATTAAGGTGTCTGAGCGTAATGGTAAAGTGGTTGGCGCGGTTCAAGTAGACGAAACCAATGAAATTATGCTTATTAGTGACCAAGGCACACTGGTTCGTACCCGTGTAGGCGAAGTGTCAGTAGTAGGCCGTAACACACAAGGCGTTCGCTTAATACGTACAGTAGAAGGTGAGCACGTTGTAGGGTTACAACGCATTGAAGAAGTGGAAGAGTTACAAGAATTCGACGAAGACGGTAACCTAATCATTTCAGACGATGCGCCAGAACAAGCAGAAACTGCTGTTCAAGAGCAAGAGAACACCGCAGAAGACGGTGACGGCTCAACGACAGAAGAGTAGGGATAGGGCGCAGGTATTCATACTTGCGCATTATCAGTGTTCTTTCAAACAAGCGGCTTAAGCCGCTTGTTTACCTAATAGACCCGCAAAACGTTCAAAAAAAAGCGAGTTAAACGGTAATTATCTACAGGTGTTGAAAAACGCGATGAAAGAGGTTTTTAATTTTAGTGCTGGCCCGGCTATGCTTCCAAAAGAAGTCATGGAAAAAGCACAATCAGAATTTACAAATTGGCGCGATCTAGGCTGCTCTGTAATGGAAGTAAGCCATCGTGGTAAAGACTTCATTGAAATAGCGGCAAAAGCTGAGCAAGATTTGCGAGATTTATTGTCCATTCCTTCCAACTACCATGTGCTGTTCACGCACGGTGGTGGGCGTGGGCAATTTGCCGCTGTACCGCTCAACTTATCCAACGCTAACGATACCAGTCTTCACTTAGTCAGCGGTTCTTGGTCTAAAGGTGCCGTTGACGAAGCAAACAAATACAACCACGCCAAAGTGGTGGGTGAAGTGTCTGAAAAAGACGGCTGTCACTACGTTGCGCAGCCTCAGTTGAGCGATATTGATCAATCTGCCGCGTATTACCATTTCTGTCCAAATGAAACCGTTGACGGAATAGCTTTTGATTGGCTACCAGAGTCGGGCAAGGTTCCGCTTGTTTCTGATATGTCTTCGACTATATTGTCTCAGCCGTTAGATGTAGCAAAACATGGCGTTATATACGCTGGCGCACAAAAGAATATCGGCCCAAGCGGCTTATCAGTTGTTATTGTTCGCGAAGACCTGGTTGGCAAAGCACGTAAAGAAACGCCCTCTATCTTCGATTATGCACTAGCGGCAAAGTCTGACTCTATGTACAACACACCGCCAACGTTCTCTTGGTACTTAGCGGGGCTTGTATTTGAATGGCTTAAAGATATGGGCGGCGTTGACGCTATGGCTAAACGCAATGCTGAAAAAGCGGCGTTATTGTATTCAGCTATCGACAGCTCTGACTTCTATTCAAGTAAAGTTCACCCTGACAACCGTTCAAAAATGAACGTGCCGTTTCATTTAGCCAATGCTGAACTTGACGGATTGTTCCTTAAACAGTCACAAGAAGCAGGGTTACTTGCTCTTAAAGGGCATCGTTCAGTAGGGGGCATGCGTGCCAGTATTTATAATGCAATGCCAGTAGAGGGCATTGTTGCGCTAGTTGAATTTATGCGCGAATTTGAAAGAGTGAATGGATAAAATGGAGCAGTTAACATTAGACCCGATTGCAAAAGTATCGGGAGAGGTCAATGTACCTGGCTCAAAAAGTCTGTCTAACCGCGCACTACTGCTAGCCGCGTTAGCTGAAGGTGAAACTGAATTAACTAACTTGCTTGATAGCGAAGATATTGAGCACATGTTAAATGCACTCACTAAATTAGGCATTAACTATCGCTTGAGCGAAGACAAAACGCAATGTGTTGTACAAGGTAACGGTGGCGCGTTCAACGTAGCTGAGCCCTTAGAGCTTTTCCTAGGCAATGCCGGTACAGCAATGCGACCTTTGTGCGCGGCACTTGCTGCTAGTAATGTCGACACAGTACTTACCGGTGAGCCGCGTATGGAAGAGCGCCCAATTGGCGACTTAGTCGATGCGCTGCGCGAAGCCGATGCTGAAGTAACTTACCTTAAAAATGAAGGTTACCCGCCGCTACAAGTTAAAGGTAAGACTTTAAACGGCGGTGAAATGTCGGTAGACGGCAGCGTATCTAGCCAATTCTTGACTGCGCTTTTAATGGCTGCCCCATTATTTTCAGGTGATGTGACTATACGAATAAAAGGTGAGTTGGTCTCTAAACCCTATATCGATATCACGTTAGATACCATGGCGAAGTTTGGCGTTACTGTTAAAAATGATAACTACCAAACGTTCACGATTTCTGGTGACGCTAAGTATATTGCGCCGGGTAAATTTATGGTAGAAGGCGATGCATCGTCAGCATCTTACTTCCTTGCAGCCGGTGCCATTAAAGGTGGAACGGTACGCGTAACCGGAATTGGCCAGAACAGCATTCAAGGTGACATTCGTTTTGCTGATGTACTTGAGGCCATGGGTGCAACGGTGGTTTGGAACGATGAGTATGTTGAAATAACGGGTGCGCCGCTTAAAGGCGTGAACATGGATATGAACCATATTCCAGATGCGGCCATGACCATCGCGACTACGGCATTGTTTGCTGAAGGTCCAACGACCATGACCAATATTTATAACTGGCGTGTTAAGGAAACAGATCGTCTTGCGGCTATGGCCACCGAGCTTCAAAAGTTGGGTGCGAAAGTGGAAGAAGGGCATGACTATATTAAAGTGTGGCCGACTGACTCGCTAAAACATGCTGAGATAGACACGTATAACGACCATCGCATTGCCATGTGCTTCTCGCTTGTTGCGTTAAGCGATACGCCGGTAACAATAAACGACCCGGGCTGCACGCGCAAAACGTTCCCAGACTACTTTACCCGCTTTAAAACACTGTATAGCGCGTAAAGGCTCAAAAAATATTCCTCATAAATAATGGTAGGCAATGCCGGTAATCGCCTTACTTGCCCCATTGATCTGAATCAGGTTAAACCTGATGTTCAATGCCGCCAATTAGAGGCGGCATTGCTTATCTCTCACTAAAGCGTATAATTGCGCGCGATTTTTAGTAATTTAAACGATGGAGCAGGTATGCATTCCACACCCGTAGTCACGGTTGACGGTCCTAGTGGTGCTGGTAAAGGTACGTTAAGTAGCTTGCTGGCAAAGAAATTAGGGTGGCACTTTCTAGATAGCGGCGCAATTTACCGCGTATTAGCAGTTGCTGCACTTCACCACGACCTTCCGTGTGATGATGAAGAATGTGTTGTTCCTCTAGCAACCGGTCTTGATGTTAGTTTCGAGACGAATGGCGATAGCACTCGCATAATCTTAGAAGGCGAAGACGTTACTGACGATATTCGCACCGAAGAAGTTGGCGCCGTGGCGTCAAAAGTTGCGGCATTACCCCGGGTTCGCGAAGCACTACTTCGCAGACAGCGTGCTTTCCAACAAGATCCTGGTCTTGTTGCCGACGGTCGCGACATGGGTACAGTGGTATTTCCCGAAGCGCCTGTAAAGATTTTTCTTACAGCAAGCGCAGAAGCCCGTGCAGAACGCCGCTATAGCCAGTTGAAAGCAAAGGGCATGGATGTTAATATTGCGCGCCTTTTAACCGATATCAAGGCAAGAGACGAGCGCGATACACAGCGTGCAGTGGCTCCTTTGGTACCGGCACAAGATGCAGTAATTATAGATTCAACGGACTTGGATATTGACCAAGTCTTTGAAAAAGCGATGGATATTATTTCCTCACGCCTTTAATGACGAGAGCTGATCGCATCCAAAGCAGTGTTGCTACAGGAAGTGGCGACTAATTTTAATAACCCCGCGTTATCCGGATAAGAAGCGTGGATATCAACTTAAAAGTTATTTGAGACTTATGACTGAAAATTTTGCACAACTTTTTGAAGAAAGCTTACAAGAACTAGAAACACGTCCTGGTTCAATTGTAAAAGGTACTGTTGTTTCTATCGACAAAGACATCGTTCTTGTTGATGCAGGCTTGAAATCAGAAAGTGCTATCCCAGCTGACCAATTCAAAAACGCTGAAGGCGAACTAGAAATCGCTATCGGTGACCAAGTAGACGTAGCACTAGATGCAGTTGAAGATGGTTTCGGTGAAACTATCCTTTCTCGCGAAAAAGCGAAGCGTCACGAAGCGTGGGTTGAGCTGGAAAAAGCTTACGAAGATAAAGCTACTATCAAAGGCGTTATCAACGGTAAAGTTAAAGGCGGTTTCACTGTTGAAGTTAACAGTGTACGCGCGTTCCTTCCTGGTTCTCTTGTTGACGTACGTCCGGTACGTGACACTACGCACCTTGAAGGCAAAGAGCTTGAATTTAAAGTTATCAAGCTTGACGCTAAGCGTAACAACGTTGTTGTTTCTCGTCGTGCAGTTATCGAAGCAGAAAGCAGCGCAGAGCGCGAAACGCTTCTTGCTAACCTTGAAGAAGGTCATGAAATCAAGGGTATCGTTAAGAACCTTACCGATTACGGTGCGTTCGTTGACCTTGGTGGCGTAGACGGTCTTCTACACATCACTGACATGGCTTGGAAGCGCGTTAAGCACCCAAGTGAAATCGTGAATGTTGGTGACGAAATCAACGTTAAAGTACTTAAGTTCGACAAAGAGAAGCAGCGTGTTTCTCTTGGCATGAAGCAAATGGGCAACGATCCATGGCAAGAAATTGCTTCTCGTTACCCAGAAGGTACTAAGATCAACGGTCAGGTTACTAACCTTACTGACTACGGCTGCTTCGTTGAAATCGAAGACGGCGTTGAAGGTCTTGTACACGTTTCTGAAATGGATTGGACTAACAAGAACATCCACCCATCTAAAGTTGTTAACCTAGGTGACACTGTAGATGTAATGGTTCTTGAAATTGACGAAGAGCGTCGTCGTATTTCTCTAGGTCTTAAGCAGTGCATTGCTAACCCTTGGGAAACATTTGCTGAGTCACACGAAAAAGGTGACAAAGTGTCTGGTAAGATCAAGTCAATCACTGACTTCGGTATCTTCATCGGTCTTGACGGCGGCATCGACGGTCTAGTTCACCTTTCTGACATCAGCTGGAACAAGTCTGGTGAAGACGCGGTTCGCGACTACAAGAAAGGCGACGAAATCTCTGCAGTTGTACTTCAAGTCGACCCAGAGCGTGAGCGTATCTCTCTTGGCGTTAAGCAAATCGAAGAAGATCCTTTCAACAAGTATCTGACAGATAACAAGAAAGGTGCTATCGTTACTGGTACAGTAACAGCAGTTGATGCGAAAGGCGTTACTGTAAACCTAGCTGAAGAAGTTGACGGCTACATCCGCGTTGCAGATCTTGCTGTAGAGCGTGTTGAAGACGCAACAGAAGTAGCAAGCGTTGGTGATAGCATCGAAGCGAAGTTCATGGGCGTTGACCGTAAGAACCGCACTGTTAACCTATCTGTTAAAGCGAAAGATCAGGCTGACGAAAAAGAAGCTATCGATAAAGTTAACCAGCAAGAAGATGTTGGTTTCGCTAACGCGATGGCAGAAGCATTTAAAGCTGCTAAAGGCGAATAATGCTTTTGTGGGTGTGCAGATGCACACCCAATTCGCGATAGCTGTTTAAACAATAATATTGACAATGAGGTTAAGCATGACCAAGTCTGAATTAATTGAACGGCTCGCGGATCAAGCGCGTCATATTCCGGCGAAGGAACTCGAACTAGCGATAAAAGAACTTCTAGAGCAAATGGCACAAACTCTTCAAAAGGGTGAGCGTATTGAAATTAGAGGTTTTGGCAGTTTCTCTCTTCACTACCGCGCTCCACGCGTAGGTAGAAACCCAAAAACGGGTGAGACAGTGAAACTTGACGGTAAATATGTACCGCACTTTAAGCCTGGTAAAGAGCTTCGCGAAAGGGTAGACGCCTCAATCGCATAATGCATTTTAAAAGCCGCTGAAAAGCGGCTTTTTTGTGTCTGCTGCCTTATTGTTATTTAGCAAAATTCAATAGTTTATTTGCCTTAGCTAAAATAAGGCACTCGTTATTGCTGATATACTTTCGTTTAATTTTTGATACCTATTGACCCCAACTCGAATAGGGTTATATATTGTTCAAATAATAATAAACGGTATTCATAGAAGTAATGTCAGCCGGCGACGAACAAGCAATAATAAAACAATATCAGCCGCTCATTCGCGCGTTAATTCCTTATGAACAACAAAACAAGCTGTTAGAAGGAATTAACAAGTTTTCGAAGCGTCTACCTAGTAGTGTTCGAAAAGTAGTAAAAGAGGAGGTTGTTCGATTAACGTCGTTAACCGACGCTCCTGCTGATAACTCTGCCTTTGCTCAATTCCCCGTCATGAAATTCAAGCACTTCGGGGTTCAAATGCGCCTTGATAAAGTCGGCGCGCAGATACTCAAAAACGAAACATCGCTTTATCAAGACAGATATACGGTAGGCGTGTTTGAGTCAGTAATGAACTCAGACTTCTACCAAAACCAAATAAAAAAAGAACAGTTCAAAAAAATTGTCGATGCTTTTAATGTTGAAAGCCAATCGTTTACTGATATAGATTTCGGCGATGACATCGCAATTCGTCCAAACTTTACTATTTCTTCCCCCGATTTTGAGAAAGGCCGTCATTGTTCAATCAGTTCGATGTCACACAAAGGCATTGCTCTTGAAACGAAAAGGCCACCGAACGCTTCTACTGGTGACATTATTACGTTCACTATTCCTGAAGTTAAAGGACTTACTAAAGAACCGACTGAAATAACGCTTGAACTAGAGTCGGTAAAATACAACAAGCACTTAGGGAAGTATGAGACATCGTTTGTTTTTCAAGACGACGTGGATAAAGGCTTTCTTGCAACCCTTAAACGATATGTAGCGATTACCGCGTATAAACAGCCTTTGCAGCGTGATTTAGAAATAGAACGCGCCATGCAAGAACTAGAACGCGACCGAATACTTGAAAATAGCCCGTGGTTGCCCGTGTTTCTCGCGCCAGAGAAGAAGTCGCTTAAGCCCATTATTGCCCTGTTTACCAAAGCCAATGTCGAGCATAACGACGCCGAAAAACTCTTGGCTAGCCTACAAGATAAGCCTATCTTCGCGACGTTAGTTGACGAGCTACGCAAGTATAATGAAGCATATGTCTTTCATGGCAACATCAAAACCAAAAATGGTAACGTTCAAATAACAGCGACGCATAGACAACTGCTAGCATTAAAACAGCTTAACGCGTTGGTTTATCTTCTTGCCAAAAGTGGCGACTTCATCTGTACCCATTGTCGACTTGATAGCGTGACGCGAGAAGATAAACAAAAAGCGTTTGCTATTCACGATATTGCCAGTAAAGAATTTGAGCAACTGGCGCAGATCTCCCATGTTCTTTACTGTAAAGACGTGTCTGCTTATCTTACTAATCTGACTCTTTCAGCAAAATGCGATTTCAAACCCTTGTCAAAAACCTTGAGGGCTAGCGGCAATAATTGGCGAATTGATTATGTAATGGAAGAGGATTTAGATAGACGCAGTGAGACACGTTACGTTATTGATAAACCTGCCTCTATTAAAGTTGGACTGCTGACATCGATTGATGCGCGGGTTGCTGATTTAAGTGCAAGTGGAATGAAGTTAATTGTTGCACCGAAAAGTGAGCTACAAAAGGAAATTCGTGTTTCAGTACCGGAACTGAAAATTAAAGGTGAAAAATATAAGGTTGTGCACTACCAAGCGGAAACGGGCGTGGTGAGGTTGTGCCTTGTTGAAGATACACGTAAGGCTAAAGTGAGCTCGAGCGTCGATCATATGGTTGAAGAAAATACCGCGTATTTCAAAGTAAGAGATATTGCGCGTATTCAACGCTCAACTCACCGTTATATCTGGGAATTGGCGGTTAGGCATATGCCGTCTTTATCGGTACTATGTGTGATGAACCGCTTTACGTTAGACAGGCTCAAAACGGTGTATCAAAGTGACGCATCTGATGACCTTTATCCTTTTTCGCGCACTCAAAATATTATCCCACTGCACGGCTTTTTTGCAGACAAAGGGCAGGCTAAGCCCAAGTCACAAATTCTAGAGGCGATGTTCAAAGAAACATCTGAACAAGCGTTAGTGGTTCACTGCGTTAGAAAGAGCGACAGCCGCTTAGTGTATATAAAAGAACGCGACTTCCTTTTTTCTAAGTTGCGAACACAGATAAAAACTCAGTTAGATGAAGAAAAAATACATCTCAGCGCCACAGATGTCACCGCTATCCGGTGTCACGGTGCGATAACGCCGTTAACTAAGAAGCGTCTTGCCCAGCTATCAAAGCTAGACAAAGCCATGTATGACAAGCTCGAAACGATGCAGGCGGGTTATACACACTGTATTTTTATTACTAATATGTCAGCCCTTCACCACGATTTAGTGGTAGACAATCTTATTGCCAAACCCCAACGTCAGGATCTAGAAAGCGAAGGCGCGGCTTAATGCCAGAGCCTTCTGAGTGGGCAAATATCTATGCGGATTGGTATAACATCATTTCACTTACGCTTTTAGTGTTATCTCTTTTCGCATTTTGCTATTCTTGTAAATAAATCAACAAAAAAGGGTTGAGTGTTGAAAGGGATCCTAACGTTTCTTATCATTTTGGTGCTGCTCGCGATCGCGTTTGTCATTGGCTCACAAAATGAAGCACAAGTAACAGTTAATTATTTAATTGCTCAGGCGAATCTTCGCTTATCGACGTTAATAGCGATAACACTTTCAATTGGCGTTGGTATCGGAATTTTGGTAATGCTAATGAGCTGGCTAAAATTACGTGTTCAGCTGATGTCTGCGCAGTCTAAAATACAGAGTCTGGAACAAGAACACTAATGCTCGAACTGCTGTTTCTCCTTTTGCCTGTTGCGGCAGGTTACGGCTGGATAATGGGCCGAAATAGTGTCCGTCAAGCGCAGCGAAAGCAGTCTAGCATTCTATCTAAGCATTATTACAAGGGGCTAAACTTCCTTCTCTCAGACCAACCTGATAAAGCAGTCGATACGCTAATCAAAATGATTAACGTGAATAGCGACACAGTAGAGACGCATATCGCGATGGGGAGTTTTTTCCGTCACCGAGGTGAAATAGACCGCGCAATTAAAGTCCACCAGAATTTAGTTAGCCGCGATGAGCTTCAACCTGCCCAACGAGAAAATGCACTGAGGGAGCTTGGTCACGACTACACACAAGCAGGCTTTCTAGAGCGTGCTGAAAATGCTTTTCTTCAACTGCTTAACAGCGATAAACACTACCTTGTAGCTCAACAGCAACTTTTCAGTATCTACCAGACCACGAAAGAGTGGGAAAGAGCCATAGAATTAGCCGAACGTATGGTGCAGTGTCATGGTGACAATGATGATTTGTGCGAACGCCTTGCACACTTTTATTGTGAACAAGCATCGGTTGAGTTGAAGAACGATAGCCAAGGGGCGGCATTGACCTTATTACAAAAAGCGGTAAACGCCGACGAACATGCGGTTAGGCCGTGGCTTATGTTAGGTGATATAGCGCTTGATCAAAAACGCTTTACTGATGCCAACGCGTACTTTACGCAAGTGGCCGAACGCGATATCAACTGGTTTAGCGAAGCGGTACCCAGTTTGGAAAAAATTGCTGAAGAAACTGACGACTGGGAAAGTTTTCAGAAGAACTTAGAAGCGCACTGGCAAGAGTGTGCTACGTCCTATTTAGCCATGGTTGATGTGCTTATGAAGCGCGGTGAAACGGCACAGGCGGCTGAATACTTACTTGAGCAACTTCGCAAACGCCCGACTATGCGCGGCTTTAAAACCCTTATGGGGCTTTACATTGACCAGCTTTCAGATAAAACCACGGCTGATAGCTTACGCTTACTTAAAGAATTGGTGGAAAAGCAAATGTTGCAGCGCCCTAAATACCGCTGTGGCAGCTGTGGCTTTTCCGGTCGAAAATTATATTGGTTATGTCCTAGCTGTAAAAAGTGGGGCGTAGTAAAACCTATCAAAGGGCTAGACGGAGAATAAAAGAACATGCATGACCCACGCGTTATTGTTGCATTAGACTATGACAATAAAGACACTGCATTGGCGTTTGTTGATAAATTAGATTCAAGCTTGTGCAAGCTAAAAGTGGGCAAGGAGATGTTCACCTTATTTGGACCGGAATTCGTAAAAGCGCTAATCGCTAAAGGCTTTGACGTTTTCTTAGATCTCAAATTCCATGACATTCCAAATACTGTAGCGAAAGCGTGTAGAGCAGCGGCGGAGCTGGGTGTATGGATGGTAAACGTACATGCATCGGGCGGCCTACCTATGATGCAAGCAGCTAAAGAGGCGATTGCAACAAGCAGCAACCCTCAAACTAAACTTATTGCGGTTACCGTTCTTACCAGCATGGATGAAGCGCAGTTGGCGGATGTAGTAAGCGGTGTGACACCAGAGCAACAAGTGCTGCGTCTGGCGGCACTAACAGAAAAAGCAGGATTAGACGGCATTGTCTGCTCAGCGCAGGAAGCCAGCGCATTACGCGAAAAACACAGCGACGATTTTCTGCTAGTTACACCAGGTATTCGCCCAGTAGGCGCAGATGCTGGTGATCAAAAGCGCGTCATGACGCCTCCCGATGCTATGAAAGCTGGCGTGAGCTATTTAGTTATGGGAAGACCTATCACTAAAGCGGAAGACCCTATTGCCGTACTGAAAGCAGTAAACGCATCAATAAACGGTTAGACTTATTTCAAATACAAAAAAGCTCGGATGTGATGTTCACATACCGAGCTTTTTTATTCCGATATTCTTATTCAAGGGTATGGCCACAGCCCTACCCGAGACTAATCTTTAGAAATTATTCGCCTTTAAGCGCTACTTCAGCTGGTGTATAGGTAAGGCCTAGTTCTTCACCTAGCGCGTCAACCACAGCTTTGTAAGTTACCTTACCTTCGTGCACGTTTAGGCCGTTAAGCAAATGCTTGTCTTCTAGCATAGCTTTCGCTGGGCCTTTGTTAGCTAGGGCTAGACCAAATGGCAATGTGGCATTGTTAAGTGCCATTGTAGAAGTACGCGCAACGCCACCAGGCATGTTTGCAACACAGTAGTGAACTACATCGTCAACAACATAAACAGGGTCTTGGTGTGTGGTCGCTTTCGATGTTTCAAAACATCCACCTTGGTCGATAGCAACATCGACAAGCACTGAACCAGGTTTCATTGCCTTAATTTGTTCGCGAGTAAGAAGCTTCGGAGCTGCTGCACCAGGAATTAGTACCGCACCAACAACAAGGTCAGCTTTTGAAGAGTAGTGCTCGATAGCGTCAACGGTTGAGTAAACCGTTTTTACTTGTCCGTTAAAGATATCATCGATTTGACGAAGGCGAGGAAGCGAGCGGTCAAGAATAGTAACGTCAGCACCAAGGCCTAGTGCCATTTTTGCTGCGTTAGTACCAACAACACCACCGCCGATAACCAGTACTTTACCTGGTGCTACACCCGGAACGCCACCAAGAAGTGTACCGCTACCGCCGTGTGCTTTTTCAAGGTAGTGCGCGCCAGCTTGAACCGACATACGGCCAGCTACTTCACTCATTGGTGCTAGTAGTGGAAGCCCACCGCGGTCGTCAGTCACTGTTTCATATGCGATACAAGTTGCACCAGATTCCACAAGCAGCTTTGTTTGCGTAGGATCAGGCGCTAAATGTAGGTAGGTGTATAGTGTCTGGCCTTTACGAAGCATTTTGCACTCGTTAGGCTGAGGCTCTTTAACTTTTACGATCATTTCTACTTCAGCAAACACTTGCTCAGCCGTTGATGCAATGGCTGCGCCTGCTTCGACATACATTTCGTTAGTGAAACCTATTGCGTCACCTGCGTTAGTTTCTACTAAAACACTGTGACCGTGGCTAACAAACTCTTTTACAGCTGCTGGCGTCAAGCCAACACGGTATTCGTGGTTCTTAATTTCTTTTGGTACACCAACTAACATGTATAGTCCTTAATCTTATACTGAGCTTCTAAGCGGCTCTGGTTGAACTTTTGATAAATAGTGTTCGGCTTTGAAGCACGTGAACATATTTGCGGAGTATACGTGATAAAAAAACGAACTATCTGCTGAAGAATGGGCGTTTGTAGCATATAATTCTCCTAAAAGATGCTTTTAAGATATTTTATATGCTGGTAAAGACACCAAAACACCTAGACCGAATAGACAGGAATATCCTGGTACAGTTACAGAAAAACGGGCGTATATCAAACGTCGAACTTGCTAAAGAAGTGGGATTAAGCCCCAGCCCTTGTCTTGAGAGAGTTAAGAGGCTGGAGGCTCAGGGCTATATAAAAGGATATCATGCTGTCGTTGACCCAGAAAAGCTCGGCGCGGCTATGCTTGTGTTCGTAGAGATTACGTTAACGAAAACATCGGTAGATATCTTTGCAGAATTTTCTGCTGCGGTAAAACTGCATGACGATATACAAGAATGTCACCTGGTGTCCGGAGATTTTGACTTCCTTCTTAAAGCACGCGTTGCAGATATGGGAAGTTATAGGAAATTATTAGGTGATACTTTACTGCGCTTGCCCGGAGTGAGTGAGTCGCGGACGTACGTTGTGATGGAAGAAGTAAAAAGTACATCGTCGCTGCGCATTAATTTGAAGTAATGAAAGCGTGGCTCAATAGCGTGGTTTTGTGGTAGGCTGTGCAAAAATACAGTGTTTGTGTTTTACCAAAGGATTAACAGCACGCTAAAGCACAGGGTAGGGGATGGGTGTATTAATTCAGTTGTGCGCTCAGTAACTTACCAAAAAGTAAATCAATAATAATTATGTAGGAATAGCAAAGAGTTCGCTAAGCTCTTTGTTGCGGTTAGTACTGCGGTTACCGCATAGCGTAAAAAGTTATCTGCGGTAATACATGCGATGGAAATTGAAGGTTTTTTAGGGTTATGGCGCGATTAACAGGGGTTCAGCGAGTGTGGGAAGCAGGTATGATTATCGCCTGTGTTTTCGCCTTCTTCTTATTGCTGGCACTAGCATCTTTTCATCCAGGAGACCCAGGTTGGAGTCAGGCTGGATTACAACTCGACGTTCACAACTGGGTTGGAGCAACAGGGGCGTGGGTCGCTGATCTTCTGCTATTCTCATTTGGTTTTTTAGCGTATTTGCTGCCTTTCGGCTCCGCCTTCTTAGGGTGGTTTCTATTCCAACACATTAAAGAACTCGATGAATTCGATTACCTTACTATTGGATTAAGAATTATCGGTGGGCTGTTGATGGCCCTCGGTGCAACGGGCATCGCCAGTATAAATTTTGACGACATCTACAACTTTTCAGCCGGCGGTTTTGTTGGCGACGTAATTAGTTCAGCGCTAGTGCCTTACTTCAATACCGCTGGCACAATTTTGCTACTTCTTTGTTTCTTCTGTACGGGCTTTACCTTACTAACGGGTATTAGCTGGCTCACTATTATCGACAGGTTAGGTGAAGGTACGCTGTGGTTAGGACGCAAGACTCTTTCAGCGCCTCAGAGTTTGTTAGCATTCGAAATGCCGCGACTAGCCCTAGCTAACAAATCGTCTAATCAAAGTGGCGACGAAGGTGCAGAGCTAGATATTACTAGTATGCGCGCTGAACCTTTGGCTTCTACTGCACAGACAAAACCATCACAGACACAGAAAACTACGCCATCACGCAGTGAGCCTACCTTTGGCATTGACGATGTAGATGATGAACCGCCGTTTTATACCTATGACGGAGACAAGTCTGTTCAATCTAATCCCAACGATACTGTCAACGCCGAGGAAGACGATGCGACATCAAGTGCAGATGTAGATGCAGCTGAGACGAAAAAGTCGTCGTTCTCATTGTCAGGTATGCGTAGTGCGGTTACTGGTAGCTTTAAAGACAAAGTGGGTTTGGGTAAATCGAGCCAAGATGACTCAGTTCAGTCAGAAGATGATAGCAGTCAACATGAGCATAAACACCAAGCGCAGCAAAGTCCGCATATTAACTTCGACGACTTAGAAGAGTTTGATGAAGACTTGCCTTACGAAACTGGAAGCAAGCCAATAACTTCTGCAAATAACAGCGCGCCATCTGTTGAAGGTAGCGAACCAAATACGGAAACGCTACAGTCGCAAACTGTTGAAACTCAGGGAGCAAGTCAAGGTGCTAACCAAGCATTTACGCCTGCTGCACTAGGTGCCAAACCCGTGAAGGCGAGGGCAGGTGAGTTAGATCCTGATTTACCACCTATGCCGTCCTTTGATTTACTTGAACGTGCCGACAAACATGAAAACCCGCTTACGCCAGAAGAGATTGAAGGTATTTCTCGTTTGGTAGAGGAAAAACTGGCTGACTTTAACATTGAAGCGACGGTGGTTGGCGTGTTCCCTGGCCCTGTTATTACCCGGTTTGAGCTTGATTTAGCACCTGGGGTAAAAGTGAGCAAGATCTCAGGACTGTCGAAAGACTTAGCCCGCGCTATGTCAGCTATCTCGGTGCGTGTAGTGGAAGTTATTCCGGGTAAGTCAGTAATTGGCTTAGAACTGCCGAATAAAAAACGTGAAATGGTGCGGCTGAGCGAAGTTATTAGCTGCGATACTTTTCAGTCTAATAAATCACCATTAACCATGGTGTTGGGCGCTGATATTTCAGGTCAGCCAGTGGTGGTCGATTTAGCCAAAATGCCTCACCTTTTGGTTGCGGGTACTACAGGTTCAGGTAAATCTGTAGGTGTGAACGTTATGATTCTTAGTTTGCTTTATAAGAGCACGCCAGAAGATGTTCGCATGATCATGATTGACCCGAAAATGCTTGAGCTTTCCGTTTATGAAGGCATACCTCACTTGCTTGCTGAAGTGGTTACCGACATGAAAGAAGCCGCCAATGCCCTTCGTTGGTGCGTGGGTGAGATGGAGCGTCGTTATCGTCTAATGAGCGCTCTTGGCGTGCGTAACCTAAAGGGCTATAACGCGAAAGTAGAAGAAGCTATTGTTAATGGCACACCAATAAAGGACCCACTGTGGAAGAATGAAGAAAGTATGGATGCTGAAGCGCCTGACTTAGCCAAACTTCCTGCTATCGTGGTAGTGGTCGATGAATTTGCCGACATGATGATGATAGTGGGCAAAAAAGTAGAAGAGCTTATTGCACGTATCGCGCAGAAAGCACGTGCTGCGGGCATCCATCTTATCCTTGCCACACAGCGTCCATCTGTAGATGTTATTACAGGTCTGATCAAGGCCAACATTCCAACCCGTTGTGCATTCCAAGTTTCTAGTAAAATAGACTCAAGAACCATTCTAGACCAACAAGGCGCAGAAACTTTGCTAGGGATGGGTGACATGCTTTATCTGCCTCCTGGTAGCCCTGTGCCAACCCGTGTTCACGGTGCATTTGTGGATGATCACGAAGTACATGCTGTAGTTGCAGACTGGCAGAAACGTGGTGAGCCTGAATACATTGATGAGATCCTGAATGGCGAAGCGACGGCTGAAGTCTTACTGCCAGGCGAACAGCCTGAGGGTGAGGATCAAGAATTTGATGCCTTCTATGATGAAGCCGTGGCGTTTGTTACTGAAACACGTCGAGCTAGTGTGTCGAGTGTGCAGCGTAAGTTTAGAATTGGTTACAATCGGGCTGCGCGCTTGGTTGAACAAATGGAAATGAGTGGTGTCGTAAGTGCACAGGGGCATAACGGGAACCGTGAGGTTCTTGCACCGCCGCCCCACAAAGAATAACGAATGGATTGAATAAATGAATAAAGCAGTTTCGGTTTATTTTGTGAGTGCATTGGTAACGGCAGGTACAGCAATGACTGCTGCTAACGCTGCGGTAGAATTAGGTACTACAGGTTCAAATATAGGCAACAACAATGCTCACGAGGTTGTCAGTGCTCATGACGCTAATCAGGCTAATGCCATAGTAAACACCAGTCAGCCCAAAACTTCATCGCTTATCAATGATTCTGCGAGTACGTCACTGCAGGCGTTGTTAAGCAATATGAAGCAGTTTCGCGCAAGTTTTGCGCAAACAGTAGTCGATGCACAGCAAAATGTCGTTCACGAAGCACAAGGCACGCTGACCATGACCCGCCCTAATAAGCTTCGCTGGGAAACAACGTTTCCTGATGAAACCCTTTTGGTTGCCGATGGCGAAGCGGTTTGGAATGTGGATACCTTTGTAGAGCAGGTGACAGTCCTATCTCAAGACAATGCGATTAAAGATAACCCTATTGTTTTGCTTACATCGACAGATGAAGCAACGTGGTCAAAGTTCTCTATCAGTCAATTAAATAGCGGTTCATCGGCTTTAAAACCTGAAAAGGGCGCGGCAGACAACATCAATGGTGTTAGCGCAACAAAAAGCTACCAAATCACGCCTAAAGAACAAGGCGGCCAAATCGCAACGCTTACATTAACCTTTAACCAAGACAGTGAACTCGCTTCGCTTAATATGCTCGATGCGCAACAGCAAATCAGCACTTTGGTGTTCAGTAATATTGAAACGCGTTTTCCAGTGCCCGCTGATACGTTCTCAGTTGATATTCCAGACAGCTTCATAATTGATGACCAGCGTTAATCAAGATTTCGCGCCCCTCGCGGCGCGAATGCGCCCGGTCACCATAGAGCAGTACAGCGGTCAAGAACACTTACTTGGCGAAGGTAAGCCTCTTCGTAAAATGTTAGAGGCGGGTCACTGTCATTCTATGATTTTGTGGGGGCCGCCCGGTACCGGTAAAACTACCCTTGCTGAACTCATTGCTCAATACACCAACGCATCTGTATTGCGTATTTCTGCGGTTACCTCTGGGGTAAAAGACATCAGAGCCGCCATGGATACGGCTGAAGAAAACGCCCGTTATAACCAGCGAACCTTGTTGTTTGTAGACGAAGTACACCGATTCAACAAAAGTCAGCAGGACGCGTTTCTTCCATTTGTTGAGTCTGGCGTTGTTACCTTTATTGGCGCAACGACAGAGAATCCCTCGTTCGAATTAAATAAAGCGCTTTTATCTCGTGTACGTGTTTATGTGCTAAAGACACTCGAACACGAAGCACTGTCTGAATTGGTTGAGAGAGCGCTAAGCGATACTGAAAAAGGTCTGGGTGACAGAGCCCTTGGTATTGAAGAAACAGCCAGAAACGCGCTTATCGATTTAAGTGGCGGCGACGCACGTCGTCTTCTCACCTATTTAGAGCTTGCTGCCGACTTCACCGGAGCATACGAAATAACCGTAAGTGATGTTGAGCATGCGGTAGGCGAGAAAGTTGCTAGTTACGACAATAAAGGCGACACCTTCTACGACCTAATCTCCGCGTTTCATAAATCTGTTAGAGGCTCAGATCCAGACGCAGCCCTTTACTGGTACGCAAGAATTCTTGATGGCGGGGGAGATGCGCTGTATGTAGGAAGACGTCTACTTGCTATCGCGTCTGAAGACATTGGTAATGCCGACCCAAGAGCAATGCAGCTTTGTATTAATGCCTGGGACACGTTTCACCGAGTAGGGCCTGCAGAGGGCGAGCGCGCTATTGCTCAAGCTGCGGTATATTGTGCGTTAGCTGCAAAAAGTAACGCGGTATATATGGCGTTTAACGAAGCAAAAGCATTGGCACGTAAAACCTCTGATGCACCTGTTCCCATGCATTTACGCAATGCGCCTACGTCGCTAATGAAAGAGCTCGGTCACGGCGATGGTTACCGCTATGCTCACAACGAGCCGAACGCGTTTGCCGCGGGTGAGTCTTACTTCCCAGAAAGCCTTACCGGAACTCGCTTGTATAACCCTAATGAACGCGGTTTAGAGAAAGCTTTGAAAGCCAAGCGTGAATTTCTCGATTCACTTAATGCGAGAAGTAACAATAAAAGGTAAAGTTGCAGACAAGTAACTCAACTAGTTCAGATTATATGAATTAGTTAATAAAAAATGCGCTAGGGAGTTTTCGTGCCTCAAGGGTTAGCTTTGTATTGTTTTATTGCCGCTGGCGGTGCGACCGGCGCCTGTTTACGCTATTTTGTTACCACAAGTGTTGATTCCTTATTTGGAAAACACATGCCGTTTGGTACACTAACGGTGAATGTGGTCGGGTCGTTTGCACTCGCATTACTGTACGGTTTTATCGAACGTCATGATTTAAGCGACTCTCCTTACCGAGCGCTTATCGGTGTAGGGCTATTAGGTGCCTTTACTACATTCTCAACATTTTCCGTTGAAACCTTAACTTTATTAGAAAACGGGTTGTGGCTTAAAGCCGCAGCAAATGTATTTCTTAACGTTGGCGCTTGCCTAATAGCAGGTTGGCTAGCCATTCAATTGATGAAAGGATAATTAGAAACACATGTTAGATCCAAAGTGTTTGCGAAGCGATATAGAACAAACAGCTAAGCGATTAGCTGCCCGTGGTTTTAACCTCGATGTAGCAGCTTTCAGTTCGCTTGAAGAAAAAAGAAAAACACTTCAGTCCAGAACACAGGATCTGCAAAACGAGCGTAACGTACGAAGTAAATCCATTGGTAAAGCAAAAGCGCAGGGCGAAGATATTGCACCGCTATTGGCTGAAGTGGGTAAGCTTGGTGACGAGCTTGACGCCGCTAAAGCGGAACTTAGCGAACTGTTGGAAGAAATTAACACCCTTACGCAAGGCATTCCTAATTTGCCGCACGAGTCTGTACCAGCGGGTAAAGACGAAGATGACAATGTTGAGATTTCTAGATGGGGCGAACCACGCACGTTTGATTTTGAAGTTAAAGATCATGTTGATGTGGCTGAAGGCTTAAACAACGGCTTAGATTTCGCCACCGCAAGTAAGCTTACGGGAAGCCGCTTTGTAGTGATGCGCGGCGATATTGCTCGCCTAAATCGTGCAATTGCTCAGTTCATGCTAGATACCCATACACAAGAGCATGGCTACCAAGAGATGTATGTGCCTTACTTGGTTAATGCTGACAGCCTTTATGGCACAGGTCAGCTGCCTAAATTTGGTGAGGATCTATTTCACACCAAGCCAGCAACTGAAGAAGGACAGGGGCTTAGCCTAATCCCAACGGCGGAAGTTCCGCTAACTAATATTGCACGCGATGAAATATTAGATGCGAAATCACTGCCTGTGAAAATGACAGCACATACGCCTTGCTTCCGCTCAGAAGCTGGTTCGTACGGTCGTGATACCCGGGGCCTTATTCGTCAGCATCAGTTCGACAAGGTAGAACTTGTACAGTTAGTTAAGCCGGAAGAGAGCTTTGACGCGCTAGAAGCACTTACAGGACACGCAGAAGTTATTCTTCAAAAGCTAGAATTACCGTACCGCAAAGTGTTGCTTTGTACTGGTGATATGGGCTTTGGTGCATGTAAAACCTACGATCTTGAAGTATGGCTGCCTGCGCAAAATACCTATCGTGAAATTTCTTCATGTTCAAACATGTTGGACTTCCAAGCACGACGCATGCAGGCTAGATTCCGTAACCCAGAAACGAATAAAACTGAACTTCTTCACACATTGAATGGTTCTGGTTTAGCGGTAGGGCGTACGCTTGTAGCTATTTTAGAGAACAATCAGCAGGCAGACGGAAGCGTTACGATTCCAAAGGCGCTTGTGCCTTACATGGCAGGCCAAGAGGTTATCACAGCGAATAGCGTGTAAATTTACTTTTCAGTTTAAATCACAACATTAATTTAAGTCTAATAGTTGCGACTTAATTAATAACAACCCGATATCTTGTGAAGAGTTATCGGGTTTTTTCTTTTTACATCGTTACTTCCATACCTATCAAAAAGTGACGTGTATAGTCAGCGCAAAATTATCTTTACACGTAATAATTTTATTATATAAACAGCATCTTATGGTTCATTTATTAGTGCGATCAAAGTTGTTTCTAAATGTAAATAAAAAGCGTTTTTCCTCTTAAATTACTTATATTTCAGTCACTAATGTCACAATTGACACTTTTAACTATATCTTATACTTTTGGCTAATGTTGCGCATTGCGTAACATTAATGAAATGTAAATCTCCCCAAGCTTCAAAAATGAAAATAGGTCGCATTTACATTTTACCTACATAAGAAAGCTTCATGGATAAACGGACTTACCCATCGGGTGTTTCTGTTTGTCCGGAAAGCAAATTTCCAGGGAATAGATATGGAAAATCGAAACACACTTAATAGATTATCTCAGGGGATAATCGTCGCACTTGGAATAAGTGCTACTCCTTTCGTTTCTGCTCAGGACACGGTAGAAAAAGACGCTGACACAGTAGAGCAGATCTCAGTGGTAGGATCTCGTATCCGCACAGACTCTTTTGCTAATGATACGCCTATAGACATCATTTCAGTTGCCGACGCCGAAGGTGAAGGTTTAAAAACACTTGGCGAGCTACTTCGTACAAGCACCGCTGCTTCTGGTTCAAGTCAAATCACTGCGGCACTTACCGTAGGCTATGTTACTGATGGTGGTACAGGTGCAGAAACGGTAGGTCTTCGAGGCCTTGGTCCAAATCGAACACTTATATTGTTAAACGGCCGTCGTGCCGGGCCCGCCGGTACTCGTGGTGGTGTTTCTGCATTTGATTTGAATAGTATCCCACTTTCAGCTGTTGAGCGTGTAGAGATACTGAAAGATGGTGCATCGGCGCTATACGGATCTGATGCGGTAGCAGGCGTAATTAATATCATCACTAAAAAAGGTGATGAGAAGACCATCAACGTTGATATTAGTCAGCCGATGGAATCTGGTGGTGAAGACCGTCGTGTTAACATTTCATTCGGTGAAGAATACTCTGAAGGCTCGTTTCGTGTAACCGCTGACTATCGTAAAGTGTCTATGCTTCGCCGTGGAGACCGTGACTACTTTAACTGTACTGAACGTCTTCAATTTAACCAAGATGGAACTCGTGCCGACCCAATTGACCCGCGCACTGGCGACTATCATTGTAGTGAAGCCGGTTATGGCCTGTGGCTTTCGGGTGGTGTTAATGATGCATATGGCCGTGGTTTGAACGCTGCTTATGACTACGACAACTTTTTTGCAAACAATGGTTTTGAGAGTTTTAATGATGCAAATGTAGGGTTCACTACACCGGAAGGTTGGTATCCGGTTTCTTTCAATGATAATTATGAAAGTGAAGGATGGTGGGACTTAAATCATCCATTCCTGGGGCAACAAACGGTAGTACCAGAAACACAGAATGCATCTATTTATGCAACCGGAGATTATAACTTATCAGATGGCGTAACACTTTACGGTGAGTTTATTTATAGTAAACGTAAAACAAAAACTGATGATTACCGCCAATTTTGGACGGCCGATATTCCGCGACTTCCAACTGATGTTTTAGATGGCTTTGATGGTAATGGTAGTGTAATGGCAGTAGCACTAACCGATCATTTCAGTTCTGAAATTGAAGTCGATTACACTAGAGGCGTAATCGGCGCTACCGGCGACATCGGTTTTTGGACCTGGGATCTTTCTTATCAATATAGCCACAATGACGGTAAATACGGTCAGGATATCATCTATGATGATGCAATGTGGATGGCGCAGAGCAATGCCTTTAATGGCGTAAGTTGTTCTGGAGAGGTAACAGAATTTAGCGGTAATACATGTGTTGATATTCCGTGGACAGATCCTAATTTTCTCTATGGTGATCGAACGCCTGCACAAGAAGCTTTTTTGTTCGGACGAGATAATGGAAAAACCACTTACGACCAACAAACGCTTGAAGGTTACGTGACGGGTGATCTTTTTTCTCTTCCTGCTGGTGAGGTTGGCGCTGCGTTTGGTTTCCAAATCCAGAAAGATGAAATTGAAGATACGCCTGGAGAGCACACGTTAAATGGCAACTCGTGGGGGCTATCTGGTGGTGGCATCACCGCTGGCGATCAGTTAACCAAAGCTATTTATGCAGAAGTAAAAATTCCACTTCTTGAAGGTATAACCGGCATAGAAAGACTAGATCTGACAGCCTCTGGTCGTTGGAATGATGTCGACACTTACGGCAACGACACCACGTTTAAGTTAGGTATGAACTGGTCTATTGTTGATGGTGTTAGTGTCCGTGCTAGCCGTGGTACTTCATTTAGAGCGCCGGCCCTCTATGAGCTTTATCTTGCTGAGCAGACGGGTTTTAGCGGTCAGTTATCTGTTGACCCATGTCTTGATTATGTAAGTGAATTTGAAGCGGGTAATATTACCGATACTGTTTTCGCGAATTGTCAGGCTGATGGCATTCCTGCTGATTATGATCAGGGCGGCAGTTCAGCTTTACTTATTACGAGCGGCGGTGAAGGGCGTCTTTCAGCGGAAACTTCTGTTGCAGAAGGCATCGGTCTTGTTTTGACCAGCCCCGAAGATACTTATGCTTTCTCTATCGATTATTTCAATATCGAGATCTCAAATGAGATAGACAACCTTGGTGGTGCTGATATTGTCGATCGCTGTTACGACTCTATCGATTTTGAAAATGAACCATTGTGTAATTTATTTACGCGTCGTAACGATAGTGAAACTAACGATTATGGTATAGATGTGGTTAACGGTGGATACGTAAACATCTCATATCAGCGTGTTCGTGGTGTAGATTATAATTTTACTTACGACGAAGAGTTCGATTGGGGTAATGTTCGATTCCGAGTAGAACATACAATGCAAATTGAAAAGTACGGTCTACTATTTGAAGATTCACCGTACAACAACGAAGTAGGCGAAAATGGTCTTCCTAAGCATACAGGTGTAGCTCGTCTTACCTATGGTAAAGATGACTGGAGTATAACGTGGACGGCCAGTTACTTTGACTCTACTAATGATTACGAGTACTACGGTAGTGAAACAAACACGACCACGCTGAATGATGAGACAGTAACATTTATTGACGAAACGAGGTGGACAACTTACCACGCGGTGTCTGGCTCATTTGCTTACGAAGATTTTGACGTCATCGTAGGTGTAGCTAATTTATTTGATGAAGAGCCTCCTCGTATTTCTGCGAGCGGATTTGAGTTGGGTAATGCTGCGCTATTTTCTCAATATGATTTTATTGGTCGTCGCGTATTTGCTAATGTTCGCTACAGCTTTTAATCTAGTGATTTGATTGTTTAAGCCCCCCGAATATAGGGGGCTTTTTTACATGGAGATAATTATAAATGAAAGCTCGTTTATCGCTTTTGAAAACGATTATGCTGGGAAGCCTAGCTTTCTCTTTTTCTACAAATGCTGAAGTGAAAACGCCCGTTTTAGAGGCTTTAGCAAAACACTCTCAGTATTTACAAATTAAAATATCCCCCGATGGTAAATATCTGGCATCTACTTCCAGAGATGATGATGGCGTTGTTTTCCTTACGGTACTTGATATTGAAAAGCAAAAAGTACAATCGATCACTCGAGGAAGGGGAAAAGAGTCAGTCGGCAGTTTCAACTGGTTAAATGATGAACGTCTCTTACTGAGCATGGTGCGTGAAGTCGGCGCCCTAGAGCAACCAGTCCCGACTGGAGAGTTGTTAGCGATGGATGCAGATGGCAGTGATAACGTGATCCTCACTGGCTACCGCTCTAAAAGTGGTGATACCCGATACTCTCAGGTCGTAGATTTTTTACCAGACGATCCAGATGCCATCGTCGTTTTTAGCGTTCAAGGGTCAACAAAAGAGCCTTTTTTGGATCTCTATAAAATGAAGGTGAGCAATGGGCGAAAAGCATCGTTGGGTAGAATGCCGTTACGTATGTATAAATCCACAGGAGATAGCTTACGAATCATAACCAACAGCAAAGGTGAAGCTTTGGCAATGACGAGCTCAGATCCTAATGAAAATAATCAAGTAACGCTAATGGTACGAAGTTCAGTAGACGACGACTGGCAAGTGGCATTTCAGGCGGAATCATTTGATTCATTTTTCAATCCATTAGTATTTTTGGCCGATGATAAAACGCTAGTTGGACTTAGTACTATTGAAACTGACACAGATGCTGTCGCAACTTATAACATTGATACTAAAAAGCACACTGTTTTAGCTGCCCATGAAATGGTTGATGTGGAGCCGATATTGCACGAAGTTAGAGGGCAAGTGCAAGAAGTCATAGGCGCGGAATATGAACATAAAGACCTCAGTGCTACTTACTTTAGTGAAGTTAAAAATACTGATGAACAACGAATTTTAGCTAGTTTACGTCAAGCGTTTAAGGGCAGTGTAGTGTCTATCACATCTTCGACGTATGACGGCTCAAAGATGATTGTAGCAGTTGGCGGGATTAATCAACCCACGGCTTATTATCTGTTTAATAAAAATAAAAAACAGTTAGCAAAACTGACTGATACGCGACCATGGTTAAACGATTTTGATATGCCCCAATCTAAAATTGTTACCTATAAGGCAAGAGATGGTCAGGAGATTTCGGGCATTCTTACTTTACCAGTAGGTGTATCAAAAAACCTTCCTTTAATAATGCATCCACACGGTGGTCCTCACGGTATAAAAGATACACTTACTGAAATGAGAAGCGATGCTAAAGTGTTGGCGGCTCACGGTTATGCTGTATTCCAACCTAATTTCAGAGGTTCAGGAGGCTATGGCTTAGAATTTCTGAAAGCAGGTTTCAAATCTTGGGGAACACTAATGATTGACGATATGACCGACGGCGTCAATTATCTAATTGAGCAAGGCATTGTTGATCAAAATAGAATGTGTGTTTATGGTGCTTCTTATGGTGGTTATGCCGCCCTCCAAAGTGTCATTAGAGAACCTGACTTATATAAGTGTACAGTAGGTTTTGTAGGAGTGTATGACCTAGCACTGATGAAATCTGCAGGCGACATTCCAGAGTCTCAATCTGGTATAAACTACTTGAATCGTGTATTGCCTGATGGTGATAGCCAATCTCCGGTAAAAAACGTCGATAAAATAAAGGTACCTGTATTCATCATCCAAGGTGAGGAAGATGTCCGCGTACCCAAAGAGCATGCTTTTGCGTTACGAGAAGAGTTAGAAAAGCGCAATAAACCGTACGAATGGATGATGAAGTCTGGCGAGGCACACGGTTTCTATAAAGAAGAAAACAACGTCGAGCGTTGGACTGCAATGATTGAGTTTTTTGATAAACACACCGCTAAATAGTTAGACTGAACAAACTGAGGTTTATCTTTAAAAAAAGGAAATGGGTGAATCCCTTTTCCTTTTTTTCATTTACCATGCAATATTTTGAGATATGGAACCTATAGAATTTTAAAATGGCGGAAGCATTTTTCAATACGAGGACTTATGTGCGGATTTATACAGCGTATTACTGACTCACCTGACGTTATTGCGCTACTTGAAGAAGTCGGGCTTACACAAACCATTCCGCTTTTTGTCAATGAATCTTCCACAAGCAATGTTATTGACTTTTATCCTGCATTTGGAAAAGTGCCTGAACGACAAATTACCAATTTAATTGTATCTGGTGATAGCACCATCGATGCTACATGGTGGTTTGATGCTAAGCCCGTTGGCGACACGTTAGAGGTTGGCAACAGAACCACATTCAATGCCCGTAATTTAGAAAGCCCTTATTGGAGCAAGTTCATTCGTGAACGACGCGCTGTGGTTGTCGCAACTGCAGTAGGGGAGTCAAACCCACTTGGTAAAGGAAAAGCGCACTTTTTAATGAAACCGGCTACTGGTGCATTGTTAATTGGCGCGGTATACCGGCGGTTTAGTAATGGCCTATTTTCCTGTGCAGTAGTGACGCGCCCACCCGTAGAGGGGTTTAGTCAGTATCATGAAAAATCCATTCCTTGCTTTCTTCCACATAATGCACATGCGATAAATGCGTGGTTAGCGGCTGACACACAAGGCTCATTGAACAATGAGGTAGAATATATTTTGAATAATCCTCGTGTTTATACCGATCTTGAAGTCACGCGAGTAAAGACGTTTAAAAGCGCCGAGGCAATCGGTGAGGTTAATGTGTTAAAAGCTGACGAAAACCGCTAACTTTTACTTATAAGCGAGTAAGAGAAGGCGGCAATGACAACAGCCGCCTGTGACAATCTAACTACTAAATAACGTTTTATTTAAGGTAGGAAAGCAAGGTTTCTTCGTCCGCGCCTAAAACATTCTTTTTCACTTCTTTGTCGACGACGTCTGAACATTGAGATGACATTCCGCTTCTCAATTTACCAAGAAATCCAGGCCCACTAATAATATCTATCGAGCCCAACGCACCTCGTTTACGCTCACCATCTAGCCAGTCAGCAATGTCACTAGCAAATCGTTCATCTTCGAGTTCGGCGGCATCTTTTCGATTCATGCTATCAACGCCTGGTACTTGCGAAGCGGGAGCCGATTGTCTGCCGGGTTTATCTGTATAAATGTCTTGGTCACTCGCGCCACTAAACTCGTTATGCCACTTTTTTACTTCAACAAGTGCACTTCCGTGGTTGGTATAGGTGTAAGCTGTGGCGTCGTCGTGGTTGGCCACAATTACGTAGTGTTTTTGAACTGTCATACAGCCTCCTATGTCCATTTATGTAAAACATTCACGTTTATGGTGTTCGGTAAAAGGCAAGTATGAAAAATATGCCTGAAACCCGAGATAAAACGCCAATGTAGGAGGGGAGTTGCAATATCAACACCAAGGCTAAAACAGTTAACAATAGGGTGGCTCTTCTGATAGCTACCTTAAATCGGGTTTCAACCCGTGAAGCAAATCAACAAGTGCTTTTAGCAGAAGGCTAGCCGGGGGCGCTAGCACTTTAAATATAATGTGCGATCGCCTTTACAAGCATTTCGCAGGTTTAGGTAATCCTGCTAGTTTAGTGGCTTGCTTCGCCGGGCCTTTTTTAAAGAGTCGCTGCAGGTAGCGGCTATTACCTTTTTCTGGCCCAAACTTATTGGCCATAGCTTTCACCAAAGCACGAATTGCTGGGCTGGTTTCGTACTCTTCATAGAATGCGCGTACGAAGCGCACCACTTCCCAGTGGGCTTCTGTTAATTCAATGTTCTCTTCTTGCGCCAGCAACTCAACCATATCTTCTTCCCAAAGGGTATAGTCGAGTAAATACCCGGCTTTGTCTGTAGGGATCGCTTGCCCTTTATAATTGAAGCTATAGGTTTCTTGTGTCATGAAAGGGGTATCCAGTGCTGATTTTTTGCTGATATTGCAGCAAGTTCTTTGTGAGAAATAGGATTAATATGTTCGGGAAGATTTGCGCCCCTGGTATTCGCATCTGTACTCAAGAACGACAGGTTTAGCGTTGATTTGTCTTTTACCGTGCTTTCTAGCGTATTGGCCAGCCGCTCAAAAAACGCGGTGTTTAATGCAGGGGCATAAACGCCATCACCAACAAATACAACATAAGTAGAAGTCGATTGCTCATAAGTGGCTTCAATAAGCTGTTTGTATTCAGTACACAAATTTGGCGTTGAAATAGTAATAAGCATTAGAATGTCACCACATGATCTGCGCTTTGGATAAGCGTGACCTTTTCTTCCGGGGTTATCCACTCACAGTCTAGCTCATCAACTAAACTGTTATTTGAAAGAACCTGCTCAATGTCGTAGGTATCTGCACTTGCTTTACACACAAAGCATTCTTCGATATCGAAAAACGGCATGCTAGCTAAACGTTTGGTGTGATTTTTTAGTCCTTTGGTAGACGCTGCCTTAACAAGCTGCAGTACACCTTGGCTTTCAAAAAGCACTTTAACATCGTGCCCATAGTTTGTGGCAGCAAGCGCAAAATCTAAACCGTCTTGGCTTTTAGCATTGGAAAAAGGGCTTTGCGTAAACCTAATAAGTAGTTGCGCCATTAGAATTGTACCAACCTGTTGCAATCATGGAGCGCAGTGAAGAATTCGCCCAAGCCAGCTTGCTCGAAAGGCGCGGTTAAGTTGGCCTGAGACAACCCATTCTCTTTCGCCTCTAACTCACTAACAATACCTCGCTTAACGGCGGCGGTAATGCATACAAGTAATTTCACGTTGTGCTCAGTAGCTAGAGTCTTCCAGCTATCAAGTACGAACAGCTCGTCGCCCGTCTTTAGCATTAAGTTATTGGTGTGGTGTACACCTTCGCTATAAAAGAAAACGTTGTTTATTACATCACCATTATCGATTACACCTTGTGCAAAGGAGAGGGCGCGTAACGCTGTATCGCCTTGAAACGGTGATGATGTGATAAGTACTGAATATTCTGCCATACAAATAAAAACACCCCGGTTAAGGGGTGTTTCTCTTTAAACCTTTAACGCTGTTTTAATCGTCGCCACCAAACGCACCTAGAAGGTGAAGGATAGACGTGAACAAGTTGTATATGTTCAAGTATAGCGAAACTGTTGCACGAATGTAGTTTGTTTCACCACCGTGAATGATACGACTTGTATCAAACAAGATGAAACCTGACATAATAAACACAATCGCTGCACTGATTGCTAAGCTTACCGCTGGAACTGCGAAAAAGATGTTCGCAATAGCAGCTACAAGCACTACAACTAGACCTACTACCAAGAATCCGCCCATAAACGAGAAGTCTTTCTTAGTGGTAAGTGCGTAGCCAGAAAGCGCGAAGAACACAAGAGCTGTTGCACCTAGCGCTTCCATGATCAAGCCTGGGCCCGCAACGCCTAGATAGAAATTAAGCGTGTAACCTAGTGATGCACCCATTAAACCCGTGAATGCAAACACCCAGTAGATACCAGATGCTGAATCAGCTTTTTTCTGAACTACAAATAACGTAATAAAAGCGCCGATAGTCATAACAAGAGACATCATAGGAGAAATGCCTACTGCCATTGCTATACCAGCACAAACCGCACTAAACGCCAGTGTCATCGCAAGCAGCATATAGGTGTTGCGTAGAACCTTGTTCGTCTGCAATACCGATGGTTGAGATGCACTTGAATACATCGAACGTTGATCCATTGTTTCCTCCAACAGGACTTATGATATGACCAAAATGGTACACAATTGTTTAGTGTATGTTGTATGGGTTTTAGTTCCCATTTTCAAGTAGTTTCAGATGAAAATGGTGTCAGGTGAATATAAAAACATCTCTTATACGTGCTAAACAGTCTATTTGGTTGAAATCTCGGCACTTAGACAACTTTTTTAATTTTTCGCTTTACAGTCATAAAAATATCATTAAGATACGCAGCACTTCAGGAGAGTTGGCAGAGCCCGGTTTAATGCACCTGACTTGAAATCAGACGTGGGGTCAAACCCACCGGGGGTTCGAATCCCTCACTCTCCGCCATATTATGAAAACCCGCACATTGTTGCGGGTTTTTTTATGCCCGTCTTCCACGTTAGACTTTCGTATAAGACCACAGTCGCATTGTTACATTCCATTCACATGTTTAGGCTTGCGCTTTTCTTCGCGCAATCTAAAGGTGTTATGTGTCACAAGAAAGTTCTTCTTATCAAAATCTTCACAAACCGAGCACTAGTTTTAAATCAAGAGACGAATATTTAAATCACGAACTTCAAGTACTTTCTCCAAAACGTTGGCGGTTGAACCTGCCTGGTAAAGACTACCGCGTTGAGTGGGAAGACTTCGTGCCAGGCATGGCGGCGACCATAGGAAAAATCGTTATGGTTGCCGCCGTAGTAGGTGCATTCGCAGCACCGCTAGGGCTATCTCCTGAGTTTGTTATTGAAAACGTGCGCTTTGAATTACTCATTGCAGCAGTCTTGTTCGTTGTTCTGATTTCCGGTTTTCTGAACCCGTCAGCTAATTTAGCAGGTACACACGGCCCCTTACTGCCCTTGGTACCCCTTATTGTTGCATCTGGCGGCCATCCCATGGCGCTCGGTCTGCTCATTGGACTCTTTGGTTTTATTTTAGGAATAACGAAGGGCGGCAGTGTGCTTGCTAGGCTAACCAGTAACGGTGTATGCGGTGGGTTGCTGTTGTATTTAGGGTTTATTGGCATTACAGGCCAGGTGAAGAAACTCTTTGCGTGGGCAGAAAGCTTCGATATGGCTTACTTAGCCTTCGTGGTGATCATTGCCACTATCTTAATGTATGCATGGCTAGAGCATATTCAAAAGCGTTGGCTAGCCATTCCGCTTGGTGCGGTGATGGCGGCGGTCATTGCGTTTTCCTTCGGTGCGCCATTTGAGTTCACAACGTCGCCGGGTATGCCTAACTTGAACCCTGCTTATTGGTGGGGGGAAGACACAGGTTGGAAACTAGGCCTGCCAGACTGGTCACATTTCATTGCTGTGCTGCCTTTTGCTGTGCTGGCTGTGTCTATGTGGTCGCCAGATTTCTTAGGTCATCAAGTCTTCCAAAAGCTTAGCTACCCTAAAAAAAGTGAACGAGCGCACATGAATATAGATGACACCATGATTGCTGCATCTAGTCGTCAGGCAGTGGGAAGCCTATTGGGAGGGGGGAATATCTCATCTTCGTGGGGGACCTACATTATTCCGGCTTCAATCGCGCGCAGACCCATACCCGGTGGTGCATTAGTTACTGGGTTTTTGTGCGTTGTAGCGGCACTTTGGGGTTACCCCATGGATCTAGCAATTTGGCCGCCAGTGCTTTGCGTAGCGCTTATTGTTGGGGTCTTTCTGCCGCTAATGGAAGCCGGTATGCAAATGACGCGTGAAGGTAAAACGACGCAATCTGCCGCATTGGTGGTGATCTCCTCTGTATTAGTTAATCCAGTATTCGGATGGTCTTTTACCATGCTTTTGGATAATTTGGGGCTCGTTGGGTGCAAAGATAGAGCTGGAGAGCTCGGCAAAGCAGGGCGCTGGCTAATTCCAGGAATTACGTTTTTGGTGTTATGTACCGTTATGGCACTAATTGGTATGTTCCCGGGGGTGCCCGCGATTATGGAAACCTTCAGAATGTGATGAGGGCTTTAGGGTAAGGTTACTCCTTTAAAGTTTAAGTCACTGAAACCAGATAGGCTATTACGCGAACGGCGTCGGAGGTGTTTCTCCACGCCGTTATTATTTAATTTATTAAGCTGATATCCCTCATACACTGAAGTTACGTTTTTACCACATAAATTAAGCGTTACGCGTACCGCGATTTACTTGTCCCAGTAGGGCGTACTTTCAAAATAGCTTGATAAAAAGTCAATGAAAACCCTTAGCTTATTAGAAATGAGCTTACGATGAGGATAGACCGCATACAAAGAGATAGCTTGCGGTACGAAATCGTCCAGTATGGACACGAGTTCCCCGTTTTTGAGCGCTTCACCGGCAATGAAGGTAGGTTGAAGTACATAACCTTCACCCTGCTTTGCTACATTGGTTAGGACTTCTCCATTATTGGCGGTTAGCTTAGGCGTCACAGTCTGGGCATTTGCTTTGAGCGCCGCAATAAGCGCTGATTTATCGTTATCGTAGTTGACGTAGGAGTACTCAAGATAGTGTTCAGGTTTTAATTCAGCTGGATGTTGCGGTGTGCCATATTTTTCCAGGTAGGCTGGTGAAGCGCACAGGGCCAGCTTTATCGTTGTGATTTTCTTGGCCACCAGCGACGAGTTAACTAGGTGACCTGCACGTATTGCTACATCAAAGCCTTCGTCTATCACATCAATCTTTCTATCGTTTAGCTGCAAGTTTATCGATACGTGAGGGTGTGCTTGTTGAAACGCACTGAGTGCACTCGCTAAATGTAATGTTGAGAAAGAGACAGGGGCACTTACGTGCAGAACTCCCTTTGCTTCTGTATTGAGCAACCCAAGCTGACTTTCCATATCGGTTACGCTTTCAAGAATATGATTTGCATGTTGCAAACACTGTTGACCAGCCTCGGTTAGGTGAATTTTTCTTGTAGTGCGATTGAATAAACGCGTATCAAGTTGCTTCTCTAATTCGGCAACATACTTGCTTACGAGTTGGTTTGACGTGTCTAGCTTTTCTGCAGCTTTTGTAAAACTGCCTTCATTCGCAACAACGCAGAAGGTTTTCAGTAGCGATAATTTATCCATCGTTTAGTCATTCGTCTCTATAAACAACAAATTGTTGGTAATCATTCAATATTTAACCGCTTTATTCAATAGGTGTTGGTAACTATTCTATATGCATCAGGTTAGCGCTGTGCCAACTCAATGAAGTCAGGCGGAGCGTTCATCACTTTTTAGATATGACACTTTCAATTACGAGAGACTTTGAGGATTCAACAATGAACAAGCAATTTCTGAAAAACATTTTTACTTCTAACAGCAGTATTTCTAGTTTGGTTTTACGTGTGCCTGTGGGCATTATCCTTACCGCTCACGGCGCACAAAAGCTTTTTGCGTGGTTTGGTGGCTATGGATTAGAAGGCACAGGTCAGTGGATGGAAAGCATTGGTTTAGCGCCAGGCTTTTTAATGGCATTGCTGGCCGGCAGCGCTGAGTTTTTTGGCGGGCTAGCACTTATCATAGGTTTTCTAACACGTCCAGCCGCTTTAGTAAGTGCATTCACAATGGTGATTGCGATTTTTAGTGTACATGCAGCAAACGGTTTATTTATGACTAACAACGGTTACGAGTTTGCACTAACGCTACTTGCTGCAACAGGTGCGCTAGCTATTCAAGGTGGCGGTAAATTTTCAATCGACTCTCTTATTAGTCACAAGCTTAATAAATAGCGGTTGTGAGATTCGACGACTAACGAAACCGGCCAAAATGCGCCGGTTTCAATGGCTATGGAGCCCCTATATCAATCCGCGTAGATAATTGCCCACTCAGAAGACGCTGGTAAGTTTCCTAGCGACGCGTGGGAACGCAGGAATGGTATTCTCTACATCTAACAAGGTATGGTTTTTATGCAACAGCGAACGCAAACGCACCCGTCAGTGCGAATTAACACCGCTTATATTTCTCATGGTGGAGGGCCGCTTCCACTTCTTGAAATGCAGTCAGAGGGAGAGGCGAGAACGCCTGCCTATCACATTGAAATGATTGAAGCGCTCAAAGCATTATCAACAGATTTACCCAAGCCTGATGCAGTCATAGTGATTAGTGCCCATTGGGAAGATACTGAAGTCTGTGTAACTACTCATCCAGAACCTTCCTTGATTTATGACTATTATGGCTTCCCTAAAGAGGCGTATTCCCTTGAATATCCGGCCAAAGGAGAAGTAGCGCTCGCAACTTTATTACTAAAGCGCTTAGCAGAACAAGGCATTGCTGCACGGGAGGATAGGGCACGCGGTTTCGATCATGGAATGTTCATTCCCCTAAGTATTATGTACCCCAGTGCCGATGTACCCTGTATTCAACTATCCATTACGTCTGATTTGGATTCTAAAAAGCATGTGCTATTGGGGGAAGCAATTAGGAAAGCTGTTGAACTCGGGGTAGAACCTGTAAATAATGAAGCAAAGAACGAAGTGAATATTTTAGTATTGGGCTCGGGGTCTTCTTTTCACAATATGCAGGGCTTTTTTGATAGCTCCGATGAGGCAATGCGAAAAGCAACGCGCTTTAATAACTGGCTTCAGACAACTATGCAGACCAGTGCCTACAGCGAGAATGAACGCAAAGCTCGTCTTGTTGAATGGTACAGCGCGCCGGATGCGCGATACGCCCATCCTAGAGAAGAGCACCTTCTCCCTCTCCATGTTTGTTATGGTGTTAATAATAGAGCAGCTGATAAAGCCATGTCTTTAACGCTTCTAACCAAACCTGCAAGCATGTTTGTGTGGTGTGATTGACCAGTGCTTCACATTGCCGCGTCAGTGCAACACCTGATTGAATAACGCCTGCGTTAAACGAGAGCAATTAAATTTTGAACACTTTGATTATCAATTGGTCGTTTGAGTAAAAATGTTAAAATTAGTGCTTTACAGTCCCACATAAATCATTAAGATACGCAGCACTTCAGGAGAGTTGGCAGAGCCCGGTTTAATGCACCTGACTTGAAATCAGACGTGGTGTCAAACCCACCGGGGGTTCGAATCCCTCACTCTCCGCCAAATACGGAAAACCCGCACATTGTTGCGGGTTTTTTTATGGGTTAAATTTACGCGCTTTAGTATATGGCTATAGCCAAGAGTGAAACCTACGCAAAACTATATTGTTCAAAGCTAAACGAACATTATCATTTTGGCCTCATGAACTGTCGACGTGCATAGAATACCTAATGAGAATTTTTGAGTGAGAACTTCAATCGCTTTTAAAAAACGTCGTTTTAAGTTTTACGTGCATTTATAGTAGGTTAACGCTAATAGTGTTTTTAAATAATGAGAACGCAGGTCATTTTCTACCAAGATGGTTATTATTCTTGCGAAAAGGTGAATATTTCACCAGTTGATTGATTTAATTGAAATTAGTGCTTTACAGCGTCACGTAAATCATTAAGATAAGCGTCACTTCAGGAGAGTTGGCAGAGCCCGGTTTAATGCACCTGACTTGAAATCAGACGTGGGGTCAAACCCACCGGGGGTTCGAATCCCTCACTCTCCGCCAAATACGAAAAACCCGCACTTAGTTGCGGGTTTTTTTATGGGTCAAATAAAAACGTGCTGCTAGAACGTTTTCAACCGACCTCGTTACACGTTGTAGTGTCGATACTTATCACCGCATAAAAATCATTATTCTTATCGTTGTACAAATAATTAACTGTAATTCCATGTCGCCTAAAAATTTCTTGCGAGGGTGAAGTGCACACATACGGATAGAGCTTCTTTTGTTGTTCCTCTACAAATTGATTAACGCCTTTGTTTTGAGTCAACGTCATAGAGCGATAGTGATAAGTGATCTCTCCGTCACTGGTTGATAGGCGCTCCATAGTGAGTGTTGGGTTTACAATTAAAGGGGTACTCTTATTGCCTTTGCGAACGGCTTCATTGAGAAGCGCATTAGTATAGTTGTCAGCCGCAGTCGCGGGTGAACCGTACAACGAGAGCAGCGTTACTGCTATGTAAATTACTGATTTCATGTTAAGAAAAATCCTTTTTCGTTTCTGAAGGTGTGAAGGTATAAGCGTATAAGTATGCTGTTTACCGACGCAGCTTATTAGCCAACGTTGAATCGGGCATTTAGTAAGCTAGGTAAACGTAACATGATAACCAACGGTATCTCCATGCTTTTTATGATCACGAGCTTTAAGTTGAACGGTGTTTCACAGCATCATCGCAGGCATAAGTTTGTTATGAAATATTTTCTGATCTCATCCTGTCTGTATCTTGTAATTACAGGACATTCCATAAAAACCTAGTTATGTCGCGCTTTATTCATAAAAGCTTGGTATACATAAAGGGTTAGCAATCAACTGAAATCATTACGGCATTTTAAAGCGCTCTTCTTTTAGTCTTATGGCGCTGGTCCTACGCAGTTGGTAGTAATAACAAAAATCGAGAGGACATTATGCAGGCAATGCCCACACTTAATTTACGGGACGGAACAGTTGAGCAAAAAAGACAGGAAATTAAGGCTTATTTCCTCGATTCCTTTGATACCTACGAATCGCTTTTCTCTTGTCTTGCCAATGATGACGTATTTTATCAACGACCTGAAAAGTTGCGCCATCCGTTAATTTTCTATTTTGGTCATACTGCTACTTTCTTTATCAATAAATTAGTACTGTCTAAGGCAATAAACGAGCGCATTAACCCAAAATTTGAATCGCTATTTGCCATTGGTGTTGATGAAATGAGTTGGGATGATCTTAACGATGAAAATTACGACTGGCCGAAGGTGGAAGAGGTGCGTCAATATCGTAATCAAGTGCGCACATTGGTATGTGATTTAATAGATACCATGTCTTTTAGCATGCCTATTGACTGGGAAAGCCCAATGTGGCCCGTTGTAATGGGAATAGAGCATGAACGTATTCATTTAGAAACCTCATCTGTTCTAATCAGACAGCTACCCATTGCATCGGTACGCCCCAGCCCAGAATGGCCTGCATGTAGCACTATGCAAACTAATGCTGAAGCGTTAGAGGCTAATGTTTTAATGACCGTTCCGGCACAGAAAGTTATAAATGACAAAGCGTGGGACAGTGCTTATTACGGCTGGGACAATGAATATGGTTCTCAGCAAGAATCCGTTAGCGAGTTTAGTGCGTCTAAATTTCTTGTAAGTAATGGTGAGTTTTTATCATTTGTGCAAGAAGGCGGCTATAACAACGCAAAATACTGGGAGGCTGAAGGCAATAAGTGGCGTGAATACACTAAAGCTCAGTATCCTGTATTTTGGATTAAAAAGGGTGATGATTATTTATATCGCAGCATGCTTGAAGAGCATCCACTACCTTTAGATTGGCCTGTGGATGTGAATTATCATGAAGCGAAAGCTTTTTGTAACTACTTGAGTGAAAAAACGGGTGATCTTATTCGTCTGCCGACTGAAAATGAATGGCAAGCGTTACGACAGCAGGCTGGTGTAACACAAACCGTATACAGCGAAGGATTCAACATAGCGCTGCAAAAGTATGCGTCGAGTGAACCTGTTAATGTTAATAAGTCCGGCGAATTTTATGATGTTGTTGGCAACGTATGGCAATGGACAGAAACACCCATCTATCCGTTTGAGGGCTTTATCGTTCATCCTCTATATGACGACTTTACAACACCAACATTCGACAATAAGCATAACCTCATTAAAGGCGGTAGTTGGGTATCTACAGGTAACGAAGCAATGAAAGATAGTCGTTACGCTTTTAGGCGCCACTTCTTTCAGCACGCGGGGTTTCGGTATGTTCAAGGAAAGCGAGTTATAGCAGTGAACGATTTTGATTATGAAAGTGATACACAGGTTTCGCAATACAGTGAATTCCATTACGGCGACGAGTACTACGGCGTCCCTAATTTTGCTAAAGCCAGTGCGCAGTTTTGTATTGACGCTATGCAAGGGCGTCAACACGCTAAAGCGTTAGATTTGGGGTGTGCCGTTGGTCGGTCTACCTTTGAACTTGCAAAATACTTCGATCATGTCGATGGCATCGATTTTTCTGCACGCTTCATAAAAACAGCGTTTGAGATGCAAGAGCGTGGTGAAATACGCTATAACCTTATAGAAGAAGGTGAACTTTCGTCGTTTAAGGCGCGCAAGCTCTCTGCGCTCGGTTTAGATGACAGTGTAGACAAGGTTGCTTTCGCACAAGGTGATGCGTGTAATTTGAAGCCGCAATTCACAGGCTACGACTTGATCTTCTTAGGCAACCTTATTGATAGAGTGTATAGTCCAAGAAAGGTATTAACGGACATGGCCACGCGGCTAAATAAAGGTGGATTGCTCGTTGTCGCCAGCCCCTTTACATGGTTGGAAGAGTATACCGAAAGAAGTGAATGGTTGGGCGGCTACAAAGATGAAAATGGTGAAACGCTTAGCTCTACTCAGGCGCTTGAAGATGCATTAGGTCAAAGCTTTAAACGAATTGCTGAACCTAAAGACATTCCATTTGTCATTCGAGAAACAAAGCGGAAATACCAGCATACGCTTTCTGAATTTAACGTGTTTGAAAAGATAGAATAACACGGTGGCTATTAAAGCGTGTGTGCAGTGTAAAGTGAGCACGGTACGCGTGTAACGTGCTTATAAGTATAGTAGATTTCAGAAGGCCTTTAGCCAATAGTAAATGCGTAAGGCTATATAAATAGGATAATGTGAAGGTGAGCAACGCGCTAAGCCATTTCCCCGTGTTCAACGCTATGCAAAGCGAGTTTATGCCTTACAAGGATGTATGGCAGGCACCTTCTCACCTGAAACTCGATCAAACCCGTCTTAAATATTCAGCGATATTTCGCCGCTTTCAGGGCGCGTCTTCATCTCAAGCGAACGTTGTCGCGTCTCAGCAAGACCCTATTCCAATGTGGATAGCGGATATGGACATCCCACCTTGTGATGAAATTCTCAGCGCGATTACACAAAACCTTCGCTCTACTTATGGATATCAGTCCCTTGATATCGGTGACGCGGTAGCAAAACGTTTTGAGCGTACCACGCAAAAAAGTAGTCGCTTTAAAGTAGAAAGTGGCGATGTTGTGGATGTTGCGAGCGCAATAGGAGCAATAGACGTTGCGCTTCACACTTTTTGCCAACCTGGTCAAAAAGTCATGGTATTAACACCAACTTATTCCCCTTTAACGGAGGCTATTAAAAATAACGGCTTAACACCAGTATCTATTCCAGTCATTCAAAACGCGCGTCAAATTCAGACTAAGCTTTCTGAAGTTGCCGCGACAAAGGGTAGCGACAAGAGTCGTCAGGAAGACGTCGAAGGTTCTTACTCAACTATAGATACTTCAGCCTTCGACAGTGCTGCGGCTGCATTCGTGATTTGCCATCCTAATAACCCTACGGGTACAGTGTTAAGTGCAGAAGAGCAGCGTGTTATTATGAGCTTCTGCGCCAAGAACGATATTTTAATGATCACTGATGAGGTGCACAGCGAGTTTGCATTTAACTCGTCAAATGAACCAACGCTAATCCCCATGTTTGGTGCAGAGGTAAGCAATAAGAGCAAGGGGCGCCAAGAAAGTCTAAATGGTGGTAACATCCATACTCATCAACTGCCACGAATTATCCACATTAATAGCGTGTCCAAAGCGTTTAACCTAGCGAGTATTCCAGGTGCATCGTATGCGGTCATTAAGGATAAAACGATCAGAGAGACGTTTGCCCAAGCTATTAATAGCAGGCACCTTAACGCAAGTAACTTAGGAAAAGTTGCGTTGATTGCCGCCTATGAGAAGGGAAGTACTTGGTTAGACAGCGTAAAAAGTGCGTTGAGCTTCAACCGAAAGCTTGTTGTGTGCTTCTTTGAGCACTATGGTTTATCTGTTAATTATACAATGGGCAGCGCTGGTTATTTCTTGTGGCTAGACCTTTCAACATTCCCTTCGCATTTAACACAGCCGAACAGTATCGCTTCTGTGGATGGAGCTCCTTTAGGTGACGCTTCTCGTCAACCTCTCAAATATTCACCCGTGACCACTGTGGAAGGATGTATTGAGCGAGGCGTGATAGGTAACGACGGCGCGACCTTTGGTTCTCCACACCATATTAGGCTAAATTTAGCCTGTCACCCTGCGGTTGTAGAAACCGCGCTGCACAGACTGTGCTTTATTTCTTAGCGTAGCTTAACCCGCATCTGTTGACCGATAGTTAGTTTAATTCTAAATATTAGAATAATAAGCTCAAATATATGACATTTTATTCCTATTAAAGAGGATTAAAATGGCCTTATTAAATAATTAGCCCTTGACACATGTTTTATCGCCCAGCGTTACTCCTGTTGGGGAGAAGAGCCAGTGGCGGCTTACGGTTATAAGGAATGCAAGATGATGTATTTGAGAAAAGCGAATGAAAGAGGAAAAGTGAACTTTGGCTGGCTAAAAAGCCAACATAGCTTTTCGTTTGGACATTATTATGATGCAAAACATATGGGGTTTTCAGCGCTACGGGTTATCAATGACGATGTTGTTCAGGCCGGCAGAGGTTTTGAAACCCACGGTCACAGAGATATGGAGATAATTTCATATGTTGTGAGCGGTGCTTTAAAGCACAAGGATAATACCGGTAATGAGTACGTAGTGCCTGCGGGTGACGTGCAAGTAATGAGTGCAGGTAAGGGTATTATGCATTCGGAGTTTAACCCTTCTACTGAAGAGCCTGTTAACTTTCTGCAAATTTGGATTGTGCCCAATGAAAAAGGCGGTACGCCCAGCTATGCGCAAAAAACCTTTGGCACACAGGCAGGTGGAAATAACCATGATTCAAAGCTTGAATTATTAGTAAGTGATGACGGTAGGGAAGGGTCATTACGCATTAAGCAAAATGCGGCAATCAGCCGTTTAACTTTGAAAGCTGGCGAAACATGGGAGCATGGCACTGAAGACCAAAAGGGTTACCTTCATATGATTAGCGGTAATGTACAGGCTGTGGTAGACAGTGAAACGAATGCAGTTGAAATAGAGGCAGGCGATGCTTTGGGTATTTACGAGCAAGACATCATTCGTCTGAAAGCCTCAGAGGAAAGTGTGGCCTTGTGGTTTGAATTACCTAAATAGCTGCCTAAAAGTAATCTAGATCAATAATTTAGTTTCAAATTGTGTATCTCTACTTCACGAATTCTTATCTCGTGGTATGATGACTTGGATAAGGTTAAAGGCTGGTAATACTTCTCATTAATGAGCATTTTCAGTCTTTATTCCAGTTGTATGTAAAACTGAAGTCAGTGAGATACTAGAGTGATAAAAATAATCCTAGCAGATGACCATGATTTGGTCAGAACAGGGATACGCCGGATTCTGGAAGACGTAGACGATTTTACTATTCTCGCAGAAGCGAAGAACGGTGAAGACGCGGTACTTTTGTGCCGAAAAAACGCGCCAGATGTGGTACTCATGGACGTGAATATGCCCGGTATTGGTGGACTGGAGGCGACAAAGAAAATTGTTCGTATGTCTGAAAATACGCGTGTTATTTGTGTTTCAATGCACAAGGAAAGTCCTATTCCAATGCAAGTTATGGACGCAGGCGCATACGGTTTTCTGACAAAAGATGCAGAGCCAGACGAAGTAATACGCGCTATCCATAAAGTTGCGGCAGGACAAAAGTATGTTGATCAAGAAGTGGCCAATAGCATCGCCATCGGTAAGTTATTGCCTAGTTCGGATAATCCGTTTGACGAGCTATCGAGTAGAGAACTTACAATAGCAATGCGATTAACCGAAGGTCACAAAGTGCCGGATATAGCCCGAGAACTCAGTATTAACTCAAAAACGGTTAATACTTACCGTTATCGAATGTTTCAAAAGTTAGGCGTAAATTCTGATGTAGAGCTAACGCACTTGGCCTATCGTCATAAGCTTATCAATCCTAACACCTTTTAAGCGTCACTAGACGCGCAACGTCAAAGTGATTATGTCTGCATTTGATTCAGCAGCATTTCTTAAGAATCTAACCTCTCAACCTGGCGTGTACCGCATGTACAATAGTCAGGAAGAGGTTATTTACGTAGGAAAAGCCAAAAACCTTAAAAAGCGTGTATCAAGCTATTTTCGTAGTAATCTTGATAACGCCAAAACGCGTTCGCTAGTTAGTCAGATTGCGAACATGGATGTCACGGTTGTAAACAGCGAAACCGAAGCGTTCTTGCTTGAGAACAACTTCATCAAGAAATACAAACCGCGTTACAACGTGGTCATGCGTGACGACAAGTCTTATCCCTTTATCTTCTTATCCGACCACGAACATCCAAGGCTTTCTTTCCATCGCGGCCCTCAAAAGAAAAAGGGCGAATACTTTGGCCCATACCCCAGTGCGTGGTCGGTGCGAGAAAGCTTGCGTTCAATGCAGCGAATTTTCCCCGTACGTCAGTGCGAAGATAGCTATTACCGAGCACGCAGCAGACCTTGTCTTCAGTATCAGATGCAGCGCTGTAGTGCGCCGTGTGTAGAAGGCTATGTGAGCGATGAAGAATATAAAGAGCAGGTCAATTTTGCACGCTTGTTCTTGAAAGGTAAAAACCAGCAGGTCATTGGTGGGCTGGTGGAAAAGATGGAAGCAGCCAGCGAGGCACTCAACTTTGAAGCTGCTGCCCGTTACCGCGATCAGATTAATGCACTAAGAAAAGTGCAAGAACGACAGTGGGTTGCCGGTACTCAAGACGAAATGGATGTGTTTGGGTTTGCGTTTAAAGGAAATATGGCGTGTATTCAGGTAATGTTTATTCGCGAAGGGCAGTTGTTAGGCAGCAAGGCCTATTTTCCCAAAGTACCCAACACTGCCGATGAACAAGAAGTTTTTGAATCTTTCTTCCTACAGTTCTATCTGGCGGGAAACAAAGTTATTCCAAAGCAGATAGTACTTGGCAATACATTAACTGACGAAGACGCGATAGCAGATGTACTAGCTAGTGAAGCTGGGCACAAGGTTCAGTTCTTTAAAGGGGCGAGGGAAGAGAAGCGCAAGTACCTGCAGCTCGCGCAGTCAAATGCGCAAACTGCGTTAGATGCTCAATACAGTCAGCAAAAGTCTGTGTTTGCACGCTATCTCGACTTAGAAGCGGCACTGGAAGTTGATACGCCTATTCAACGCATGGAGTGTTTTGATATATCACACACGTCTGGCCAGCAAACGGTGGCTTCGTGTGTGGTATTTAATCGTGAAGGTCCGCACAAAAGTGACTATCGCCGATACAATATAGAAGGCATTACCCCAGGTGATGACTACGCGGCCATGGCACAGGCGTTAAAACGTCGATACAAGTCAGTGAAAGAAGTGCAAAAAATACCAGACCTTCTATTAATAGACGGTGGTAAAGGACAGCTTGCCCAAGCAGAAGCGTTTTTTGAAGATTGGCCCCATGATAAAAAGCCTATGCTGTTAGGCGTGGCAAAAGGCACCACCCGTAAGCCTGGCTTAGAAACACTAATACTGGCAGGTAGCCATCAGGTTCTGCCGATGGATAGCCATTCGCCAGGGCTTCACCTTATTCAGCATATTCGCGACGAGTCTCACCGATTTGCCATTACTGGGCACCGCAACCGACGCCAGAAAGTTAAAACCACGTCGAGTTTGGAAAGCATACCTGGTATTGGTGCAAAACGCAGACAAACACTGCTTAAATTCATGGGGGGCTTGCAGGGTCTTAAGAAAGCCAGCAAAGATGAAATTTCAAATGTACCTGGTATAAGCCCTGAACTGGCGGAAACTATTTACGACCACCTTCATCAATAAATGAATGAGTAACAAGCAATGCATTACAAATTAAGGTAATGTGTTAGAAAAATGAAAGATGCAGAGCTTATACGCTACCGCGCTAAAACGCCCATAGAGGCATAACACCGAGACGTACTTTTTATGTGGACTGTTCCAAACTGTATTACTTTATTCCGAGTAATCCTTATTCCTGTATTTGTAGTTGTTTATTTTCTTGATTGGCGCTGGGCGCACGAGGCAGGCGCATTTATTTTTTGGCTTGCGGCAATAACGGACTGGTTTGACGGCTATCTAGCAAGAAAACTACAGCAGTCTACACCTTTTGGTGCATTCTTAGATCCTGTAGCAGACAAGCTCATTGTGGGCGCTGCTCTTCTTATGATTACTCATAGTTATGCAAACCTGTGGATCACGTTGCCATCTATTGCGCTATTGGTTCGTGAAATTTATGTGTCGGCGTTACGTGAATGGATGGGTTCGAATGGTGTAAGGGATGCGGTTAAAGTGTCTTTTATAGGTAAAGCAAAAACCACTGCGCAAATGTTAGCCTTAATTGGCTTGTTGTCGGGATTAGAAACCTTTATGGGCATAACTATTTATTGGGTTTCTTTAGGTTATATTCTTTTATATTTCTCAGCAGTGCTGTCAATTTGGTCAATGTTTGTTTATACAAAAGCGGCCTGGCCACACCTTCGAAGTGGCGCAGTAAAGTGAAATTGATCGTACATTAATCAAAGTGAATAAAAAAATAGCAAACGATCATAAAAAACCGCATTTATCTCAATTTAAACGCTTTTTTGTGTTGACAGTTTTGAATGGGTAGGTAGAATGCACCCCACATTTCGAGAGGACATCAACCTAACGAAATGGTCGATTAAGACATGCGGGAATAGCTCAGTTGGTAGAGCACGACCTTGCCAAGGTCGGGGTCGCGAGTTCGAATCTCGTTTCCCGCTCCAATCTCTTAGAGATGAGTTTTAATCACGCGCCAGACGCATCTGGCGGAATGGCAGAATGGCTATGCAGCGGATTGCAAATCCGTCTATCTCGGTTCGACTCCGGGTTCCGCCTCCAAACGCTGCAACGCAGCATCAGGTTCTACGCCTGACACCTTTGCTGAAAAGCAACCCGATGCCCGGGTGGTGAAATTGGTAGACACAAGGGATTTAAAATCCCTCGCTGGTAACAGCGTGCCGGTTCAAGTCCGGCCCCGGGCACCATTTATCTACTCCCAATTTTCCAAACTTTAAATCAAAAAATTGATAAGATAATTGCGCTCTTTTATCACAAATTACTATGGTAAAATCCATAAAAATTTTGGCAAAGACGTACTATCTTGAATTCTGTTATGTCACTTCGTTTAGATGAGTTATCTCGTGCTGAACGTCCATTCCACGCTCGTGGGAGTAAAGTAGTTCGCTGCGACGCGTGTCTGCTTCCAACGCAAAACTGTATTTGTGAATTTAAGCCTGAGGCTGGCACTGATGTGGCGGTTTTGTTCTTGATGTACAAAGGCGAATATTATAAGCCTACTAATACCGGTCGTTTAATTGCGGACGTGGTTAAAGATAACCACGCATTTTTGTGGAAGCGCACCGAGCCAGAAGAGGCGCTATTGGCGTTACTTCGCAACGAAAAATATTTTCCTATCGTGGTATTTCCACACGAATATGCTGCAGCTGAACGTTGTATTGATACGCCACCATTGAATACTGGGAAAACGTTACTATTTATTTTCTTGGATGGAACGTGGCGTGAAGCAAAAAAAATGTTCGTGAAGAGCCCTTACTTGCATGACTTTCCTGTGTTGGGCGTGAGTATGGACGTAGCGTCAGATTATTTACTACGCGAATCTACCCATGATTTCCAACACTGTACTGCTGAAGTTGGTATTAGCGTTTTAGACCTTGCAGAACAGAAGCAAGGGGCGCAAACCTTAGCGCATTATTTCAGTGTGTTTAGACGGGAATATTTAAAAGGTAAGCCTCATTTGCAGCATAAGCTTGCGTTTGCAGAGTCGCAGGTTAAAAGTAACATTTAAAAAGCGTCACTTTTATTTGCGAAAGTATTGTTTTACATCCACTATTTCATATTAACAAAACACGGAGAAAGCGAATGGCATCAGTTACTTTTCAAGGCAATACAGTTACGACAAAGGGTCAGCTTCCTGAAGTAGGCACATCTGCACCAGACTTTACATTAGTGAAAGCAGATTTGGGTGAAGTAACACTGTCTGAGCTTGCAGGAAAAAATGTGGTATTAAACATTTTCCCTTCTATCGACACGGGAACATGTGCAATGTCTGTCCGTAAATTCAACGAAGAAGCGGCAAAATTGGATAACACTACAGTTATCTGTGTATCGGCAGACCTTCCGTTTGCAGCGGGTCGTTTCTGTGGTGCTGAAGGTATTGAAAATGTACTTACAGGCTCGACTTTCCGCTCAAGCTTTGGTGATGACTATGGTGTTACCTTTGAATCAGCGCCGCTTACTGGGCTGCTGTCTCGTTCAGTAGTGGTTATCGATGCCGAAGGCAAAGTGGTTTACACAGAGCAAGTTGCAGAAACAACAGAAGAGCCGAACTACGACGCGGCTATCGCAGCTCTTAGCTAAGTAGATCCGCAACATAGGTTAGTTGGTTAGCTAACTATGTAATGTGTTTGAATACGTACCGATTTGTTTTATCGGGGTATTACAGGGCACTCACTGATGTGGGTGCCTTTTAGGAGAATGTAATGGCATCGGTATTGCTCTCAGTTGGTGAATTAGCAAATGTAATGCAACAAAAGCCGGTAACGCTTGTACGAGCGTTAATGGACGACCCCGTTTCAAAAACACCAGATACGCGCACGGCAATGGTTTTACCTGCGTCAGTCGACTTTGACTTAGATAGTGAAGGTAGCGATCACACTACAGGTCTCCCTCACAGTATGCCTTCTGCAAATGACCTTGCAATTTATCTTGGTAATCAGGGTATAACAGCGAATACACCTATTACGGTATACGATACCCGTGGAATATATTCTGCGCCAAGAGTGTGGTGGATGTTAAAAGCGTTGGGCCACCAAGATGTTTATATATTAAATGGCGGACAGCCTGCATGGGAAAAAGCAGCGCTGCCGGTTTCAGAACAACAACAATACGGAAAATTAACCTATCAAGCTACACCTAGGCCTGGTTGGTTCGCAAATTCCGGTGCAGTTCTTCAGGCAATAAATACTGAAGCACAACTTGTTGATGCGCGTAGCGCGCCGCGATTCAAAGGAGAAGTGTCAGAGCCTCGTGAAGGAGTACGTTCAGGTCATATGCCTGGAGCGTTTAATATTCCTTTTGACACCTTACTCAAAAGCGGGCATTTTTTGCCAGTTGAGCAGCTTAAGGCTATTTTTGACCGCGCTAATATCGATTTACGCAAACCTATTATTTGTACGTGTGGTTCTGGCGTTACCGCCTGCATAATTGGTGTGGCGGCATTATTGTGCGGCGCTACTCAGGTTTCAGTATACGATGGCTCTTGGTCAGAGTGGGGCGCTGATACTCAATATCCTGTGGTCAAAGGTATGTAAAGAGTCGCGGCTTTTAACTAAGTAAATATACAACATGCTAATCGTATAATTAGCGCTATAACTACAGAGTAAGAACAACCTGATGCCATCTGATCAATCTCTACCCAATATTGTTATTCTTACCGGTGCGGGTATTTCCGCTGAATCTGGATTAAAGACATTTCGGGATAATGACGGCCTTTGGGAAAATCATCGCGTAGAAGAGGTGGCCACCCCAGAGGCTTTTGAACAAAATCCTAGCTTAGTTTATCGCTTTTACAACGCTCGACGTGCGCAGTTACAGCAAGACGACGTGAATCCTAATGCAGCGCATGAGGCGCTGGCCAAACTTGAGAAAGCGTTCGGTAGCAACCTGATGTTGGTTACTCAAAATGTGGATGACTTGCATGAGCGCGGTGGAAGCCAGTCTGTTTACCATATGCATGGCAAGCTGCTATCTGCGCGCTGCGCTATAAGCCAGCAGACTTTTGACTGGAGTGATAGTTTTGATCACACCACTAAATGCCCGTGTTGCAACAGAGTAACCTTACGACCGGATATCGTGTGGTTTGGTGAAATGCCCATGTACATGGAAGAGATTTACGATGCGCTTTCAAAGGCTGATGTGTTTATTGCCATTGGCACATCAGGTAATGTCTATCCTGCCGCGGGTTTTGTTCAGATCGCTAAAGAAAGTGGCGCACACACCATAGAGGCAAATTTGGAGCCGGGCGTAACTAATGCATTGTTCGATGAATCGCTAACAGGCCCTGCTTCTCACATCGTCCCACAATGGGTTGATCAATTAATATCAAAGTACGCACTGTAGGAGGCGCATGACATGCAGTATATGAATGAGTTTCTTACCATTGCGTTGGTACACCTTGTGGCTGTTGCTAGCCCAGGGCCAGATTTCGCGGTGGTTGTTCGAAACAGCGTGGCCTATGGCAGACGTATCGCCATGTACACCAGTATAGGGATTGGCTTAGCTATATTACTGCATGTGGCTTACTCGTTAGTGGGGCTTAGTGTGGTTATTGCAACTACTCCATGGTTATTCACCACGTTTAGCTATGCCGCCGCAGCTTATTTACTGTACCTTGCGTTTGGTGCGCTTAGAAGCGGGCCTGTAAAACAGGACCAGGCAGTTAACGCTGAAAAGAAAACATCCCACATATCTGCAAAGCGCGCAGTTTGGATGGGCTTTCTCACAAATGGACTAAACCCAAAAGCAACGCTATTTTTCCTCTCATTGTTTACTGCAATTATTAGTATTGATACTCCATTTACAGTGAAACTTGGCTACGGTATCTATTTAGCTATAGCTACTGGACTGTGGTTCTGTTTTCTTTCATACCTTTTGAGCACCAGTAAAGTAGCTGAGCTTATTGGTAAAAAAGGGTATTGGTTAGACCGTGCGATGGGGGTGCTACTCGTCGGTTTAGCTGCGAAATTAGTACTAGGTTAACGTTTGTTTACCTTACAAACAGGCATTTGTTTTTGTGAATTGGTATAATCCCGCCGATTTTTCAAAAAGATAAGAGAGTTGTGTGAAAGACGTAAACCAAGACCGCCTGAACAATACGTTGTCTAAACAGTATCAATTTGATACCAAAGGTCTATTGCGCCGCGCTGCCGGTTTAACAAAGGCAAACTTTTCATCATTGCTGCAGGGAAGTGTTGTTCTATTTTTGACGTTTGTCGTGTTAGGTGTATTTGCTCAGCAGTACATCACAATAAATGACGATGGGACCTATGTATTCGAGCATCAGTCTATCATAGAAATTGTTGCAATCTGCATCGTTGCCCCGCTGTTGACGGGGTTGTATATGATGGGCGTTTTTGTTGCCCGCGGCACTAAAACTTCAGTATTTACCGTATTCCAGTTTTTCCCCTTGATATTTTTGCTGGCGCTAACTCAGCTAGTGAACAGTATTCTTGTTCAACTAGGTATGATGTTGCTTATTATACCCGGCGTTTATTTTTATTTAGCATCGTCCTTTTCACTTATGTTGGTTGCTGACAGAAAGTTAACGCCAATTAGTGCGATCATCCTGTCGTGTCGCGTATTTAATGCATACTGGGCTCAAATTGCCAGCATATTTGGTGTGTTCTTTTTACTGTTTGTGTCGGTGCCATTAACGCTGGGCTTTTCACTTATTTGGGTATTACCTTTTTATTTTAGTATGATGGGCTTGCTCTATCAGGAACTGATTGGCGAGCAGGGAGTAAGCACGGAAGCATCTGAAAACGATGTGAATGAGTCTAGCTTCGATGCATAAGCGTGAAACCTTTAAAATTGTCCTTATTACGTTAGGCGTATTGGCGGTAATCGTCATTAACGCCATAATTTTTACTGAGGACGAACCGGATATTTTAGATATACCGCAAACGGTTGAAGCTAAAAAGCCGGTGCCTAACTTCTCTGCCTATACAGATGTAAAAGAGAAGAAAGAGGCATTTTTTAACTATTTACGTCCCGAAATAGAGAAGCAGAATGCGTATCTACTCACGCTAAGACATTACGTACAAACCTTATATAGAAAGGCGTTAGCTAACGAAACGCTCTCTGAAGAAGATATGGCAAGGCTTGAATGGTTAGAAGAGGAATATCGAGTTAAGCCAACGCAGCCGCTGAAATCAAAATTGCTAGCTCTGCTACAAAAGATTGATGTTCTACCTGCCGAACTCGTGCTCGTGCAAGCCGCGAATGAGTCAGCTTGGGGCACCAGCCGGTTCGCAAGAAAGGGCTATAACTTCTTTGGCTTATGGTGTTTCTCTAAGGGGTGTGGCTTTGTTCCTAACCGTCGAAACGATGGGGCATCTCATGAAGTTGCCAAATTCGACAGTTTGTCTCGTGCAACGTACACCTACATGCGAAATTTAAACCGCCACGACGCGTATGCGGATTTAAGAGAGATCCGCAGTCGACTGCGTGCAAACCAAATTCCTATTACTGGTGTTGCGTTAGCTGAAGGGCTAATGAACTATTCTGAGCGAGGAGCCGCTTATGTTGAAGAGCTTCAAACTATGATCCTATTTAACGAGGAGTTTTTATCCGAATGATACGCGCTGCTTTATTTTTTGCTTCATCTCTGTTTATTGGTGTAGGCAGTTCTTCCGTTGCTGCTGAAACGATAGATGTTGAGTACAGCCGTTTCTATAGCCATGTTAAAAAGCTGGATAATGAAGATACCCAAGCACTTCAGTTTGCATTCGGGTTCGTTCGTGTTGGCGAAGGGCGTTTATGTGAAGTTAACGGAGCGTCTATCGTAACCGATAAGAAAACAATGCCCTTAGAAGTGAGTGGTGAAGGGCGATTCACGGTGCCTACTGAAAAGGCCCTGAAACTTGCCAACGCACTGGTTCGCATCGATTTAAACGAACGCGCGAACGTGTGTGATATGTCGGTACAACTTGAAACCAAGCCGGAATATCTTAAGCAGTATTACACAAAAGACGACCTTACGTTTTTGTATGGTCAGTACGAAGCTTTCTTTAATGAAATGGGAAGTTTTTTGTCTTTCATGATGCCTTCGGTAAAGGGCTTGATGATTCAGTTTGATGACAAGAATTTAGATTTCATTACACCACAAGGTGTGCAAATCAATAACGGCGTATTGCATCTAGAACAAGATTGGATCAACGACGCAAAAGGCTTAACACTGCCTCATGCGCCGCTACGTGTTACCGCTATGGCTTCAAGCTAAATGCATATTTGGGATTAGGTAAGAAGCTGATACCTAATTTGCTCTGCTAAACGCGCGATGGTCTCTTCGCCCTTCGCGCATAGCTCTTCGGCTCTGTGGAATTCCATAATACCCACGTCGGTAAGCTGAGGCTCAATAAGAATGTCAGGCGGATCGCCAGCCAAACGTGAACGTGTGACGCGAGCTTGAAGTATCTCAAGTGAACTGCTCATCACGCTCATAATTCCCGGCGGGTTTCGCTTGTTCACTTTAGCGGGGACTTCGGTCAACTCTTCTTCCACTTTTTCAATCACATCAGAAGCAATGCCTTCTTCAGTCTTTACATTGCCAGCCGAGACGCTGTCTTTTTCATCTTTTTTCTCTAGGGCTTTTTCTTCTTTGTTGTCAGGAGAGAACCATTGGCGTAGTACGTTTTGACTCTTTGTAAAAAAGTCCTCGGTTTTGCGCTGGTTTTCTTCATGATCTTGTCTCAACTTTTCAAGACGAAGTGGTCGGAAATCGGCGTTAAGGTTAACCGCGATTACAAAATCGGCCCCTAATTGGCGACATAAGTTCACCGGTACAGGGTTTACAACGGCACCGTCTACCAACCAACGATCACCATGTGCTACGGGCGCAAAAAGTGCGGGAATAGCGCAGGATGCTTGAATGGTGTCTCCGATAGGACCAGAGTTAAACACTACTTCACGGCCGGTATAAAGGTCGGTAGCCACAGCCGCAAACGGCTTAAGCATGTCTTCATAAGTCGATTCACAAAACTCGCTTGCTAGCTTGTCGAAAACCTTCTGTCCGCTGGCAATGCCGCCGCGTCTAAGTCCTACACCCATAAGAGCAAGTACCTGCCAGTCGCTAAGGGAACAGGCCCACTCTTTCAATCCTTCCAGCTTGCCACTTGCGTAGGCAGCACCAACATAGGCACCAATAGAGCATCCCGCTACAACGTCAATTTTTACGCCGAGTTTTTCTAATGCTTCAATTATGCCAATGTGAGTCCAGCCCCTTGCGGCACCGGCACCTAGCGCAAGTCCGATTTTCATTTACTTAGGTTCCATAATGTTTATTACTTCAATAGTATTATCTTCATCACTGAAGTCCGTACTATTTTCTGTAGTGAAAGAAGGTTCATCGAACCCGATATCACCGTCTTCTACCGGGCCTTCTTGTGTAGCTATAGCTTTAAAATCATAAAGGTTGCTGTCGATTAAGTGTGAAGGCGCTACGTTTTGAAGCGCACGGAACATCGACTCTATACGACCTGGGAAGCGACGGTTCCAGTCTTGAAGCATAGCCTTTATGTTTTGGCGCTGTAGGTTTTCTTGTGAGCCACAAAGGTTACACGGAATAATCGGAAATTCAGCGGCCTGAGAATATTTCTCGATGTCTTTTTCTGTGCAGTACGCCAATGGACGAATAACGATGTGTTCACCGTTGTCGCTGACTAGCTTTGGCGGCATAGACTTAAGCTTGCCACCATGAAACATATTGAGGAAAAACGTTTCTAGCATGTCGTCGCGGTGATGACCTAATGCAATTTTAGTCGCACCTAACTCTTTTGCCGTGCGGTACAGAATACCACGGCGCAAGCGAGAACAGAGAGAGCAAGTCGTCTTTCCCTCTGGAATTTTGTCTTTAACAATAGAGTAGGTGTCTTCTTCTACAATTTTGTAGTCAACGCCAATGCTTTCTAGATATTCAGGCAAGATATGTTCTGGGAAACCAGGCTGCTTTTGGTCAAGATTAACCGCAACGATATCAAAGTGAATAGGCGCAATCTTCTTTAAAAACAATAAAATATCTAGCATGGTGTAGCTGTCTTTACCGCCAGATAAACACACCATTACTTTGTCGTTGTTTTCAATCATACCGAAATCGCCAATGGCTTTACCCACATTGCGGCGAAGTCGTTTCTGAAGTTTGTTGAAGTTGTACTTTTGCTTACTTTGCGCAGCATTTAATGGCGACGCGTCAGCACTGTTTGTGCCTAAACTCATAATTAACTAGCTTGGTTTGTGATAAAGCCACCATTATACATTAAAGCGGCTTTTCGAGACCATGCTTGTGAAGTTAAATTTGTTGGTGACATACCGTGTTGGCCGCTAAGTAACGGCAAACACGGGCTATGTAGACTTGATGAAAAGACTACACCGACAACGGCGACACAAATCCATCAGGCTTAATTGCAAGCACATCGCAATTGAGTTCGTCGATTACGTGTTCTGCAGTGTTACCAATTAGGGCCGCTGAAATTCCCACACGGCCAACGGTACCAATAACAACCAGCTCTGCATCCAGTGTTTTTGCCACTTGTGGGATAACTTTTTCCGGAAGGCCTTCTCTTACTACGCATTTGTTTTCAGGAATACCGTACTTTAACGCGTGACTACGCATTTCTTTTAAATGATGATTTTTTACCGCGTCGTGATAGGTATCGGGGTCGAACTCAGGCACTTCTATGGCGATATTAAGTGGTGTAGAAGGGTAACTGTTGACCAAATTTACGCTACCTTTCAATAAAGAGGCGTAGTCGTTAGCAATGAGGGTGAGCTTATCGTTAAGTGCGGCATGCTCATCGTCTTCACTGCCTACGTTTACTGCAGCAATAATCTCTCCTCCTTCTGGCCAGTCGTGCTCTTTAACGAGCAATACTGGCCGAGGGCATTTACGCATTAAATGCCAGTCGGTGGGGGTGAAAATAACAGAAGCAAGATCGTCGTGCTTTTTGGTTGCCTTTACCACTAAATCTATCTGATTGTTTAGGGTGTAGTAAATAATCGACTCATACGCACGATTATTCCATTCTACAACGATATCAGTTTCAGTGAATCCTTGTTCTCTTAAGTGGGTGGCAAGCCATTTTGCATGCTCCTTTGTAACTGCATCGCGCATTGACTCGCGCTCATCCGGGCTAAGCATGGTCGTCATATCATAAGATAAGTCGTATACCACCATCATTGCGGTAACTGAAGCGCCTGTTTTTGAAGCGAGTTCATAAGCTCGGCTTAGTGCAGGTTGGTTATCGCGCTCGGCATCTACCACGGCCAGAATTCGTTTACACTCAATCATAACGTTCCCCTAACTACGAAACTTAGTAGCGGCTGTCGAAATCGAAGCTTTCTAATACTAACTATAAACGACATTGGGAAAAACGTAAGTTGTTTTAGATCAAGAATTTTACGAGGCGACCATGAGTGAACCTACCTAATTGAATATGGAGCAACCGGCGTGGCGCTGAAAGGGTAGATAGGTGGCTAACACATGTGTCGTCCTAATATAGGTTGACAGTTATTAGGCCAGCTCTCGAAGCTGGCCTTTTCTATTATGCACTGCGTTAGGCGTTTCCATATCTAATGCTAAGTGCGGTCTCATTTCATTGTAAATATTGATTGATTCGGTAACGAGTATTTTCAACTCTTCGATTGTTTTACATCGGTAGAGTAAGAACTCTTGCTTAAGTATACCGTTTATTCGTTCTGCTAATGCATTTTGATAACAGTCGTAACCATCTGTCATTGACGGCTGGATCCCATTCGCATTCAACTCATTCTGGTAGATAGCTGAACAGTATTGTAGCCCTCTGTCTGAGTGGTGAACACTGTTACCTGCATATCGTTTATCTCTGACGGCCATCTTCAGTGCTTTGACTACATTTTCAGCCCTCATGTCCAAGCTCAAGTGGTGCCCTACAATTTTACGCGTGCTAGAGTCTGTTACTAACGATAGATAGTGTACACCTTGGTCGGATTCGAGATAGGTGATATCGCTAACAAGCACATGCTTTGCATTATGCAGACCTTCTTCCTTAAGTAAATTTGGATGCTTTTTCATCCAATGTTTACTGAATGTAGTTTTGGTAAAGCTTTTCTTTGGCTTAACGAGTAGCCCCTCGCTCCTTAAGTAAGTAAAAAAGCCATCTCGACCTAGTTTAATCCCATGCTCAACCAACTTTGGTTTTATAAGTTTATAGAGCTTACGCGTCCCTATTTGCGGCATATACTTGCGCCAGTAAAGTACCCAATCTTTAATTATCGATAGCTCTGCTCTTCTACATTCCATGCGAGAAACAGCCTGGTAAACCGACTGTCTCGATACTCCCACAACCCGGCATGCTGCCGCCAAATTTATTTCTTTTCTTTTTTTGGCTTGCCAGACGTACCGGATAAGTACTTTTTTCTGAGACCCGCTCCATACTCGTTATCCATAATATCTACCATTCCATTAAGGATTTTATTACGGAGCTTTTCGTCAGCTAATTCTCTCTCGAGACGTTTTATTTTTTCGGCTGGTGTTTCTTTTGAACTTGGCATAAGTGGATGCTGAAATGGTTTCGACCAGTCGAGTCTACCATGCTTTCTGAGCCAAACCAGTACCGTCGACCTTCCTTGTATTCCGAAGTGAGCTTGTGCCTGTTTATAAGTGAATTCGCCTTTTTCTACACGCTCAACCACACCCAATTTAAAAGCTAAGGTGTAATCACGCTGTGTGCGCTTAGGTCTTTGATTACTTGAAGTTGTCATAAAGAAGTCCTCTTTATGTCAACGTATTTTAGGACGGGACAACAGGTTACAAAAAAGCGCGCTTAGTGCGCGCCTTATTTAACACTTAAAAAGGACTAACCGCAGACAACGCTAGGGCCGTTAAGCGCCGCTAGTTTGGTGTTTAGCCTATCGAAATCCAAAATAGTAATAAGCTTGCCGTCTACTTTTATGATGTTGTCTTTTTGAAAACGGCTTAACAGACGACTAATCGTTTCAATCGTTAACCCTAAATAGTTTCCAATTTCGTTGCGCGTCATGGTTAAGTGGAATTCTCTATGGGAAAAGCCACGCTCTTCAAAGCGCTGAGAAAGATGTGATATAAAATACAATAAACGCTCTTCTGCGGTTCGCTTGTTTAAAAGCATGATCATGTCGTGATCTTGTTTTATTTCAGCGCTCATGAAGCTCATGATTTGGTGGCGCAGCTTTGGAAATTGCACTGACATTTCGTCGAGGGTCTCGTAGGGAAGCTCACACACCATGGCAGTTTCTAACGCAGAGGTATAGCTTTGGTGTTTGTTCTCTCTTAATGCATCGAAACCGATAATGTCACCAGGAAAGTGAAAGCCGGTAATCTGTTCTTCACCTTCGGTATTAGTCACAAATGATTTGAATGAACCGGTTCTCACTGCAAATAGAGAACGGAATTTATCACCAGTTTGAATCAGCGTGTCACCTTTATGAAGCGGCTTCTTGCGTTCAATAATATCGTCAAGAGACTCGATTTCTGTTTTGTTTAACGCCACCGGTAAACACAGGTGACTGAAACTACAGTTTTGACAGTGAATAGAAAATTGGCTTCCTTTGCTCATAATGCACGCTCTCTAAAAGAATACCCGACAATAATACACCCATTTTTAAACGATTGCGCCATGAATAAGATAAGCGGCATATATTGCCATTATTACTGCAATAATTTGTCTAAAATGATTATGTTGAAAACTTCGAACAATATATTGGCTACCAGCGCTTGCAGCGAGCAAGGTGGGTAATGTACCCAAACCGAAGAAGAACATAATAGCAGCGCCTTCTAGCGCGTTACCCGCCGCGAGAGACCAGGTAAGTGTGGAATACACCAAACCGCAAGGAAGCCAACCCCAAATAAAACCATAAGGCAACGCACTTAAAGGGGTCTTAAATGGCAAAAAGCGTTTTGAAAGCGGCTGGACTTTGGAAAATAGGCCTTTACCCGCATTTTCCAGCACTGTTAAGCCAGTCCACCACTTACCCAAATAACACGCCAGTAGAAGCAACATGATTCCGCTAAGTAGGGAAAGGGCATAGTTGGCAAGAGGTATATAATCTGCTGCAATTTTTCCAAGTGCCCCGGTTATTGCTCCGGCGATAGTGTAGCTCACTATACGTCCCATGTTATAGGCAAGGGTATAGGGTAGTGCTGAAGCGCCTTTAGGCGATACCATCCTTAGCGCAGCGACAATTCCACCGCACATTCCCACACAGTGAACTCCACCGGCTAAGCCGATAAGAAAGGCAGAGAAGTAGTTAATCCCTTCCATGTGGCGCTTGGCTTTTGTCTACTTTACTGTCTTGAAGTTGCTTGCGTTGCTCAGCTAGCTTTTTTTCTTCTGGCGGAAGATCATCGTCAAACAGTATGCTATAACCTTGGCGATCTAAATCTTCAAATTGATTGGTTTTCACCGCCCAAAAGAATATCACGATAGCGACGGCAACAATGATGATGGCGATTGGAATTAATACGTAAATAATACTCATGCTATTTGCTCAAGAGTCGCGTTGAGTTTGTGACCACAATGATACTGCTTAACGACATACCAACAACAGCCATCCACGGTGAAAGTAGGCCTGATACGGCGAAAGGTAAGATCAAAACGTTGTAACCTACCGACCAGCCAATATTTTGCCTTATTTTTTGCTTCACTTGGTGCGCAGTTCGAATAAGTTCTGGTACAGAAAGCAGCTGATCGCCAAGCAGTATCACGTCGGCGGCAGTTTTAGCCACGTCTGTGGCATTACCCACTGCAATTGCCACATCAGCACTGGCAAGAACTGGAGCGTCGTTAATACCGTCACCCATCATCATCACTTTCGCGCCAGATTGCTGCATAGCTTGAACGGCTTCGTACTTTTGCTCAGGTGTTAGGCCACCTTTAGCGGTCGAAATTGGCAATGGTGCGGTAAGCGCATTAACGTTTTGCTGTGTATCACCACTTAAAACGGCGAGGGTATGGCTTGCAGCTAATATATCGAGAGTTTCTTGCGTATCTTCTCTTAGTGAATCCTTTACTTCATACGCCGCCATAATACGCCCCTTAACCGTGAGAAACACGTTAGCTGAAGGGAACGCTTCAATGAGTTTTAGCTGAGATTCGTGAACGCTGAATGCTGCAGAACCCATAGAAAACAACGTGTCATTGATCTCACCGCTGATACCACCTCCTGGCGTAACGGTAAAATTAGTCACTTTGTGTACCGTGCTATCGATAACGTCAGCACTGCCGCTAGAGGCAGAATTCTCGCTAAAGGCTATACCGTCGCTAAAGGCTATACCGTCGCTAAAGGCTATACCGTCGCTAAAGGCTATACCGTCGCTAAAGGCTATACCGTCGCTAAAGGCTTTGGCAATTGGATGTTCAGAGCGTGACTCCAAAGCGCGTGCAATTGATAGCGCACTGTCACTATCCACACCGTCTGCGTACCAGGCATTTGAAATAGTGAACTTGCCTTTTGTGAGCGTACCGGTCTTGTCTAATGCGATAGTGTCAATGTCAGTAATTTGTTCAAGCGCATCGGCCCGTTTTAATAAAATACCTTGTCTGTTTAACTTTGCCATAGCACAGGTTAACGCTGATGGCGTAGCCAATCCTAATGCGCAAGGACAGGTGGCAACCAGCACCGATATGGTGATCCAAAATGCCTCGTCGCTACCCTGATACGCCCAAAAGCCATAGGTTAACGCCGAAATCAGCAATACCGCAGTAACGAAATAGCGAGAAAAATTATCGGCTATCTGCGCTGCTTTAGGTTTACTCGCCATCGCACTTGCTTGCAGCCGTACAATTTGATTTACCAGCGCATTTTTGAGGGTCTGCGTAACCGTAATGGTTAGCGTACCATCTTGACAAACCGTGCCGCCGTATACCGGGCTACTGTTCGACTTACGCACGGGGTTAAACTCGCCGGTAAGCATAGATTCGTCAACCGCTGCGTTGCCGTCCGTTACCACCCCATCAATGGGGACTGTTTCACCAGGCTTCACCAGCACTACGTCGTCAATTTTTAGCTGCTTAGCCAGACACTCGGTTAGGCTGCCATCCGGATTTACTTTGGTAGCTGATACGGGCACATACTGCATCATATTGGCAGAGATTTGTGCGGCGCGATGACGACTGCGATGTTCTAAGAATCGGCTAAGTAACAGCAGAAAAATAAACATACAAATGGATTCGAAATACACTTCACCTTGCTCTAATACTGTAGAACGAATTCCAGCAATGTAAGTACCGAATATTGCGAGCGTAACGGGTACGTCCATATTAACCGTTTTGGCGCTTAGCGCTTTAGCGGCGCCCATATAAAAGTTGCTGCCTGAATACAGCACCACAGGTGTAGTAAGTGTAAGGGCAACCCAATAAAAATATTGGCGGGTCTCTAACTCAATGGCGCCAAACCAATCAAAATAAAGCCCCGTCATCAGCATCATTACCTGCATGGTCATAATGCCTGCTAGGCCAAGCTTTTTAAGAAAGGTTTTTTGTTCGCGCTTATAGCTGGCTTCGTGTTCGTCGGGGTGAAATGGTGACCCAACATAACCAATGCGTTTTAGCGTAGATAGAATTTGGCTAAGCTTAATTTGAAACGGTGACCAAGTGACTAAAGCGCGGCGCTCTTGTACATTCACCGCGACTTGCTTTATTCCTTCAACTTTTGACAACTGCTTTTCGATAAGCCAGCCACACGCAGCGCATGTAATACCTTCAAGGGTCAACTGAATCTGTTTGTCCTGACCTTCTTCAAACACGAACTCTTCTTGAAGGGAAGGGTCGTCATAGACTTTTAGCTTATCTAACGTTTCTAAAATACTGTCGTCAGATTTTTGCGCCGGTTCGGTTCTAAACTGGTAATAGTCTTCAAGGCCGTTGTTAACGATCGCTTCAGCTACCGCTAAGCAGCCAGGGCAACACATGTCTCGTTGTTGCCCTAAAATGACAGTAGTAAATTTCCCATTGTCTGGACTCGCTATAGGCAAGCCGCAATGGTAACAGTCGTGCTTCGTCATTATGGATTGAATTTCATTTTGCCAGTGTGGGGCAGATAGACCGTGTTTTGAATTTTCCAGCTATCATCAATCGGCGTCAGCGATATGCGCCATTTACCGTCAAGGTTTTCTTCAATAAAGCCGCGATAAATACCGTTAGCGTCGCGACTCAATAAAACGCTAACATCGCGCTCTTCTAGCGTTACGTGATAGAAACTTAATTTAACCGCGTTACCTTCTTGAGGAATCCCCGAATGAAATTGCAGCGCTATGCTTCCATCTTCAATGGTTAAATCAGTGGTGATATTCATGCGGCGGGCTATGGCTTCTTTGTCCAGACGGGCATTAATTGCTTTTCCTTCTTTGTAGTAGTCGTCTACCACCAAGCTATCTTCGGTAGAAATAGCAAGGTTTAATAACACGCCACCCATGATGAGGGTAATGATAGGAACGGCAATTAAAAACCAGGGCCAGAACTCTTTATACCAGGGTCTATTCATCGAAATCTTTTCTCGTATTTACTTCACTAACAACATATTTATTTTTACTTCCCCAACTACACGTAAAGCCGGCAAATAATGATAAATATAGTGTTGGCGAGACATGTTAAAAGTGTACAAAGAATGTTCGCATGGCACTCTCTATACCGCTGTATTTTCTCATAAAAAAAGCCCCGTAGTAACGAGGCTTTTTAAGATATTTAATGATTTAAATCATTAATCATTTGAAAGGCTGTATACATACGCTGCAACAACGTGAATTTTGTCATCACCCAAGGTTTTCTTGAATGAAGGCATTACACCGTTACGACCGTAAGTAAGCGTTTCTGTTACCGCTCTGTGGCTGCCGCCGTATAGCCAGATATTGTCAGTAAGGTTTGGTGCACCAAGTGCTTGGTTACCTTTACCGTCCATACCGTGACAAGCCGCACACGCTGCGAAACGAGCTTTACCTGCTTCTGCAAGCTGAGGGTCCACATCGCGACCGCTTAAACTAAGTACGTAGTTAACCACTTCTTCGATACCGTCTTCACCCATAGCATCTAGCCATGCTGGCATAGCTGCTTTACGACCAAGCGTAAGAGTTTCAACGATTTTCGCACCTGAACCACCGTACAACCAGTCGTTGTCCGTTAGGTTAGGGAAGCCGCCATTTTGACCACGTGCATCAGAACCGTGACACTGAGAGCAATTTTGTAGGAACAAACGCTGACCTACTTTATTTGCTTCTGGGTCTTTAGCCAGTTCTTCAACAGGAACTTGTGCATACGCTTCGAAGATCGGATCGAACTTCTCGGCAGCGAAATCTAGTTCACGGTCATATTCTACTAGGTAGCCTTGCTCTTTAGCATCAATACGCGCCTGAGCTGACTCTTCTAGCGATTGAATATTTTGGTTAGAGCTCTTCCAACCCAAAATACCTTCATACGCACCTAGGCCAGGATAAAGCGCTAGGTATAAAAAGCCCCAAACGATGGTCATGTAGAACATAATTGTCCACCAGCGAGGAAGTTGGTTGTTCAACTCCTCAATACCATCAAATTCGTGGCCCATTGACTCACCTTCAGCTACGCCAGTCTTGTTAGAAAGGCACCAGCGAAGAAGGAAGTAGCAACCAATGATTAACCCTAGGGTTATCACTGAAATCCAAATTGTCCAAAACATACTCATGAGTTCGAGACTCCTGCTAATCTTCTTTTGATTTTTCTTTTTCTTCGTCTGCAAACACTAGGTTTGCAGCTTCATCGAATTTTTTCTTGTTGCGGCTGCTGAACGCCCACCATACAACACCGATGAAGCTTACAAAGACGATGACAGTAAAAATGCTGCCTACAATTCCCTGGTCCATATTATTTCAAATGTGTGCCAAGAGATTGTAGATAAGCAATAAGGGCCTGCATTTCCGTTTTGCCCTGTACTGCCGCTTTCGCACCCGCGATATCTTCGTCGGTATACGGAACGCCAAATCCACGGAATACTTCCATTTTTTCAGCTGTTAACTCGCCATTAAGCGTGTTTTCCGCAAGCCAAGGGAAACCTGGCATATTCGACTCTGGTACCACGTTACGAGGATTAAGCAGGTGAACTCGGTGCCATTCGTCGCTGTAACGACCACCAACACGTGCTAGGTCAGGACCAGTACGCTTAGAACCCCAAAGGAAAGGGTGCTCCCATACTGATTCGCCAGCAACGCTGTAGTGACCATAACGCTCTGTTTCAGCGCGGAATGGACGGATCATCTGGCTGTGACAACCTACACAACCTTCACGGATGTAGATATCACGGCCTTCAAGCTCAAGCGCGGTATATGGACGTAAGCCTGTTACTGGTTCCATGGTTTGCTGTTGAAACATCAACGGCGTTATTTGAACCATGGCACCGAAGCTGATAGCGATAAGGATTAATACCGTTAACAGACCGACGTTCTTTTCAATTAACTCATGTGCGTTTTTCATTATTCGTCTCCTTTACTACGCCGGCTGAGTCGCTGGGTCTGCAGCGATACTGCCTTTAGGTGCACGAACGGTTTTCCATGTGTTGTATGCCATAACAAGCATACCTGCTACCACGAAACAACCACCAATGAAACGAACCACATAGAAAGGCTTAGACGCTTCTAATGACTCAACAAAGCTATAGGTTAACGTACCGTCAGCATTTACTGCACGCCACATTAGACCCTGTAGTACACCAGACATCCACATTGCTACGATGTATAGAACAACACCGATAGTTGCGAACCAGAAGTGTACGTTAACTAGCTTCGTGCTATACATAGCGCGCTGACCGAATAGCACTGGAATTAAGTGGTAAATTGAACCAATTGAAACCATTGCAACCCAACCTAGAGCACCAGAGTGTACGTGACCAATTGTCCAGTCAGTGTAGTGAGACAGTGCATTAACGGTCTTGATTGCCATCATTGGGCCTTCGAAGGTAGACATACCGTAGAAAGACAATGAAACAATAAGGAAACGCAATACTGGGTCGGTGCGAAGTTTATGCCACGCGCCAGATAGCGTCATAATACCGTTAATCATACCACCCCAAGATGGAACGAATAGGATAATAGACATCACCATACCTAGTGACTGAGTCCAGTCTGGTAGGGCAGTGTAGTGAAGGTGGTGAGGACCAGCCCAGATATACAGAGAGATAAGTGCCCAGAAGTGAACAATTGAAAGTCTGTATGAATAAACCGGGCGACCAGCTTGCTTAGGTACGAAGTAGTACATCATACCAAGGAAGCCCGCAGTCAGGAAAAAGCCTACCGCGTTATGGCCGTACCACCACTGCATCATAGCGTCTACTGCGCCTGCATACAGTGAATACGATTTGGTGAAAGATACCGGAATAGCCATGCTGTTACCAATATGAAGAATTGCAACAGTTAACATGAACGCGCCTAAGAACCAGTTTGCAACATAAATGTGCGAAACTTTACGGATTACTAGGGTTCCGAAGAAGTTAATGATATAAGCGACCCAAACCAGTGCCAAAAGGATATCAATTGGCCATTCTAGTTCAGCGTATTCTTTTGAGCTGGTTAAACCCATAGGCAGGGTGATAACAGCTAAAACGATAACGGCTTGCCAACCCCAAAAGGTAAATGCGGCAAGTTTGTCACTGAACAGTCTTACCTGGCAGGTACGCTGAACGATGTAGTACGACGTTGCAAATAGCGCACAGCCGCCGAAGGCAAAAATAACGGCGTTAGTGTGCAACGGACGCAAACGTGAGAATGTTAGCCATGGTGTGTCAAAGTTAAGCATAGGTGCAAATAACTGCGCGGCAATAAATACCCCTAGGCCCATACCAATGATACCCCAGACTATGGTCATGATGGTAAATTGCCTAACTACTTTATAATTGTAGTCAGGTTGTGCTTGGCTTATTTCACTCATTTTAATGAATCTTCCACTTCAAATGAACTATGGTCTCCAACTGCCGGAATAGTACGGTCGAGACGTGTATCAGCTAAGGAATAACGCTTCACACCGAGCTCGGAAAGAGTAATAATTATTGTCTCCAAGCCAGTTGGTACGCGGATGATAAGGTTTTTAATTACAAAAAGATACCATAAACTACCTAAGCTTGATCTCCGTCAATGAAGAAATACACAAAATTTAAGAAATGCTAAATAACGATAACAATAAACGATCAAAATTTTTACATTCCCAGCTTCCATTAGTGGCTATTATTGTTGTAGCCGTGTGTGTATACCTTGCACATAAATTCCAGTCATCGGTGTTAAAAGACACTAGCGTAGTTAATGGAATAGGAAACAGCTGCAACTTTGTCAATGAAACTTGCGAATTCTTAATTGATGACAGGTTAGCAATTGCCACTTTTTCAGCCATGCCTGAAGCCGAAGAGTCAGTAACGGTTAAGCTCTTAGTTCCTGAGGGAGAGGAAATAGAGAGCGCATGGATTGAAGGGGTAAACATGTATATGGGCAAAATTCCCGTGCTGTTAGATAACGATGGTCAAGGAAAGTGGTCAGGTTGGTTTATGTTAGGTAGCTGTAGTGAGCCAGTGATGAAATGGCAGCTACGTCTAAATATTAAAGATAAAGAAAGCCCCAGCTATTTGTATTTTGTTACACAGCAGTAACTGTTTTAAAAGCAATAAGACTCTCCCTAAAGAAAGGGGAGTAAACAAGCAAAAAAGGCCGCTCTTTATTTAAGAGCGGCCTTTTATTAATTACCTGTAAATTGTAGCGTGAACGCTATTTCTTACATTTGAGACTGAAGGTAGTTTTGAATACCTAGTCGCTTAATAAGGCCAAGCTGCTGCTCTAGCCAGTGTGCGTGATCCATCTCTGTATCGTCTAGTAGTACAATTAGCATGTCACGAGTAACATAGTCTTTCTCGGTTTCACAAAGCGCAATAACTTCACGTAACTTTGCATCAACTTCATATTCAACACGTAAATCGCTTTCAAGCATTTCAGGTACATCTTTACCCACCTTGAAGCCTGTGCGCTTCGTCATGTCAGGCGTACCTTCTAAAAACAGCATGCGTTCTATTAGCTTAGTTGCATGTCCACGCTCGTCATCAAATTCATGATCGATGCGTTCGTAAAGCTTATTCAAACCCCAATCAAGATACATCTGAGAGTGAATGAAATACTGATCCATGGCGGCTAACTCATAAGAGAGTAGTTCGTTTAAGCCATTGATGATTGCTTGGTTACCTTTCATTAGTCATCTCCCATTACTTGCGCTTGTAGGTAGTTCTCTATACCCATAGCATCAATTTGGTATTCTTGCGTTTCAATCCAGTCTAGGTGCTCTTCTTCATATTCAAGAAGGTCTTCAAGCAAATCACGAGAAACATAATCCTGCTTTTCTTCACATAGCGCGATAGCTTCACGAAGTAGTGGAAGCTGTTCTTTTTGAAAACGCGCATCACATGACAGCATTTCAACGGTATCTTCACCGATATAAAGTTTGCCTAACGCTTGAAGATTAGGAAGGCCCTCAAGGAATAAAATGCGCTCGATAAGATCGTCCGCTTGCTTCATGTCCTTGATAGACTTTTTATAATTCTTTTCGTTAAGTTCAGAAAAACCCCAGTTTTTGAACATACGAGCGTGCAGAAAGTATTGATTTATCGAAGTAAGTTCACTTGTCAGTACTTCGTTCAATTTTGCAACAACTTGTTTATCACCTTGCATTGTGTAAACCCTATTAACGTATTTGCGTGAAGTTTAGTCTAAATTTGACCGCATGTCAAAAAAGTCTTTGTAAAACAGTTGTTTACAAACGATAACGTTTCTCAATTCATCCATTGTTCGCATTTAGAACAGCATTACTGTTGTGCATGCGCATAAGCAAGACTTTCTTCAGCAAAACCAAGCCCTGCTTCGGTAAAGAAGTTGAAGACTTTATCTACACCATTTTCTAATAGATGTGACACTTCATCCTCATAGCGTGCAATGGCTGCGACTTTTCCAACATAGCCCGCGTTTTTAAGCTGACGTGTGATGTTTATTGAGTCCTGGATAGAAGGCAGAGCAAGCAAAACAAGCTGAATCTGTTTGATATCTAAATTATCCCACAAATCGACGTCTTCACCGTCGCCGCATATTACGTTTAAGCCTTCGTCTGATAACTCTTTTACTTTTACTCGGTCGGCGTCCATTCCCCATACGCTCACATCACTTAATTTAGATAACGCATTGAAGGCACCGCGACCAACTCGTCCCATCCCCAACACTAAAAACTCCGCGTTGTGGAGAGTAGGATAAATGTCTTCTTTTAAGCGCTCGTTTTTCTCAAAACGTTTAATGGTGTGTTTATGATTGTGATATTGAGAATGGGAATTGCGATAGAGCACGCTGGTAATAACGAATGAAATAGATACGGCTAAAGCAATCACCACTAACCAAGAGTTTGCCAATAAACCTAATGAAACGGCTAGCGCGCCAACAATAAGGCCAAATTCACTGTAATTTGAAAGCACCAAGCTGCTCAAGTAAGCCGTGCGACCGCGAAGGCGAAGTGACGTAAATAAGCCGAAAAAGAGTGCTGCTTTTAACGGTATAAATAAGCAGAACACGATAGCTAGGACAATCATACTAAGATCGGGAAGGGCGGTAAGACCGATAGTAAGGAAGAAGCCGATTAAGAAGAGATCCTTAAAACTAAGCAGCGACTTCGCTAGCTCCGAAGCCTTTTCATGTTGGGCTAACATGATTCCAAAGATTAGTGCCCCAAGATCGCCTTTAATGTTAACCAGCTCAAACAAGTGATAGCCACCTAAGGCGAGGATAAAGCCAGTAAGCGGAAGCAGTTCACCGTGGCCCGACTTATTAATCATTTTGTTTATGATTGGCATTGCTGGGAATAAGGCCAACAACGCAAGCGCCCACACAGAGGGGAGCTTTCCAGTTGCTGCAACAAGGAAGATAACAGCAAAAACGTCTTGCATGACCAAAATGCCAATGGCAAGGCGGCCGTGGCGGGTTTTACTTTCGCCACTTTCTTCTAATACTTTAACCACGCACACTGTGCTACTGAAACTAAGGGCAAAAGCGATAAGCGCAGCGCTTTTCCATGTAAGCCCATCAACGAAATTTGCAGCAACCGCACCAATCGCATAGACGCAACAGGTAATAACGCCCACCCATACTAAGGTATGTGAAACGCTTCCCGCCCAAACTTCTCGACGACTCAAATCGCGGATGTTAAGTTTCAGACCGATGGTAAAAAGCATAATGGTGATGCCCAAGTTGGCTATTTGGGTTAAATCTTCAGTGAGCGTGTAGCCTGCAAAATTTAATAAAAAGCCAGCTACCAAGTAGCCAACTAAAGGAGGAATGCCAATAAGTTTAACCGTTAAGCCGCAAACAAATGCGAAAAAAAGAAATGCATACTCCATGAATTACCTTTCAGAAAATGTTGAACGTAAAATCCGTTACCTTTGTATAGGTCACATCATCTATTAACCAGTGATAGCTACAAATCGCTCTCTCAACTCGCTAATTGAAAGGTTTTAGACTAGCATGCAATGGCTTGTTTTCGCAGCTAAAAAAGCATTGTAATTGCACATTTTGGTAACGCGTAACCCAATTGAGCTAAAAGCCGGCTCAGTATATTTAACCCCTAAATCAGTCATTTACCGCTAAAGTAAATCTAGTTCCCGATTTCAGGTGTATTGAACAGGGTTGTAGGCATATTATTTTGTTTAGATATGACCAAAAATAAAGAAGGATTTTGAATGCGTTTAACAATTATAACTGTGCTAACCCTGCTGGTCGCTTTCAATGTGGTGATTGGCGTATTGTGGGCGCCCGTGTGGTGGTTTTTACTTTTATCAGTCACGCTACTCATTTTTGGTCTATATGATGCCTTCCAAACAAAACATGCCATTTTAAAGAACTTTCCATTAATTGGCAGGGTACGATGGACTGTCGAGGGACTAAGGCCCTACATCCAGCAATACATCATAGAAACCGATACTGGCGGAGCACCTATTTCCCGCATGTTTCGTTCGATTGTTTATCAACGTGCGAAAAACAGTAGAGAAACTGTTCCCTTCGGTACTCAGCTAGATACGTATAAAGATGGGTATGAGTGGATTGGCCATTCTTTATCTGCTCGCGAAGTGGAAGACATGGATGAAGATCCCCGAGTGACGGTAGGTGGCCCTCATTGCAAAAAGCCGTATCGTGCAAGCATACTTAACATAAGCGCAATGAGCTTTGGAAGCTTGTCAAAAAATGCCATTTTGGCGCTAAATAAAGGTGCTGCAAAAGGCGGGTTTTACCATAACACAGGTGAGGGTGGTCTAACCCCATATCACCTCGAAAATGGTGGCGATATCGTTTGGCAAATTGGTACGGGATACTTTGGTTGTAGAAGTAAAGATGGCGGTTTCGATCCTGTTCTTTTTGAAGAAAAAGCCAAACTCGACAATGTAAAAATGATAGAAATAAAGCTAAGCCAGGGCGCTAAGCCTGGACATGGTGGTATTTTACCTGCGTATAAAAATACCCCTGAAATAGCTAAAATAAGAGGGGTTGAGCCTGGAACTCAAGTTGATTCTCCCCCTAGACATAAAGCGTTTGCAACGCCTTTAGAAATGGTTGATTTTATTAGTCAGTTACGCAAGTTAAGTGGATATAAACCAGTGGGTATTAAGCTGGCGCTGGGTAGAAAAAGTGAGTTTATTGCCATGTGCAAAGCCATGGTAGAGAAGGACGTAACGCCAGATTTTATAACGGTAGACGGGGGCGAAGGAGGTACCGGCGCCGCACCGCTTGAGTACACAAACTCTATAGGATTTCCTCTGCGTGAAGCGTTGGCGTTTGTTGACGATTGTCTCACTGGTTTTGGTATTCGCGACAAAATTAAAATCATTGCTTCTGGAAAAATCATTACCGCTTTTCAGTTAGCGAAAAATCTAAGTTTAGGCGCCGATCTATGTAACAGTGCCAGAGGAATGATGTTGGCACTTGGATGTGTTCAGTCGCTGTCATGCAATACGAATAAATGTCCGACCGGTGTAGCAACGCAAGACCCCAAGCTTGCCAAGGGCTTAAACGTTGAAGACAAGTACGAGCGCGTGTACCGCTTTCACAAAAAAACTATTCATGCGCTGATGGATATCTTGTCTTCTACAGGACATGTGAGAACTAGCGAACTAAATCGTACCCATATATTTAGGCGAGTAGATCAGTGTCATATTGCGCGTTACGACGAAATTTTCCCGTTAGTTAAAACAGGAAGTTTCTTAACCGACGACGTTCCCGATAGATTTAAATTACACTTAAAAGAAGCAAATTCTGAAAGCTTTATGCCTTGTAGTTTATTGGCAGAAATAGAGAAAGAAACGAAAGCGGTATCTTAAAAAAACTAAGCCATGACTCCTAATCAAATACCGATTGTGGAGTCACGCTTAACGATTTTTAATGCCTAAAACTGCGAGTTAATCTTTAGATTGCTCGCTTGGAATACGCAGTTGATAGAGGCGGTAATCACTAGTCCTGTAGGGTGTTACTTTATATTTAGGCTGAAGATACGCCACTAAATCTATTAGTTCGGAAACGGTTAGCTCGTCGTTTACAACTCGCATTAATGACACACCGTCTTCGCTGGTGAAACTGGCAGGCTGTCGAGGAGTAAGTTTGTGTGATGGGTTAATAATACTTGTCACCAACTCTGCATAAGTTTTAATTCTTCCACTGCTGCCTCCCAACGGAATAGGCTTCGCGACTAGGTATTGCGCATTGTCGGACTCTTTTTCTCCTGCAATTCTGTGACAGTCTTGGCACTGATACTTTTTAAATACCAAATAGCCTTTTTCCATATTGCCTTCTGGCAAGCTAAAGCCGCGAGGTGACTGCGCGCCCTGGTCACAGGCGAAAAGGAGAAGCGTTGCTATAACAACTATTGCCGTTTTCATACTCATTTCCCTCTTTCTTTTACGGTAAGGATACGTAATGTTCGCTAGAATTAATGTGCATACACTGATTATGAATGAGGCTGCAGACTAATCATTGACCTAGCTCAAAGAATAATTATTTGTATAGCACTACTATTTAATGGAATTAGTTAACGGTATGGTAGAAAAGCACTGCTACCTAACAAAAATTGAGGACAGCCACAATGCAAGGTTACGAGACAATTTTAGTACCTATAGATATTTATTCTGACTACGAATTAGTGGTGGAGAAAGCCATTGCAATAGCGGGCAATAGTCACAAAATTCACCTCCTGTATGTTGCTTATCCACAAACCAATGTAGAGCCTTACGGACTATTTTTAGAACGGGATTTTTCAGAGGAAGTAAGAGAGCAGGCAATAAGGCAATTAAAAGACGTTGCCGCAAAACACGATATACCTTACAGCCACATCAATGTAGAGATAGGTTCACCTGCTGATGAGATTCACCATATGGCCGAAAAGATTAATGCAGATCTCATTGTTGTCGGCACCCATGGCCAGAGCGGTCTTCGTTTGTTACTTGGGTCAACGGCCAATGCAGTACTACATGGTGTTAAAACAGACGTGCTAGCTGTGAAAGTATAAATTAATGCGGCGATTAGCGTCGAAAATGCCTTAAATATTCATGATAAATACCTTCGCCGTCATGCAGATGTAACGAAGGTCAGTTACGTTTTGTAAAGCTGTAACTAATCTTAAAATTACTTATCATGATAACGAAACGGAAAGGTATTTTACGTGTACTCTATGCCACTTACTATTCACTTAAGGGGCTTCGAGCAGCCTTTTTAAGTGAAGCTGCGGTCAGACAAGAAATTTTCGCAATATTGATAATGACACCTATAGCGTTTTTCATCGACGTTACGCATGTAGAACGTATATTGCTGGTGATATCTTTACTGATAGTGCTTATCACTGAGCTACTCAACACCGCTATTGAGAAACTCTGTGATCATGTCAGCACAGACATCCATTTATTAATAGGGCGAGCTAAAGATATCGGCTCTGCAGCAGTGTTCATTAGCCTAATGATGGCCGGCTTTACGTGGATTAGCATTCTTTGGTAGTGCAATTTGCGATTTTTAGACGGAAAGAAAGCCCTAATTTATAGGGCTTTGATTTTCTGGTCACAACATTCTGATACTAAGGTTCTAATTGTGCTATCTAAATTTTTAATGTGCGAATAATGCAATGAAGTTTCACCACCGTTATTGATATCTTTTATCGTAAAAACAACATCATCGCCTCGTGAAGTTACGCAGATTCTCACGTAATCATCAGATTGAGCTAATGGCACGTGGAGATATAACGGCTCATTGTTTGAGTTTAAATAATCTAGTGCTGCTTCTTGTGACTTGAATGGGTCTTGCTTCTCGGGTTGGACATTCCATGACGACGAGGGAACCACCATTTCCGCGAGTAATTTTCCATGCTTTGTATCAATACCGCTACTCATATATCACTCCTTTTACTTGAATGTTTGCCAACTTAGAAAACCTATTCATTAATATAGGTTTAGGGCAAATTTACCTTTTGATACGCGAGTAATACAGTTTCAGATTGGTAAAAGGATGTAGAGAGTAGGTGAGTTTGACATTGTTACTGATGTCGCTGGTTATGCGTAACCATGCATTAATTAAGTTACTGTATTTAATGAGCTTTATCTTTTTCGTTTTGCCGACAATTTTGCCATTCCACCACGCTTTACGTTAGCCTGTTTTGTATAATGCCCAGGCATTTCAGGTGATTGCCAACCTCCAGCCAGTTGAAGCTCGGGTAAAGATGCGCCATCTTCGGCTAGAGAAACTGCACCACCAACACGACCACTATGAGGGGTAATGTTTTCGCTAATACCTGCGCGTTGAGCAATACGTTGCCAAATCCTGTAGACACTCGAATAGTTAAGTACATTTGCCTTATGGCTGGGAATGTTCTCATCAAATGGCAAAAGTGCTGTTTTATGGTTTGTTAGTCGTCTAAACAAAACGCCTTTGTGCAGCCCGCGTAAATCTGAAGAAAGGCGGGTTGCTTTAGTCTTTGGATCAAGATTAGCTTCGTTAATATACTCTTGAACCATAGATATGGTGCTGGAAGAAATATAGCGATATTGACCTTGACCAGACTGGTCGCTTTTCGAAGAAACAACCAACAGCGTGTTATTACGCGCAGATATATCCTCGATGCAAACTCGAACTAATTCATCAGCGCGAAGTAATGCATCAAACATCAGGTTAATGATTGCAAGGTCGCGGAGTTCTAATAAAGAATCAGGAATAATTGCATTGTTTATTTGTTCAAGCATATCTATGGTAAGCGGAACCGCTTGTTTGTGAGACAAGCGAAACTTTCTATTCTCTATAAGCGATAAACGGATAAAGTCTCTTAGATACGCAGATCTAATAATGGGGTTTGGCAATTTAGCCACGCCCAAAAATTTACTAAGGGCAGATAACCGACGCTTAATGGTTCTATAGGCTAGGGGAGAACGACACAACGCTTCAACATATTGTTTAATGCAGATCTCATTGTGTTCGAAGTTGTTCTTAAAGCCACTTAATCCAGCTTGCTTACAAAAAATTGCGAACTCATTGTAGTCACTAATGTATGCCCGTTGTGTATTGTATGGAAGCTTAGTAAAAATATCTTGATAATAGCTTTCAACGTTTTTATCAGAAGATGAACATTGACTTGTTGTTAGGTCGTCAGAACCTGACGTGTGCTGCTTACTACGAGAGTACTCGATACCAAAAGCTGGAACCGTCGCGCTACTTGAGTCTTGTGGCTGTGAGCTGCTATTACTGTTGCTGTTAACTAATTGAGTTGTGAGCAAGTATGAGCTATTAGTTTTTGAGGGCATTGAGCAACCTGGTGAAGACATTATTGTAACTATTATGCTAGATTTAACAGAACTTGATAAGCTATTGATATATAACAATATTCACGCATGATAACTGTAATTATCATGCGTGAAGCTACGCACTAATCCATTCATCACTCCACAAACCGCTTTACTATTATAATCTCAAGTACAGTGCTACTCTATCATATTACTGTATATATAAACAGTTTGGGTGTTTCAATGCCGTCAATTGTTGGCCTATCTCGTAATTATTCCAAATCATATCGCTAGATAAGGCTTATGGCCTGCTGAGAGAGTACTTTTTTTGTGCAATTCAAATCGTGCGCTACGTGAAATCTGCAAGGTAACACCCCTAATGCGCGCTCAGATTTCACGTAGCGACGCCTAAAAAATAAGCTGAAAAGTGATGGAAAAACACCCTAAGAGCTTATTTATTAAAGAAATACTTCACATGATTTACTCCCAACATGTTTGCTGGCTAATCGCACATTTTTCAAAACCAAACGAGTTAAAAATAAACGTTACAAAAGCGGAATAGGCGATAACCTAGAAGCTATTACCTTTGCTTTTTATACGCTTTTCATAGAGCGCCTATCTAATGGCGACTACAGTACGACGATAATAAGACGTCGATACGGTACGTAGCCGAATAAACGACGTCTACGCAGATATGAATTCAATAAACATCGCGTCGATTATGTTTTAATTCTACGTGCTATCCACGCCACCCAACTTTAAAACAACGAACGGTCTTCATGCACGATGTTTAATTTAATAAGAAGTATAGATAATTGATGATATTTAAAATAAAGAGCAATCAATAAATGAGTTTTACGGGCCGTAATTATTACATGTAACGCTAAATGTTAGAAAAACCTTAACCTTACAACTAGTCGTCTTATCTTAGAAATAATTAGGATCCTTTATTTAATTCATCAGCGTTAAGCCTTTGGCTGATTGAGTTAATAATTAATATTACTGGCTGTACATTCATTATAAAAAGCAAAGAAGAATAAAGCCTGATAAATGTTTTTAGGAACATGATTAAGTCTATTATTTATCTGTGCTAGTTGTCATTAAACCTTGCGAATACCTAAATATTACGAGAAGGATAGCGTAAAGCACTTTGCAAAGCTCCATCTGGCTCATTCACCATCAACTTTGATGTTCTATTTAACATAATATACATTATGCGCAATTAGGTGTTTGGAAGATTAGAGCGTTGATGTCGCTCTATTTGGTTGGTTTGTTGACTGTGATTACTTACAGACCTTTTTGCGCGGTAGCTGTTTTAGTGCTTCGGCCTTACCGCAATTGCTTCACTTGTGTCAGTGGTTTTTATTGAAAGTTGCTATGAACTTTGGATTTAGACATGGAATTTATAAATCGTGCGCTACGTGAAATCTGTAGCACTACACCTCGCAAAATGTATTTTATTTCACGTAGCGTCACGTTAGTTTTTTGATTAATTATGGGTATAACTAACAAACAGAAAGACGCAGTCTTTGAATTTTTATACTAGGCTTTAATTTATTAAATGTGGATTTTTAGCTATTTAGAATGTTGCTGTGTTTATCTGAGTTGTAGTTAATCAGATTAAATCTGATTAACTACAAAAAGACACTCGATCGATCATTTACGTAGATTACATGGTTTGTGGTATGCAGAGATTATATAGACTGGCTAGTTGTTTACTTTAAGCATTTTTAGCAGTGATTTTGGCAGTAATAACTTACACGTTTAGTTATCATTATAAACGCGCTCAATTCGCTTAATATCGTCTTCGTAATCCAATGCCAACTTTGCACGTTCATAACTTTGCTTCGCTAACTTAGACGCCGCCTCAACAAAATCTCTTTCTATGCTTGTACCTCCATCTTTAAAGCACGCTTTAATTGTTTTTAGTGACTTTTGTATTCGGATAGCAACTTCAATATTAGCAGCACCATCACGGGCAATGCTGGTGTAAGCATCGTCAAAAAGATCATTCACATTTAACGTAGGCAATGAAATGCGGTCATATTTAAACTCCTCATGCTGAGTGCTATCGTTTTGTGAGTTTTCGGTTTCAGTTTCGGATTTGGGCTTGTGCCACAACAACATAAGGCGTGTAATGCTGCTAATGGTATTTATTGCAGTACCATGGTCATTAACCGATGGTGATAATGCACGAGATGCAATTTCGGCTAGTACGATAAAGCCAAAGCGAGGATCAGCCTCAAAGGATCTGGCTTCACCTATAGTAAATGCGTCAACAATTTCATCTGATACTACCTTTTTATTCGAATAAGCTATGGCACGCTCTGGAGAGACAAACTCTCCGGGTAACATGGCAACATTGATAAAACCGTCGTTTTTATTAGCCCAGTGTTGCAGTTTGGCAATGTCTATAAGCTGAATATAGCCCACTTGTTTAGTATAAATGGCATGCGTCCCCTGCTCTTTTATTTGCTCTTGCGGTACTGCGCCTAAGCACGGCATATCTATTCTATTTTTAATTGCGCGTGTCGTGGCGTGCTCCACTTTTAATAAGGTTGACCCCACGCGCCCTAATCGTGCAACGCTGTCTACCCAACGGATAAAAGTTAAAATAACTATCGAAAAAGCCAGACAGGTTAGACAAAATAAAATGAAAAGCCCGGCTTCATCGAAAAAAGCTTGAGTCATTGCAGTAAGCGCTACAGCACTATAAATAAAAGCGCCTATGAAAACTGACAGAGCATTTTGTGATACATCATCGGATATTATAAGGCTTAGAGAACGCGGCGTTGACGACTGACTGGCCGAAGCATAAGCATTAACCATGGTACCTGCAGAAAACGTGGCGATCACCATCATGCTAGATGCCATAATTGAAAGCAGTGTTTCAACTGATTCGGGTTTTATTTCAGGAATATGCTCAGCCAATGAAGTCCCCTCTGCTACTTTAGCGACGAATACAGCAAAGATTGAGAGCAAACAAAAGCCAAGAGGTTTTACCCAAAGCTTTTCTTTTACACTGTATAAAAGGAAACGCAGTCTATCTACGGTGATCGGTGCTTCCATAAAACACTCCTTGTATTTCCACTACGTTTTATACGTACCGCTAGAAACAAATGTTTAACTAGACCATTTCATAACGTGGTTTTTAATTGTGGCGTGAGCCTGGATAAAAGACTATTTCACAATTATTGTTTGCCTTCAGCGCTTTTCCTATTACCAGTGCAACGCTTCGAGCAATAACGTACATTCTCCCAGTTCTTTTCCCATTTTTTGCGCCAAGTAAATGGTCTCTGACAAACCGGACAAATTTTGGTGGGTAAATCAGACTTCTTCATTTTTGGTTAGCTTAGTCAGGAATGTTGAGGCATCCTGCTTCATAGTTTCTATGTTTTCTTCTTTCATTCGCCCGTAGGTCTTATAAATCATGGCCATGCGGTGGTTATTACTTAATTTTTCTTTATGCTTATCAATAAAATGCCAATACAAATAGTTGAACGGGCACGCCTTTGGACCGGTTTTTTTCGAAACCTGATACCCACAGTTTTTGCAGTAGTTACTCATTTTATTGATATAGCTACCACTAGCGACATAGGGCTTGCTAGCTAAGTTTCCACCGTCGCTGTACAAAATCATGCCCGCAACATTAGGAAGTTCAACCCATTCATATGCGTCGGCATACACTAACAGATACCATGCCTGCACTTCCTCAGGGCTAAGTTCAGTTAAAAGACTAAAATTACCAATAACCATCAATCTTTGTATGTGGTGGGCATAAGCGTTCTGCTGCGTTTCTTTAATACACTGGCGCATGCAGTTCATATTCGTCTGGGCGTCCCAAAAGAACGAGGGTAATGCGCGGCTGTTATTGAAGTAGTTATCAGTTTTTAGATTTGGCATAAAGTGCCAGTAGAACCCTCTAACATACTCCCGCCAGCCCAGAATCTGGCGAATGAACCCTTCAGCAGAATTCAGTGGAACTTGCCCTGCATGGTAAGCTTGCTCGGCTGCATGAATGGCTTCTTTTGGCGTCAATAAACCGCAGTTCAAATAAAACGCGATATGTGAATGGTAAAGCCAAGGCTTGCCTTCCACCATGGCGTCTTGATACTGACCAAAGTTAGGTAATCTTTCTTCTATAAAAGTATTCAATACGCTGAGTGCATCTTTTCGAGTTACCGCAAAGTGGAAGTGATTGATATCACCAAAATGATCGCTAAACTCGCTTTTTACGAGCTCAATAACTTTCGAAGTAATGTCATCAATCTCAAACGTAGAATGCTTCGGTACTCTCTGGGTTTCAGGCATTGCTTCGCGATTCTGGGCATCGTAATTCCACTTACCGCCAATGGGATTTTTTCCTTCCATGAGCACGTTGTGTTTGCGACGCATCTCACGGTAAAAAAACTCCATTCGAAGTTGTTTCTTGCCTTCAGCCCAATCCGTGAATTCTTGTGGGGACGATAAAAAGCGATTGTCATCACATATACTAACGGGTATGCCAAGCACGTTTTCCCATTGCTCCATGCTTTTGAGTAAGCGGTACTCTCCGGGCATAGTCACCTTTACTTCGTCAAAATCATTTCCGTTAAGTTCATGCTTAACCTGAGCGAGCAAATCGCCCTGATTGTTTGTGTCGCTATAATGAACATAGTTAACGTTAAAATTGTCGTCTCGCAACGCTTTGGCAAAATGACGCATTGCGCTAAACAAAAACGCTATCTTCTTCTTATGGTGCTTAACGTAGGTGGCTTCTTCACGGACTTCGGCCATCAAGATTGTGTCTTTGCTTTTTACTGCATTGGCAATTGCTGGCAACGTCTCGGTAAGCTGATCGCCTAAAACTAAAATAAGTGCTGCCATACCCTACTCTTTTAATGTTTGGAATGCGTCTAGCGCGCGTTGACGCGATGCTTTTAAATCAACAATAGGTTTTGGGTATTCCTTACCAAGTTCTATACCTGCATCTTTCAATATCGCCGAAGGGGCTTCCCATGGCTTATGGATATACTTGTCTGACAGCTTTTTCAATTCAGGGCAATACTTACGCACATAGTTGCCCTTTTTATCAAATTTTTCGCCCTGTAGTATTGGGTTAAATATCCTGAAGTAAGGCGCAGCATCAGCGCCAGAACCCGCAACCCATTGCCAACTTGCACTGTTACTCGCAAGGTCGGCATCCAACAATGTATCCCAAAACCATCGCTCGCCTTCATGCCAACTGAGTAATAGATTTTTCACTAAAAACGAGCCCACGATCATGCGAACTCGATTGTGCATGTAGCCCGTTTGCCACAGTTCGCGCATGCCAGCGTCTACGATAGGAATGCCTGTATTTCCCTTTTGCCACGCTCTAAGCGCTTTCGCATCTGTGCGCCAAGGAAACTTATCGAACTTTTCGTTGAAGTTCTTATTAGGCAAAGTAGGAAAATGGAACAGCAAATAATAGCTGAACTCGCGCCAACCTAACTCACTCAAGTAGGTTTCAATGCTTTTGTCTTCACTATTTCCAAACTTGTCTTTTATCGCGTACCAAACTTGATTTGGAGACACTTCACCAAAGTGTAAATGCGGCGACAAACGCGATGTCCCATTGGCTGACGGTATGTCTCTGCCGTCTTTGTATTTACGTGCTGAATTTTCAATAAAGTCAGCTAAATTATCAGCGGCGCCGTCTTCGCCTGGTGACCACTCTTTTTCAATGGTTGCATCCCAGTTGATGGAAGGGAGTAAGTCTAGCGATGTTAATCCATCGCTGTCGTTGTCGACATCCGCATAAGTAATACGTGCGGGTGGTGCTTTGGGATAACGAGGCTCTTCAACCTGCAGGCAGCCCTTCTTGTAGTAGGGTGTAAATACGCGATACGGTGTACCGTCTTTCTTCAATACTTTCATTGGCTCCCATAGTAAGCTGCCGTTACAGCTATGGGCTTCATAATCATGCTCGATTAAGGTTTTCTTGATCGTTTTATCGCGGTTTATTTGCCATGGCTCATAGCACCGATTCCAAAAGATACCTTTAGCGTTAAATGACTTCATTAAATTTGGAATAAGCGTCTGTGGGTCACCCTTAAATATTTGTAAATGTCCGTTCAAGCGTTTATTGAGCGAAGAGAGTGAATGATACAGCCACCATTTACTTGCCCCCCCAGGCTCTCTGCCATTAGGTGCAGTGTCATCATATATGTAGATGGGTACTATTTTTCCCATATCACAGGCAGCGTTTAAGGCCGGATTGTCTTTTACACGAAGGTCTTGTCTGAACCACATTATACTAACGGGAACGGTCACTTTTTTTCCTCAGGCGTTGCGCCAAATCTTAATATTATTCGTATTGCATGTACTACGATAAAACTCGGATTCAGGATCCGTAGAAATAGTAAAAAAGCACTCAAAATTAGTATGATAAATCACCACCAACAAACAAAACGTACGAACAACAATCAACGAGGTTTATATTGGTTTCGACATGACCTTAGACTTCACGATAATGCTGCTATTTCTGCGCTGTGTGAAGCAGTTCAGCAGGTTACCTTTCTTTATATTCTTGATGATAAAGCGTTTACACCTACGACATATGGTTTTGCGCCTATGGGGAAACATAGGCACACATTCCTGCTTCAAACACTTGTGGATTTAAAACGGCAATTAGCTAAGCTCGGACATGATTTGCTCATTGTCAAAGGCGCCCCTGCTGAGTGTTTAGTTCAATTGATGAAGTCCGGACAATATTCTCACCTTGGGGTAAGCGAGCACTGTGGTTTTGATGAGAGAGCACAATTAAATGCAGTAAAGCGCTTTTTCGATTCGGTAACAGTAATAGAAACTCCGACGTTTGGCTTATTTGATGCACAAACCCTTCCTTTCAACATAAAAGAGATGCCCGACGTTTTTAGTCCGTTTCGCAGAAAAGTGGAAAAGCACTGTAAGCCATTACCTGTCCATCCACCCATGGAAAGCTTACCAAGCCCTTTTACACCGCAATTAGATGAGTCTTTTTTATTCGCCATTGATACTGATTTACCAAGCCCGTCTCAATCATCGTTTGTTGGAGGTGAAACAGCAGCGCTGACGCATTTAAATACTTATCTCTTCGATTGGAAAGCTGCAGCAACGTATAAAGACACAAGGAACGCTTTAGATACTTGGCAAGACAGTACCAAGCTTTCGGCTTGGTTAGCGAACGGGTCGCTGTCTGCACGGGAAGTCATTCGGCAAGTTCAACAGTTTGAAGCAACCGTTGAAAAAAACGATTCCACTTATTGGATATATTTTGAATTACTTTGGCGCGAATTTTTTCACTGGTTACAGTGTAAATACGGGGCCAATTGGTTTCGTTTTGGCGGTATCCAGGGTAAAAAGCCGTCGACACAGCATTGTCCGGAAACCTTTGCGTTATGGTGCGAAGGAAAAACCGGTTATCCGATAGTCGATGCTTGCATGCGACAACTCGCTGAAACTGGCTATATGTCAAACCGAGGCAGGCAACTGGTTGCGAGCTGTTTTGTTCACGAACTAAGGCAGGACTGGCGATTCGGTGCAGCGTGGTTTGAGCATCAATTAATCGATTACGATGTGGGGAGTAATTGGGGCAATTGGCTTTACTTAGCTGGTGTTGGAAGCGACCCTCGAGGCCACAGACAGTTCAACCTTCAAAAGCAGACTGAGATTTATGATTCGGACGGCCAATTTCGTAAAAAGTGGTTGTAGTTAGTTCGTCATATGGTTCCAGTACATTCTAAACAATCTGTGACTGTCATATGGTTTAAACGTGACCTTCGTCTTCGAGACCACGAGCCTCTCTACCGTGCAGTTGAAAAAAACGAAAACATTCTTCCGCTTTTTTGTTGGGAACCTTCCCTTATAGCCGACCCGCATATGGACATGCGTCATTGGCAATTTATCCAGCAAAGTATCGACGACATTAACGCCCAGTTGCCTTCAGACGCCCGTTTACTGACCTTACACTGTGAAGTTATTGATGCGCTCGAATTTATTGCCCAGCACTACGCCATTTCAGCGGTTAGGAGTTACCAAGAAATAGGGTTGAGCGTTACGCATAACCGTGACATTTCAGTAAGTAACTATTTGAAGAAAAAGAAAATAAACCATATTGAGTCCCAGTATGGCGCAGTAATGCGTGGTTTGCCTCACCGTGAGCAATGGCAGCAAAACTGGGATCGTCACTTTAGAACGAAAACCTATGATATTGATATAAACAGCGTTAATTGGGTCGACTGGACCCAGCACAACAACATCAATACTGCTTGCAAAAATTTAGATGAGCTTGGTCTGTTTGATTGTCATATTACTAGTCAAACCGGCACTCATTTTAGCGAGAAATCGAATTATTATCGGCAAGATGTTTTAGACAAGTTAAAAAAATTAAACAAGATGCAGCCAGGCGGTGAAAGGCGTGCTTGGCAAGTATTAAAAGATTTTTTCGATGCTAGAGGACAATACTACCATCAACATATTTCTAAGCCGGAATATGCAAGACGGGCATGTTCTCGTTTAAGTCCCTACTTGGCATGGGGCAATCTATCAATTAAGCAAGTTTACCAAAGCGTTCAACATCAAAAGCAGACGAAAAAGTTACTGCCGAATTCTGATAGAAAACAATGGAGTCGCGCCCTAGCCGCTTTAACGTCTCGGTTACATTGGCACTGCCATTTTATTCAAAAATTTGAGAGCGAACACAGTATTGAATGGCGACCAATGAATAGTGGATACGAAAACTTTCCGTTTATAGGTGGTCCAGAAGCCGAGCGTCGCTTTTACCTTTGGACAATGGGATTGACCGGCTATCCGTTGGTAGATGCCTGCATGCGAGCACTTAAGTATACCGGGTACTTAAACTTTCGAATGCGCGCCATGGTAACCAGTTTTCTGTGTCATCACCTAAATGTACATTGGCTAAAGGCAGCGCATTATTTGGCAACACAGTTCTTAGATTTTGAGCCAGGTATTCATTACCCCCAAATACAGATGCAGGCTAGCGTAACCGGCATTCACACCGTGCGGTTATACAACCCTGCAACACAATCTTCAAAATTAGATCCTGAAGGTGTATTCATTAAGAAGTGGGTGCCAGAACTTGCTAAATTACCCAGTGAAGCTGTTCACGCCCCTCACTTATTGCCGCCCCTAGAAGCGCAAATGTTAGATTTTGACGTTGAACGCGACTACGTTGAACCGCTCGTTGATATAACAGAGAATAATCGCATCACGGCAAAGCGCTTATGGGACTATCGCGAGCGAGATGATGTGGTTAAAGAAGCGCATCGCATTGTGAAACGCCACACCATGCAAAATAGTCCAAGTCGTGCATGGCTGAAAACAAAAATTAAATAAACCGGCTAACGGTTATTTTTGCGAAGCCATTCATTCAGTAGTTTAATTTGTCCGCATTTGTAAGCTGCGTACATAAGCCGCATGGCATTTGACATAGCTTCACTGTCAGTCCAGCCAGTTTTGTCGCGTATTTCATCATAACATGCCTTTGCTTCAGGGCTAACATAGCCCCGTACAAGTTTCTTACCTGCGTCTTTTTGCCTTTCTCTGAACCTTCGTTGTTTATCAGCGTTGGCTTTAGCTCTATCTGCGGCACTCTTTTTAATGCTTTTTTTCGTTGTTTGTTCTGTCATAGTTTTCACACAATGTTACGTTACTGTAGAGCTTGTATTTAGAAGTCGTACAAAAATCACACGTGTAGAACGATGTTTGTACAAGCCAAAGTTGCTAAACCTATATTAGCATGCGTTTTTCTTCAGAAAAATGACTGTTCAGAGTTGTTTGGCGTACAACTGTTCGCTAAATTAGCAGCGTCACTTTAATAACAGCAACGAGTTGGGAATGTCAGAGAAGAAAAATAGTTTTAACAAAGAAGATTTATTGGCGTGTAGCCGTGGTGAAATGTTTGGCCCAGGTAACAGTCAACTTCCCGCACCTAACATGTTAATGATGGACCGCGTAGTTTCAATTACAGAAGATGGCGGTGAGCATGGGAAAGGCGAAATTATCGCTGAATTAGATATTACCCCCGATTTATGGTTTTTTGATTGTCACTTCCCAGGTGATCCGGTAATGCCGGGATGCCTAGGCCTAGACGCGATGTGGCAGTTAGTTGGTTTCTTCTTAGGTTGGAGCGGCGGCCCTGGTAAAGGCCGAGCTTTAGGTGTAGGTGAAGTTAAATTTACCGGTCAAATCCTTCCAACCGCTAAGAAGGTAACGTATAAGATCACGATGAAGCGCGTGATAAAGCGTAAACTTTTCATGGGTATGGCAGATGGTTCAGTAGAAGTTGATGGCCGTGAGATTTACGTAGCGAAAGATTTGAAAGTTGGCTTGTTCCAAGATACCTCAAACTTCTAAACTGCCTTTATAGAGCTATAAGGTCAATTAACGTTGACCAACAAAAAAGCCCCTTTTCAGGGGCTTTCCTTTTTGCATAATCAGTTCATAAAAGAGAAGTGTTATTTAACACTTAAACCTAAGTGTCTGTCTTCTACTGCCTCGCGCCATCCACCTAACCACTGTGAACGTGCATCGTTTTGCTGAAATGGACAATTTTCCTTTGAACGACCGCTAATGCCAGCTTGATAGCCTTTCGAATGGGCGCGTGTCAGTTTATCTCTTTTTTGTCTTTTCATTGATTAGCCTCTTTTGTTTGTTGAAAGTACAACAAATCATTTTCTCGAGCGCTCTACATCATTTCGGTTGATAGTGCCGGAAAAGTGATTGCGTACAATACTGTGATAGTGCAATTAACTAAATGGTTCAAGAAAAATAAAAAATAAAAGGGCTTGACAAAATTTAAATAAATGAAGTTTCTATGAAATTTATGTTACATTTTTTATGCATAAATATGTCTTTTTTTACGTTTTTTAGGCATAAAAAAAGCCACGCATAGGTGGCTCTTTTAATGTTGATTACATATTGTCCATATGGTCAGCTATTTCTTTAAACGTCTACGCATAAATACTGCAGCAAATAGACCAAAAAATGCGAGTAAACCTGTTGCAGCTCCTTTTCGCTCATAGGGCTGTTCGTCCTCAGGAATTTCACATTCATCTATGGAACCATTCGATAACGGAGACAGTTTAACCGCCACTACGGAGTCGATTTCTTCTGTTTCACCGTCTGAATTAATTATATCGTTACCCGTTACATACTTGTTCGTAGCTTTAATTCTCGCATTCGCAATGATCTCATTATCATCGTTGATATCTACTGCTTCAATTAGCTCATATGGGTTATCACAAGAAACTAAATCATTTAAGTTAGTAAACTCTTCAGTATCAATGTTGTACATAAATGCCGCTGTATCGCGAAGCGTATCACTCGTTGCATCCACGTCTGCCTTACCCACTACGATATTATTATTGTTAATGGCATTCGCAGTCACACCAGCACTCACGAAGAAGCCATCAGGGTAATGCTGTTCTTGGGTATCAAGGTTGTATACAAACAAACGAGAACGTGCGATATCGCTTTGTGAACGAAGCACTGCACCCGTCACCCAATTTTCATCATTAATTGCGATAGCTTGGCTAATGATATTTTCTTCGCGTGGAAGAAGTTCAATGGTTTCACCGTCTCTGAAAACCGTTGCAACTCGTTCACTTTCAGTCCTGCCTGATGTATTTGGGCGCGTTATCGTAATGCGATCTCCAGTAAGGCCTTCACCGACTGCGATACCTTGGTTATTTATGTCATAGGCATACGTGAAATAGTGGCGTGTATCGTCTTCATCAGGTTCAAATAATAACGGGTAGGTATCGGTGCTGATTACATCGCCGTTGACATCGATCTGCCAAATGGTAGCGTTAACCTCAGACAGCAATACGAAGCTCGGTAAGTAATTTGTAGATGAATTAATGAAGTAGCTAGAAATACGTGGAACAGCAAAATCGCCATTATAAATAGTAAACAGGCAGCGACCTTCAGATGTGTCACCACGAGACTCATCGTCTGTACACGTTTCAACAGCATCGGCAACATCATCGCGGAAACTAACAGTACTGAAACCTGCAACCTGTAAGTTTGCGTTTATTGCTCGAGCTGAAGAGAACCCTCCTACAGTGTCATCAACAGCTGGAAGTACTTTAGTCTCTCCAGATGCTTGAACAAAGGCTTGTTGTGCTGACTCTGGATACGTGTAGTTTAATGTATCGCCATCTTCGTTCTCATATGGGTCTAGAACAACCAGTCCCGAAGAATCACCGACAATAAAGTTACCGTTCAAGCTGTCACGACCAGTCGATTCAACAGATCGCGTATAGTCATCAAATTTGTCTGTAACTTCATCAAGACCTGGTACTAATGATATATCTTGAGTGTCGGTTGCATAGGTTCTATACGACGCTAGCTTCTGTCCCGTTGTAAGATTTGGGTTCGATAGAAGATAGTTTACTACCGTGGTGTAGTCTATGTCTGTAAAAACACCCTGGCGTGCGTCATCTTCGTTTTCTAGACTCTCACCGAACTGGTCAAAAAAAGTCGTGTCTTCTTCAAGCTGCTCTGCGTCGATTGGTGGATTGAACTCCAGTTGAACGACAGACAACATTTTGCCTGAGTTATCAATCGAACGAGCAAAATTGTTTCTAGCGGTATCCTGTAAAGGAAGAGGCGTCACTGAATAGGTCGCGGCGAATGCCGAAACACTTCCTGTTGCCAACAGAACGGCGGCGGCAAGCTGAGTTCGTTTCATTTAAAATCCTATTTACTGCTGATTATCTTCCAGCATACTTTCTAGTTCATCCCAGCGCGCATATTTCTGGGAAAGTAATTCTTCTTTATCTGCCAGCTCGGCTAACGCCTTGGCAGTAATGTCACTGTCTTGTTTGAAAAAGTCCGGGTCGTTCACTTTTTCTTGCATAGCCTCAAGCTCTTCCTCAAGTGTCTCTAGCTCTTTCGGTAAGGACTCAAGTTCACGCTGGTCTTTGTATGATAGCTTTTTCGTCTTACGGGGAGAAGACTTAGCACTAGGACTGTCTGAAGCTGAATTAGTTTCATTCTTTACCTTGGCTTTTTCTTCCTTTTCGATTTGCTGACGTTTTTCCTGTTGCTCTTTATACCAGTTTTCTACGTCAGTGAAACCCCCAATAAATTCGCGAAGCATTCCATTACCCTCGAATACCACGCTACTATTTGCTACGTTATCAACAAATTCCCTATCGTGACTTACTAAAAGCACGGTGCCGGTATATTCGTTGAGTAAGGTTTCGAGCATTTCCAAGGTTTCAACGTCTAAGTCATTGGTAGGCTCATCCAGCACCAAAACGTTGCTCGGTTTAAGCATCAGTTTTGCTAGCATCAGGCGGTTTTTTTCTCCACCTGATAGCGACTTAACCGGTGCATTAACGCGTTCAGGCGTAAACAAGTAATCTTGTAAATAGCTGATCACATGGCGTGGGTGGCCATTTACCATCAGATCGCGTTTACCGTCGCCTACCGCGTCTATCACAGACTTTTCTAAATCCAGCCCGTGGCGGTGCTGGTCAAAGTAAGCAACTTCAAGGTTAGTGCCTTGTTTGCAGTTGCCGCTATCGGGCTGGAGTTCGCCGAGTAGAAGCTTGATAAGCGTACTTTTACCGCTACCATTAGGACCAATGAGAGCAAGCTTGTCACCACGCAAAACATTCAGGTTTAACCCTTCAACAATAGGCTTGCCTTCAATGCTATAGCTTAAGTCTTTTACTTCAAACACCATCTTTCCAGAGCGCGCGCCCTGGTGTTGATTGACTACCGCATTGCCCTGAACCGCTCTTCTCGCTTTACGCTCCTCGCGTAGTTTTTTCAGCGCTCTTACTCGGCCTTCGTTGCGGGTACGGCGGGCTTTAATGCCCTGACGAATCCATACCTCTTCTTGCGCTAGTTTTTTATCAAATTCAGCGTTTTGTGAAGCTTCAACCTCTAAATCGTGCTGCTTCTTTTCTAAATAAGTTTCGTAGTTACCCGGATAGCTCGTAACCGAGCCGCGGTCTAGATCAATAATTCGCGTAGCCATGGCACGTATAAATGCACGGTCGTGGCTCACAAACACAATTGCGCCTTGGTAATTACTCAAGCTGGATTCAAGCCAGCGGATCATTTCAATATCAAGGTGGTTAGTTGGTTCGTCTAACAGGAGCAAATCCGGCTGTCGAACAAGCGCACGAGCTAGCGCTGCTTTTCTACGCCATCCCCCAGAAAGAGTAGATAGCGATATCTCAGGGTCTAGCTTTAGCATGGTTAGCGTCTGTTCAATTTGCTGTTCAAACTGCCACGCGTCTCTGGCTTCTAACTGTTCTTGTAGTCGCTGTAATTTATTTAAATTCGATTCGCTTGGATCTTCACCAACGATACGGGTTTGATGAAAGTAGGCTTTCAGTGTTTCACCTACGTCAGATAAGCCTTCGGCAACATAGTCAAAAAGCGTCACATCGGTAGTTTGGGGCGGGTCCTGCTCTAGGCGCGCAATGACCGTATTATTTTCAATTATACGCTGCCCATCATCGGCAATAATATCGCCAGCGATAACTTTCATTAGCGTTGATTTACCACTACCGTTGCGACCTACTAAGCAGACGCGCTCTTTAGGCTGTACAACCAGTTCGACACCGTCTAACAGCGGCGGATTCCCATAAATAACAGTGATGTTTTTTAACTGCAAAATGCTCACTGAAGAAACTCCTCTAAATCGGCGGTATTAAAAGGCCAGCCGATTTCTTTTTCATTATCTGCCCGTTTCAAAACGGGGATCCTTGCACCGTACAAATGATAAAGCTCAGTGCTAGTGCGAATGTTAACCTTCTCTATATTAAGCGATGAAAACATAGACGTTTGTTGAAGCTCAACATCGGCTAAGTCGCACAGGCTACATTGCGGCCCGGTGTAAAAATAAATTTTCATGAAGCTAGTACCCAGCACTGATGGATATTGCCTTTACGTGCAAAATCTTCTGGAATTGTGTCTTTGGTAATATTGTCTACTGACAAGCCCAGTTCACTCATGGCTGTCTCATCTAGCTTAAAGCCACGCTTGTTGTTAGAGAAGATGATGATCCCCTGCTCTTTTAAGCACGCTTTAGCATCGGTAAGCATTTTTACGTGGTCGCGCTGCACATCCCACGTATTTTGCATACGCTTTGAATTCGAAAATGAAGGTGGGTCGATAAAAATTAAGTCGTATTTGCCTTTATGCGTGCCTAACCAAGTGGTGCAGTCAGCTTGAATAAAAGCATGAGGCGCAGTGAGTTTGTTCAGCGCTACGTTCTTCTTTGCCCACTCTAAATAAGTATTAGACATATCCACTGTCGTTACAGACTTTGCGCCACCTTTAGCGGCGAATACCGACACACTACCCGTATATGAAAACAAGTTAAGAACGTCTTTACCTTGGGACAACGCCTGCACTTTTTGGCGGGTATTACGGTGATCTAAGAAAAGGCCTGTGTCCAAGTAGTCAGTAAGGTTAACCAGGAAACGAGCGCCATTTTCAAACACTTCCATCATGTCGCCAGTCTGATTAATTTTCTCGTACTGTTTTGTACCTTTTTGTTGGCTACGCACTTTAAGCGCTATCTGTTTTGGTGAAACACCTGTTATTGCTGGCAAATGAAGCAAGACTTCTTGCAGACGCTTGCGTGCTTTATCTTCAGAAACCGTTTTTGGCGGCGCGTATTCTTGAACGACCAGCCAGTCACCATATCTATCTACTGCAACGTTATAATCTGGCAGGTCAGCATCGTATATGCGGTAACAGTTAGTGTTAGCGTTCTTGATCCAGCCTTTCATGCGTTTGAGGTTTTTCTTCAAACGATTGGCAAACTCGTGGTTGCTAGCGTCCTCGCTAAACTGTACCGTGTTTTCTTCATCCAACACATAATTCGCTAAACGACATTCCAGCTTACCGTTATTCATGGCATAGTCTTTGGTGGCGCGAAGCTTTAAAACCCGAAGCAAATCACGATTGCTGCTAAGAAGCGACACATGCCATCCCTTCCAGGCTTCTTTAAAACGCTTACCCCAATCACTAAAAAGCGGTATTAACGATGTTAGCTCGCCCAAACGTTCTCCGTAAGGAGGGTTTGAAACGACGTAGCCTGGTGTGGCAACGGGAGGAGAAGATTTTGTTGCGTCTTGCTGTGAGAACGAAATATCGTTAAATACGCCAGCAAAATCAGCGTTTGCTTTTGCAATTGCTACCATTTTACGGCTGAAATCACCCGCGTAAATACCACTGCAGCTAGGCTTCTGAACGGAAATAGCTTGTTCTACCAAATCATCCCAAAGCTTCTCTTCGTGGCCGAGCCACTTAGTAAAGCCCCAATACATACGCTTTATACCTGGCGCAATATTGCGAGCGATGTAGGCTGCCTCAATCGCGATGGTGCCCGAGCCACACATTAGGTCGACCAATGGCGCATCGGTATTCTCTGTCCATCCACTACGCATTAGCATTGCGCTTGCGATATGCTCTTTAAGCGGCGCGTCACCGGTTTCTTGTCGGTATGCGCGTTGGTGCAGACTGGCCCCCGCTAAATCTATGCCTAAAATTACATTATCGCGATGTAGTCTTGCATACACAGAAATATCAGGGCTCTTTCGTTCTACTGATGGGCGCGGTAAGCCTTGCTCTACAAATGAATCTACTATGGCGTCTTTAACACGAACCGCACCAAATTGAGTGTTTTTTATGGCAAAGTTTGTGCCGATAAACTGTACAGATAAGGTATGACGTGAATCCATCTGCATTTGCCAATCAATACCCATAGCCGTGTTATACAGTGCATCTGCATCGCCTGCTTTGCCTGATGCCAACACCCAAACTACGCGGTTAGCTAAGCGTGACCATAAGCAAAGTTTATACGCATCCTCTTTTGAGCCTTCAAACTGAATAGTGCCAGGCCCTTGCTTAACTTGCGCATCAGGGCAAAGGCGTAGCACTTCTTGTTTTAATAGTTCGTCAAGACCGCGACTGGTCGTAACCAGAATAGTATTCATTCATGTACCTGTTTTTGATGTACGTGCCTAAGAAAAAGCACGTACACGAGAGATTGGTTTGGGTATATTATAACGCGTTTACGATGCGTTTAACGAGCGATGGGCCTTGATAAATAAAAGCCGAGTAGACCTGCACCAGTGATGCGCCAGCGTCCAAGCGTGCTTGTGCCGCTTCGGGTGAGTCAATACCACCAACGCCAATAATAGGAATAGCGCGGTCAAGTGCTTTGTTTAGCTTGCGTGTTACTTCTAAGCTCATATCTGTCATAACTGAGCCACTTAAACCGCCCATTTCCTCAGCGTGCTGTAATCCGGCAACGGCATCACGTGAAAGTGTCGTATTAGTAGCAATTACGCCATCCATTTTGCTGTTAATTAGCGAGGCAGCGATACTGTCAATTTCCACATCGCTCAAATCTGGCGCTATTTTAATGAACAGCGGCACATATTTACCGTGGGTTTGCGTTAGCGTTTCCTGTGCTGCTTTTAGGCCAACTAACAGCTTATCGAGCGCTTCACCGTATTGAAGGTTTCTTAGGCCAGGTGTGTTCGGTGACGAAATGTTAATAGTGACGTAGCTTGCGTAAGGATAAACTTTGTTTAAACAAATCAGGTAATCGTCGAGCGCATTCGCTTCTTCGGTATCTTTATTTTTACCAATATTAATACCAATAGGCCCTTTAAACTGAGCCTTTTTCACTTGTTCGACAAGATGATCAACACCTTTATTATTAAATCCCATGCGATTAATAATGGCGTGCTTTTCCGGAATTCTGAATAAACGAGGTTTTGGGTTTCCTGGCTGCGGACGAGGCGTTACCGTTCCTATCTCAACAAAACCAAATCCCATGCTCGCAAATGCATCAATACAATCGCCGTTCTTATCAAGACCGGCGGCAAGTCCTACCGGGTTATCGAAGGTCATGCCGGCAACGGTAACGGGCTTTTTTATCGTCGGTGTGCTGTACATCCATTTCAGCGGTGTATGTTGGGTCTTGTTTAACCAGTTAATGGTGAAATCGTGACTTTTTTCAGGTTCACACTGAAGCAAGAATTTTTGCACTAGAGATTGCATGGTTATTTTTACCGCTCGCTAATTAAGGGCCTGTTGATCATCAACGTATCTTGCGCTTGTATGAGGTTTGCATTTACAAACGATGCTGCAAAAACGTACAGCAATGTTCAGTCGGCCAATAAAAAGCCCTGATAAACAGGGCTTAAATCATTAAGGTGCGTGTATTCTAATGGTTAGACTTCACGCTTAAAAGCATCAATTCACGTAAAGCGACAGAAAATTTCGCAAATTCGTGCGTTGTACTGGTCTTAAACTCAGACATCATGTGATACCAGCGCTTAAGTAAGACCTGATTGCTTTCAATCCACTCATCAAGAATTTGATCTGCACTACTTACGTCTTCGCGAGAAGCTAAAAGATTTGCTGCAATGGAACGCTGCTGCCAATCTAACTCTTCACGATACGAGGCGCGAGCTAACGCTTGCCAGTGGTTGCTTACCGCCTGGTTGTTTATCTGATCTAAGAACCAGTGAAGTTCTAAACGAGAACCTAGCTGATAGTAAAGCTTAGCGACTACATCGGTATCGTGCTTATCTGCTTCAACGATTTGCGCAAGGTCAAAGCTAGAGAACATGTTAGAGAAGCTTGCAACCTGGTAAGCGATATCTTCAGGAACGCCCTTGTCGATATATTTCTGCGTTACAGCTTCAAGCTGAGCATATTCACTTTTAACAAGATAGTTTTGCAGGTTCTTCGATAAGATATCGAAGGTACCACGGTAGCTCGCGATGGCTTCTTCAATGGATTGCGTTTTATTGCCGTGGCGAATGTACCAGCGCGAAGCGCGACGCATAATTCTACGTGCTTCATCCAACATTTTAAGCTGTAGCTGAGCTGGAATAACGTTATCCAGTTGTTCGATGCGCTCCCACAGCGTCTTCATGTTAAAGATACCGTGAACAATTGCGTATGCGTCAGCAATTTCGCTCACACTTGCGCCAGTTTCTTCCTGCATTCTAAACACGAAGTTAAGGCCCATGTCGTTAACCATGTTGTTGGTTAACTTAGTCGCAATAATTTCGCTTCTAAGCGGATGCTGTTGCATGTGTGTTGCGAATTTTTCGCGGAGCACTTTAGGGAAGGCTTCTACTAACAACTTACCGTGGTAAGGATTGTCAGTAATTTCCGGAATATTAAGCGCATCTTTAAGTACCATTTTGCCGTACGCAATCAATACGCTTAACTCTGGGCGAGTTAAACCTTGATCCGTGGCTACGCGATCTGAAATCTCATCGTCACTTGGAATAAATTCCAATTCACGGTTTAGCTGACCTTCACGCTCAAGACCGTGGATAAAGCGAAGCTGTTCTTTAAGTTGCTTAACGCCAGCTAACTCAGTAATAGAGATAGACTGAGTTTGACGGTAGCAGTCTTTCAGTACAATTCGACTTACATCGTCGGTCATATCGTAGAGCAACTTATTACGCTGTTTAAGCGTAAGTTCACCGTCGTTAACTAGGCTGTTAAGCAAGATTTTGATGTTTACTTCGTTATCCGAGCAATCAACCCCACCTACGTTATCGATGAAGTCAGTGTTAACTCGGCCACCGTTAGACGCATACTCAATACGACCTAACTGCGTTAGACCTAAGTTACCGCCCTCGCCCACAATTTTAGCTTGGACGTCACGACCATTGACGCGTAAGTCATCATTAGCACGGTCACCTACGTCTGAGTGAGATTCTTTCTTGCTCTTAATATACGTACCGATTCCACCGTTCCACAGTAGGTCGACTGGCATTTTCAATATATTGTGAATTAGCTCATTAGGCGTCATCGTTAGCTGACGCGTACCTAACCACTTTTTCATTTCAGGTGTAAGCTTGATAGATTTAGACGCGCGGCTAAATACGCCACCGCCTTTTGAAATCAGCTTACTGTCATAGTCTTCCCAGCTTAGGCTTGGGTTCTCAAACAGGCGTTGACGCTCTTTATAACTTGCTGCTGCATCTGGGCTTGGATCGAAGAAAATATGTAAATGGTTAAACGCAGCGATTAGTCGCGTATGCTCTGATAGCAACATACCGTTACCGAATACGTCACCTGCCATGTCGCCCACACCAACAGCGGTAAAGTCAGTGGTCTGACAGTCGATACCAATTTCTCTGAAATGACGTTTAACCGACTCCCATCCGCCGCGTGCAGTAATACCCATTTTCTTATGGTCGTATCCAATACTACCGCCAGATGCAAATGCATCGCCCAGCCAAAACCCAAACTCTTCTGCAATACCGTTTGCGATATCAGAGAACGTGGCAGTGCCTTTATCTGCAGCAACAACCAAATAAGGGTCGTCATCATCAAGGCGAACAACATCCTTAGGGGGAACAATTTCACCATTTACAATGTTGTCAGTAATATCTAACAAGCTGGTGATGAAAGTGCGATAGCATGCTTGGCCTTCAGCCTGAATAGCTGCGCGACCTTCGCCTACAGGTAGGTTCTTACAAACGAAACCACCTTTTGCACCAACCGGCACGATCACCGTGTTTTTAACTTGTTGCGCTTTTACTAGGCCGAGTACTTCTGTTCTGAAGTCTTCTTGTCTATCAGACCAACGAAGACCGCCGCGGGCAACTTTGCCGCCACGCAGGTGCACACCTTCAACGCGAGGACTGTAAACAAAAATTTCAAACTTAGGCAGTGGTAATGGCATGTCAGGAATGAGTTCAGGCATCATCTTAAATGATACATATGATTTTTCATTGCCGGCATCGTCTGCCTGATAGAAGTTTGTACGTAACGTTGCAGACATCATATCCAGATAACGACGAATAATTCGGTCATCATCCAAGTTGCTAACGTTATCTAACTGTTCCTTAATAGTCTCAAGAATACCTTCCTCTTTTTTCTCATTGCGCTTTTTCTTAGGATTAAAACGCTGGTCGAAAAAGTCTACGAGTAAACGAGCAATGTCTGGATAGTTAGCTAGTGTGTTTGCGATGTAGTCACGGCTGAAAGAACTGCCGGTCTGGCGCATGTATTTAGCATAAGCACGGAGTACCGTAACTTTACGGCCAGTCATATTCGCGCCAAGGATAAGGCGGTTAAACGCGTCGTCTTCTAGTGTCTTGTACCACACTTTGGCGAAGGCATCTTGAAAGAGAATCTGGGCGTTTTCCATGTCAAAGTGCTGACCACTTTTATGTAACATGGTGAAGTCCATGACCCAGTTACGTTCACCTTCTGAACACGTGACTTTATAAGGACTTTCATCGATTACGCGTAACCCAAAATTCTCAAGCATCGGTAACACGTCAGACAAATGGATAGGCTCGGCACGGTGGAAAAGCTTAAGCTTAACTACCTGGCTGTCAGCGTCTTCTTCTTGTGGACGATAGAACAACATATCCAGTGTGTGGTTGTCGTCTAACATCTCTAGTTTGCCAATATCTACAAGCGCTGCTGACGGTAGGTTATGCTCCATATAGCTGCGAGAGAAAGCATTGTTGTATTTGCGTTCCAACGCTTTACCCGAAGCCTCACCGTGTGCCGCTGAAATAGCTGACGCGAGTCTGTCATTCCAGGTTTTGGTCAACTCAATAATGTTTTGCTCTATTTCCTTCACATCGAATTCCGCGTTGTTGTCGTTGACTCTAGCAATGTAATGCGTACGGGCATATACAGACTCTGAGAAGAACGTAGTAAATTCCACTTCTTCAGTTGCGCCCAATGACGCTTTAAGTAGCGCTTGGGTTTCTTTGCGTAACTGGGTGTTATAGCGCTCTCTTGGCACAAACACCATGCACGAGAAAAAGCGGCCAAAAATGTCTTTTCGAATGAATAAACGTGAAATTCCACGCTCTTGCATTTGAAAAATACCCATCACAATTTGCGCTAGCTCTTCCGCTGGCGTTTGTAGCAACTCATCTCGTGGGTAGGTTTCTATAATATTTGCAAACGCTTTGTATGCGTGAGTTCCAGGCTCGAAACCAGATAGCTCACAAATACGTTTGATTTTTTCACGTAAAATCGGAAGCTGAGTTACGCTGTTGTTATAGAAAGAGGCAGAATACAGACCTAAAAAGCGGTGCTCACCAACAACCTGACCTTCTTTGTTAAACACCTTCACGCCTACATAGTCCATATATGCAGGACGGTGTACTCGCGCGCGCGAATTTGTTTTGGTCAGAATCAATGGGTTTTTGCTAAGCGCTTCCGCACGAGCCGACGCAGGTAAGCGAGACAACAAACGCTCTCGGTCGTTTACTGAGTTTTTAAGCAAACCCAAACTGGTGTCGTTTTGAGGGATCCATCTATGGTCCCCTTCAATGGCTTTAACGTCATAATAACGGTAACCCATCATTGTGAAGTTGTGATCGCCTAACCATTCTAAGTAAGCTTTAGTTTGCTTTTTGGCTTCTGCAGATACAGGCCAGTTAAATTTAGCATTGTTTTTAATTACGTCTTGCAAGGTATTTGTCATGCCTTGCCAGTCTTGAACTGCCAGAGAAACTTCATCAACGACAGAGTGCAGTTCTTGTGTTAGAGCATCGATATCTTTTTTCGATGTTTGTCTATCGATTTCGATAAAGATGACCGTTTCTTTTTTCGCACCTTCAAGCGATTGGCCTGGCTCAGCAAACGCTTCAACTTTGTTCGCTTTGTCGCGCTTAATGCCAATTGGGCTGTGAAGGAATAAATGTGCGGTGATGTTCAAACGATTTAGCAACATGCGCACCGAGTCAACCAAGAATGGCATATCCGACACAATAATCTCAACAATTGTGTGGCTTGAGTGCCAGCCGTGTTTGGCAATTTCCGGGTTAAATACGCGTATGTATGGCGACGTATGTTCAAACTTCGCCAAGCCATTCCATAAACTAAGTGTTGCACCATAAAGGTCGCTGTCGTTGCGATTTTCTAGGTCATCGCTTGAAATATTTTTATACAACAGACGTCCGAATTGCTGCACAAGAGACTTCTGCTTGGTATCTACTTTTTTGTCGATAAGTGCAAATACATTGTCTAGCAGTACTGAGTGTCGCTGTGAGGTGACTGTCATTTGTTAACCTTTTTTGAATGTCGTAATACCAATCCAGCTTGGTATAAGTGCCGAGTACCTAACTATTTTCTCTAATAAATGACGCTAATGAAAGCCCATTTTTAACCTTATATTAACAGCATAGATAAGTATGCAGAAAACACCCAAAAAAAAGGGCCTAAAGGCCCTTTTTAATGCTTAGCTATGCAAAAATATTTTATGCATCAGGGTCATTCTTGTTCCACCATAGGAATCTTGCTAGTGCAGGCAGTACAATTATTGCTCCAAGCATGTTCACGACGAACATAAATGTAAGCAAAATGCCCATATCCATTTGGAACTTAAGCGAAGAGAACACCCATGTGCTCACGCCTATTGCCAGCGTAATACCGGTAAATAGCACAGCACTTCCACGTTCTTTTAATGCAGCGAAATATGCTTCTTGAACGGTAGCGCCTTTCTTCAGCATTAAGCTCTTGGTAGAGAGTATATAAATACCATAGTCCACACCTATACCCACGCCAAGTGCGATAACTGGTAATGTAGAAACGGTGAGGCCAATTTGAAGGTATGTCATTAAGGCTTGCGCCAGTACAGACACCACATACAGCGGAATAACAACAACTAACGTAGCACGCAGCGAGCGGAAGCTAACTAGACACAACGCAATAACGGCGCCAAATACATAAAGCATCATAGGGTCCTGCGCTGCACTAACTGCTTCATTAGTTGCGGCCATCACGCCAACAGGCCCAGAAGCAAGACTGAACTTCATATCATCGGTTTGATATTCATCGCGATACGCTTTTACCGCTTCAACGACACGAGAGATCGTTTCTGCTTTGTGGTCCTCCATAAACAGAATAATTGGCATGACCGAGCAGTCGCCGTTAAGTAAGCCAGACGACGTTGGAACGCGAGAAATTGCCTGCACCAATGTTTGCTGGTTACGAGGGAGTACCTGCCACTTAACGTTGCCTTCGTTGTAACCTGCGTTAACAATTTTTGCTACAGATGCCAACGAAACCGCCGATTGAACGCCTTGAACATTTTCCATTTTCCACTGGAAATCGTCCATGGCCTTCATCACGCTGTGTGACGTACAAGCTTCTGGTGTGGTTTCAACCAAAATAGAAATGTAATCTACCGTTACTTCGTACTTATCGGTAATCAGGAAAGTGTCCTGATTGTAGCGTGATGTTTCATGAAGCGCAGGTGCACCCGCATGTAAGTCCCCTATCTTCATATTCTGAGCTTGGAAATGACCAAACACGAATAGGATAGCAGTAACGATAAGAATTATTGCCGCAGGCTTTTTACGTGAACAAGCAGCAATGACTTCCCAGAATTTCGAATTAGCGTTTTCTTTACCCGCGAATTTTTCGACATATTTCTGGTCAAGTTTTAAGAAGCTCATCAGCACAGGCAGCAGCAACAAGTTGGTAAGAATGATTACCGCTACACCCATACTTGCCGTAATCGCCAACTCGCGAATAATGCCGATATCGATTACTAATAACGTCATAAAGCCAACCGTATCAGATAACAATGCAATTCCGCCTGGAACCAGCAAGTTTCTGAATGCCGCCATAGATGCCCGTTTAGCACCAATACCGGTTACTGCTTGTTTTTCTACCGCGTTAATCATTTGTACGCCGTGGCTCACACCAATGGCAAATACCAAAAATGGCACCAGTATTGACATAGGGTCCATACCAAAGCCAATTGAAGTAAGCAGGCCTAGCTGCCAGATAACGGCAATGATTGAGCATACTAATGGCAATAACGTAAGCATGATGCTGCGCGAGAAGAAATACACCATTACGGCAGTAATCGCGATAGCAATGGCGAAAAAGATCAACACGTCTTTTGCACCGTCGGCCACATCGCCAATCATTTTCGCAAAGCCAATTATATGAATAGACGTATTTTCGTTTTCATATTGACCGCGAAGCTGCTCTTCAAGCTCTGCTGCTAATGCCAATGTATTGAGAGGCTCGCCAGTTTGCGGGTCAATATCGAGCAATTGCGCTGTTACCATTGCGCAGCTGTAATCACTGGATACTTGTCTTCCGACAATGTTTGCCTTTTCTACGTTAGCTGCCACCAACTCTAATGCTTCTGGGCTTGCAGAATTAAAGTCGGCAGGAATGACTGGCCCGCCTGCAAAGCCGCCTTCTACAATTTCAGTAAAGCGGGTTGAAGGAGAGAAAAGCGAAATAACTAACGAACGGTTCACCCCATTAATAAAGAAGAGTTGGTCGTGAACATTCTTTAAGGTATCGAAGAAGTTTTGATTGTAGATGTTATCGTTTTTATCACAAACAGAAACTAATATATTGTTAGCGCCACCAAAATCTTGGCGGTGCTCAATGTACGTTTTCATGTATTCGTGATTTAGCGGTATGTTCTTTTCAAAACCTGCGTCTAAGCGCATTTGTGAAGCTTGGTAACCAAGGAAAACTGTGGCTATAGCAAACAAGGCTACGACAATTTTACGGTTTCCGAATACTAATTTTTCAAGAAAATGGGTCATTGTTTTTATACTGCCCTATTTTAAATTCAACGTTTTAATGCCATTCGCAGTAACGGCAATATTCTTACCATTAAACTGTGTTGCATTAAGAAGCGCGGCTTTGTCTTTAATTTGTGAAACGACAATGCCTTCATCAGCTTCGCAATCTGAAAGGTTTGCATAGGGGTCTCGCATACTGGTGGGTAAAGGTCGCTGTGCGCTTACCATCATCCCGTTGTTACCCAAAGCATAAACCTTCGATTCAGAACCAATTAGAATTGAATTTAGTGTGCTGGTTGAGCAAGTTTGTACGTATTCCCACTCACCTTCGTTTCTGTTAACAAATATATTTCCGCGAAGGCCAACCGCTAGAACGGTATTTTCATCAAGCGGCTTAATATCGAAAAACGATCCTGTATAGTCGACGTAATACCGTTCCCACGATTCTCCCATATTGGTACTTTTGGCTAGCAGACCGGCTTCGCCTGCTAGGTAAAGCGTATCACCATCAAGGGTAATTCTGTTTAAGTGGGGTAAAATAGATTCAAGTTCTTGCTGATAGAAGTCTTCATCTTCTTTTCGAATATCTTCAAGGTATTCTTGATCCATTGGGTCAAGCAGACTGGCATGACGTTCTGCCGTCCACGTTTTTCCACCGTCTAAGGTTCGATAGAACAAGCCATAGGCACCTGTAGCAATCCCCTGCTTTTCATTGAAGAATAATACGTCTAGAAATGGGCGCTGAAGGTCAGGTTGGAAATTTTGTATCTCCCACGTCTCGCCTTTATCTGAAGAATGAAGAATGACAGCGTCGTGGCCCACTGCCCAAATATTATCACCTACAACAGTTGTCGCTGTAAGCGTTGATTGTGTTGGTACGGCTTTTTGATTAAATGCCTCACCATCCTCTGAAACTAACACGTGACCGCGTTCACCGACAATAACGACAAATGTATCAGCGTCTATGTCCAAAAGAACCGATTGCTCAACCAATGGTGCCATGAATGCTTCTTCGGCGATTGCAGTTGTAGAGTAATTAACTGCGAAAGTGGCGGCAATGCACGCTGCAATGGTTTTTTTCATAATTAACCATTCCCCCTATTTATAATTGTCTGCATACAAAAACGGCTGGCAATTGCCAACCGTTTGTTGTTTAAGGCGATTAGCGCATACCTTCTCGTCGTAACGCCTGAGGTGTGAATTCCACATCTCGTGGGCGAACGGTGAAGTCGTACATCTCTTCTTCGTTATCGAGGCCAATAGCCAGGTAACGACGTGAGTTCAAGTCATGGTACACATCCAGAGTAGACCACTGGGTAGGTACTTCATAATAGTTCACACCATACGCTACACCAACACGATAAAGTTCGCCACGATTATCATACATATCAGCAACTTGAATTTGCCAGCTATCTTCATCAATGAAGAATACACGCTTTTGATAAATATGACGGAAACCGTCTTTCAATGTGGCTTCTACTTCCCAAACGCGGTGTTTTTCCCAACGTGTTAGGTCTGGGTTAACGTGGTTTGGCTTTAAGATGTCATCGTACTTCGCATTATCTGAATGAAGTGCATAGTTGTTGTATGCAACGAACATTTCTTTCTTACCCACTAACTTCCAGTTGTAACGGTTTGGTGAACCGTTAAACATATCAAAGTCATCGGTAGTACGAAGGCCATCAGCTGCGGTTCCAGGTGTATCATAAGCAATGTTTGGTGCTAGACGTACACGGCGCTGACCCGTGTTGTAGGTCCATGCTTTACGCGGCTCTTTTACTTGGTCAACTGTTTCATGTACAAGCAGCGCTGTACCCGCCAAACGAGCAGGCTTTGTTACTTTTTGTTTAAACATGAAAAGGACGTTTTCGTCAGTAAGCTTTTCTGGTGTAGCACCTTCTTCTGCGTACTTAATTAATAACTGCTCGTCAAAACCGATTACGTTGTAATCACCACCAGTTGTTACCGCAGCTTGACCACCATTACGCTGAACCGCTTCACCGCGATAGCGAAGTATATGGTTCCAAATTGATTCAAGACCATTTTGTGGAATTGGGAACGGAATACCGAGAACAGCCCCTTTAATTCCGTTACCGCCGTCTAATAGCTCCGCGCTAGTTGCATTTACCTTAGTTGCATCGTAGATAGCCTGGGGATTAGACGCAGAACGACGCGTTGGGTAAACCGGCATACGGAAGGTTTCAGGGTAAGCTTCGAAAAGCTTTTTCTGACCTTCAGATAGAAAGTCCGCATATTCTTTGTAGTTTTGTGCAGTGATTTCAAATAGCACTTTATCTTCAGGGTACGGGTCTGGATGGTGATCACCCACTGTGTAGCCCGCTGGTGCTGAAGTAATACCGCCAGTCCACGCTGGGATACTGCCGTCTGCATTACCTGCTTTCATAGCGCCCAGTGGCGTCAATTCGTTACCTAGTTTATTGGCATCTGCGTCAGACACCTTTGCCATCGCGCTTGCACCTGACAGAGCAAGTGATAAAGCCGCAGCGATAATTCCTACTTTTCTAATCATAAATACCACTCTTAGATTGCATATTTGATGTTAAATGAAACGAAGTCTCTGTCTGATAGCGCATTAGTAGTACCAATACCGCCCCAGAAAGCGCTGTACGACGCTGTTGCTGACCACTTGCTTAGGTAGTCGAACGTCAATGAAATTGCAGCAGACTTAACATCTTCTGTGAAAAGGAATAGAGGGTCTGGTGTTGTACCCTCTACATCGTGAGAGAATGTTGCACGAGCACGTAAGTTAATTCCGGCCATGATGTCGTTGTAATCAGCAACAGCAAGTAAACGGTAACCCCACGCATCGTCAGTAGCAAACGGGTTAGTCTCTGGTCCGCCTGATAGCGCTTGGTGTAAACCTTCACGACTATTGCCATTGATAGGCTCTAGTGACGGCGTACGTGCTGTACCAGGCGCATTTAAGCGAATTACGTTCGGATCTGGCATATCTACAACGTTCACATAGCCTACTTCGCCTAATAGTACGAAGTTGTCAGAACCAAATTTAGGGCCAAATACGTGTGAGGCAGTAAACTGCATTTGCCATGTATCAGAGAATAGATAACCTTCCGCTGTCTCGCCTGGTCCTACTGCACGACCAATGTTGTTGAGCTGGGAGATACCCGCTAAGTCTGGACGTAGCCCCGCATTTGCCAATTGCTCTGGCATCCCCATATACAGCAATTCAACATCATCGATTTGAAGCGGCTCATCCACGCGGTAAGCAAATTCACCCGCAAGAGCCGTAGTACCGATATTAGTGTTAAAGCTCATACCATAGAGTTTGATATCTTCTGGGTAGAAGAACTCTGACTGTGTAAATGCACCCAGTTCAGTGATGTTGTCGCGAGTAACGGTATTAGATGCTAGGAACGCGAGATCTGCGCCAATACCTTCAGCAGTAAAGTCTGATGTCTTACCTGAAATAAGCGGGCGTTGGCTGTGGTAATTGATGTGATAGAAACTAAACTCTGTTTCATTCAAATTCTCGGCAAACCACGTCAAGCGTAAACCGTATTGACCTTGATCGTCGGCGTCGTTGTGCGCTGCGTCAGAAAAACCACGAATAGCCACTTTGGTTGGATAAGCAAGGTAGGCTTGCGAAATGTCCTCTGGATTAGCGCCAGAGCGAAGTAAATCACCGTATCCGTTTAACGCAGTGAGAAGGTGATCTAAGTCGATGTCTGGGTTACCACTGAAACCAAGCTGGACGTTTTGGCGTTGACCGCCCTCACCTGCAAAATCGTTGCCCGCGAAGTAACTGCCAGAAACTGGAAGCCAGCTGCGCTGCCATTCGTACTGGTAATAACCAGAAATACTCACTGTGTCAGTCAAACCTAAAGACGCGTACACCATCCCTACTGGAAGGAATACTTCTTTAAGTTCTGCACCTGGAGCACGAGCTCGTGTTACATCAACAGGGTTCGTTGTGTTAATACCGTGCTGGATGAATGTACTTTCACCCCAACTGATCACCTGACGGCCTACACGAAGCGTAAGTGGTTTGTCGCCAATCCACCAGTCGCCATAGAAGAATGCGTCGTAAAGACGTACATCGGTACACAGTAGGTCTTCTGCTTCAGGGTCTTGACACAAGTCGTATTGGTTACCCGTTATTGGGTTAGAGTATGGACGGTCGCCGTCCATTTGCTCAAAGTCGTAGAACCAGAAACCACGGGCGAAGAAACCATAGTCGCCAAAATTGATATCTAATTCATGAGTACCTGAAATTTGCGTTGCAAACGCGTCACCTGGATCGTGTGCAAGGTTACCAAGGTCACCATTGGTGGAATAACCGCCATCTGCTAAACCCCACACGTCGCCACTTGGGTATAAAGGGTTGAAAGCTGCGTGATAACCGCTCCAGTCGAATTGAGGATGGTTACTGTTACCTATAAGGTCGTAATCTCTTGCCTCTGTTCGAATACTTGTAGCTAATGTAAATGTTGAATCTAAAGAAATACTTACATCACCCACTTGCCAATTCGCAGCGTGTGCTGGTATTGCAGCAGCACCTAGCAGTGAGAGAACTCCCGCTGCTACCGGTGATATCTTAAAAGCGCTAGGCCCGTTTTTCATATTTTTATACTCCCAAGTCGATGTGACTTAATACGTGACATCATGACCAACCATAACGATTAACAAAATCATTACATCATTTTGCCATAACCGCAAGAACTAATCCTACCAGTTAACAAAATTTACAACATTAGTCGTATCAAATAGTTATTGCTTTATTGTGAGTATAAAAGGCATTTATAAACTTGCAGGAAAAATGTACAGAAATATTGCGAAACTGTTGCGTTAAGTATTTTGGAACGCTCAATGACAAAAGAAAACGCATAAGTGTTACGTATGGGAGTGGTGAAAGCTCGTATACAAGAGAGTAACTCGTCGCGTACAAAAAAGGCTCTATGCGAGCCTTTCAAAGGATTTTATTTTTTTGTTGGCATCAATAATCATCCTAAAACGACCTTTAATACCATCAGACGTAACAAATTGCCTGAGCCGGTTGGTCGGTACTTGGACGCTAAGGCCTGATTCACTGACCATGACCACATCTGGCATAGATGGAATATAAAGCACCTCACATTGCTTGTAAGGTGCATTTATTGAAAAGTAAAAAACCGAGTCAGTTTGGCTAATGCTTGTCATAAGCAAGGCTTTTACTTACTTTCTCAAACAAATCTTTACTTAAACCTTTGTGATTAAGCAAACGGCCAAGCTGTTGCTTCATATGAACCTGATGCTCGCTTGCAAAGCCCTGCCATTGCGTCAGTGGCGTTACAATACGGGCGGCAACCTGTGGGTTGACCGCATCGAGCTTAAGTAAGTAGTCGGTTACAAATTTATATCCACTGCCATCGAGTGCATGAAACCTTTCGCTGTTATAGAAAGCGAAGCTACCAATAACAGAACGAACACGGTTCGGGTTACTCATTGCGAACTGAGGGTGCTCACATAACATTGTGATAGTCGCAAAGATATCGTCTCGATTTTGTGTAGCGTGGAGTGCGAACCATTTGTCCAAAACAAGCGGGTCATGATTCCACGATTCCTCAAACTGAGCCATCAAACTGTCGAAAGTGGTGGCGCTACAGTGTTGTGCGCTTCTCAACGCGCCTAGCGTATCTGTCATATTATCAGCGGTATCAAACTGAGAAACCACAATATGCTCGTGTTGGGGTAACCGCGCTAAGTGTGCAAGCACGACATTTTTGCAGCGACGTTGATTCACCGCTTCTTGCGTGTAGCAATACGCGCTTTTCTCGATATTTTCGAAGACTTGTTTTAGCTCTTTTTCGAGTGCGCGAGCAAACTGGTCGCAGAACGCTTTTCTCGCTTTCGAAAGTGCGGATACGTTTATGTTACTTCGGCTTTGGCACAGAGTCTCAAACGAAGGTATGACTAAACATTCACTCAGCAATTCAAGGTTGTTCTGCTCTTGGGCAATCGCTTGCTTGATACCGTTCCAGATTTCATTGCTGATACCAGACCCCGGCGATTCCTCTAATTGCTTCACACAGCGGTCATACAACGTTTGCATTGCATCCCACCGATTAAATGGATCCTTCGCATGCTTAAATATAGTAAGTAAAGACTCTGTCCCCAATGGGTTTTCTACTTTCGCTGGCGCTGAGAAGTTACCCAATACTACAGGTGTTAAATTAGTAGTTTTGGCTTCTACAGTAAAACGCAAAGAATCATCTTTTAAAATGACCATGCCGTTTTGAATTAACGACTCGTTGTCTGTATAGCTTTTCCCCTCATCATCAATAATCTCGATATTTACAGGAATATATAGAGGAAGCTTTTCTTTCTGATCGGAGGTTGCAGGTGTGTGCTGTGACAATGTAAAGCTATGCTTAACAATGCCATCATCATCGACCTCAGTGCTGTGTGCGACAGAAATCACTGGCGTACCAGATTGACTATACCAGCGGGTAAACTGGGTTAAATCTAAATCAGTAGCAGACTGCATTGCTGAAATGAAGTCATCACAGGTGACAGCCTGACCGTCGTGTCTTCTAAAGTACTCGTCCATACCACGTCTGAATCCGTCAGGCCCCAATAATGTGTGGAACATGCGAATAACTTCAGCGCCTTTGTCATAAACCGTCACCGTGTAGAAGTTGTTCATTTCAATGACTTCTTCTGGACGAATTGGATGACTCATTGCACTCGCATCTTCTGCAAACTGGTGTTCTCGTATAACACGAACGTGCTTTATACGATTACTTAACGCCGAAGTCATATCAGCGCTGAACTGTTGGTCTCTAAATACAGTAAGCCCCTCTTTAAGGCTTAGCTGGAACCAATCGCGACAAGTAACCCGGTTGCCGGTCCAGTTGTGGAAGTACTCGTGCGCGATAACCGACTCAACATTAAAAAAGTCATCGTCGGTGGCACTTTTTTGATCGGCTAATACAAACTTACTGTTAAATACATTTAAGCCCTTGTTTTCCATCGCTCCCATATTGAAGAAATCGACGGCAACAATCATGTAGATATCTAAGTCGTACTCTAACCCGAACACATCTTCGTCCCACTTCATCGCCCGTTTGAGAGATTCTAATGCGAAAATACCTTGAGACTTTTTGCCTTTATCAACATAAAGTTCTAGCGCAACCTCTTTACCGCTAGTGGTGGTGTAGCTATCGGTGAGTAAATCGAAGTCACCGGCAACTAGAGCAAAAAGGTAGCAAGGTTTTGGATGTGGATCGTGCCATTTAACAAAATGCGTATTTTCGTCAACTTCGCCCTTGTCCACTGGGTTGCCATTGGCCAAAAGCATCGGTACTGATTTGTCGGCAACTACCGTCACTGTGTAGACCGACAAAACATCCGGGCGGTCCATGAAGTACGTAATGCGACGAAACCCTTCCGCTTCACACTGCGTACAATAGGCACCACCTGATAAATACAAGCCTTCCAGCGCTTTGTTGTGCTCAGGGGCAATGGTATTGGTAATTTCTAAGACGAACTCATCAAGTTCAGTAACCACGCTTAAAGCGCTATCTGTTACCGTGTATTCATTATCAGATAGGTGCGTACCGTTAATAGAAATAGAATCTAGCGATAAATTATCGCCATCAAGTACTAATGGACTATCGTGCGCGCCATTACGAGTGACGGACAACGTGCTGATAACTTTGGTTTGCGTTGGGTGTAGCGTTATATGTAGGTCAACTGTCGCTATTGAAAAAGCGGGCGGCTGGTAATCCGCCCGGCGTTTAGCTTGAACTGACATAGATCCTCCTGGAAGAAAGCCTACGTGGGTTTAATTGGAACTCTGTGTTAAACCGTATCTTTGCTGTTTACTTCAACATGCGGTGGCGTAATACGTAAAATCTTAATACCTAAATACGCATAAATAACAGCAAGGATCGGGTTGATTACGTTGAAGAATGCATAGAATACGTAATCAAATGGATTGACTAATAAAACACTGTGCATGTAAGCACCACAGGTGTTCCAAGGAATAAGTGGAGACGTAAGTGTGCCGCCGTCTTCAAGGCTGCGAGAAAGATTCAATTGGTCTAAACCACGTTTTTTGAATTCTTCTTTGTACATACGGCCTGGCATCACGATTGAAATATACTGATCTGCAGTAACCAGGTTGGTACCAAAACAAGTAAGAATGGTTCTGCTCACCATATCCCCTGCGGATTTTGCACCAATTAATATGGCAGAAACTGCACGCTTTAATAGGCCAACACGCTCTAATACGGCACCAAACGACATTGCACAGATGATCAACCAAATAGTATTTAACATAGAAGACATGCCACCACGAGAAAGCAAGCTGTTTAAGTTCTCGTCAGGTGTTGAGAAGCTTACGCCATCGAATAGCGCGGTCCAAACTACCTTCAACGCACCTACATTCACCGAGTCGTCACCATTTGCCATAGAAGTAACCACATCCCACTGGAATACAACTGCCCAGACTCCACCTAACAAAGCGCCGATAAAAACAGCTGGAAACGCAGGCATCTTTTTAATCGCTAAGGTGAGCAAAACGACAAGGGGAATTAACAAATGCCAACCTAAGTCAAAAGACTCGTTTAACAAAAGTTGCATCTGCTCAATGCGTTCTGCTTTGGCCTCACCCACTTCACTAAAGCCCAGTACTGTAAATAGAATAAGCGCAATAACAAAGCTCGGAATCGTCGTCCAAAGCATGTAACGGATGTGCTCAAATAAATCCGTGCCCGCAACGGCAGGCGCTAAGTTTGTTGTTTCAGATAAGGGCGAAATTTTATCGCCAAAGTACGAACCTGATACTACTGCGCCGGCGGTTATGGCTGCCGACATTTCCATGCCTGCAGAAACCCCCATTAGCGCAACACCCACAGTCGCCGCGGTAGTCCAAGAACTACCTATACTCATTGCAACAACCGCACAAATCAGACAAGCGGCAGCATAGAAAAACGAGGGGTTAAGCAACTCTAAACCGAAATAGATAAGCGTAGGCACGGTTCCGGCTAGCATCCATGTGCCAATAAGAGAACCTACCGCTAACAGAATTAAGCAAGCACCTAAAGACATTGAGATACCGTCTACAATGCCCTTTTCGATAGTTTTCCAGCTGTAGCCATTTTTCATTCCAATGATAGCAGCTAAGCCCATCGCTAAAAGAAGTGCAATTTGGTTTGGACCGTAAGAAGAGTTATCGGCAAACAAATAAACTGCGCTTCCCATCATTATGACTAACGCAAGAATAGGAAGCATTGCATCGAGAAGTGACGGCGTTTTTATTTCTTTATTCGTCATTGTCGTTTTTTAAAACCTTATTATTGTATTTGTAACGCGTTAAGCGTGCTGTCCGCTTTTTACCAGAATGCTTTAGAAGACTGAGCGGTAGAACATAAGCGCAATGATAACGGGACACACAAAGCGTACGTACCAAGGCCAAATCTTCCAGAAAATGCTGTGTTCAGCAAACTGATCACCTTGTTTAAGTTCATCGAGTATTGCATCTCTGCGCCACACCCAACCTGCGAAAATACACAAGGCGAGTCCTAGTAACGGTTGGCTATACTCGGTAGTTAATGCGATAACAAAGCCGAACAAGGTTTCAAAATTTAAAATGATGATGCAGCTTAATACAAAGATGACCGATGCCATTAATAACACGGCCTTTTTACGTTGAAGACCTTTACTTTCTACCATAAACGCAACGGGAACTTCCAACATTGAAATTGAAGACGTGACGGCAGCAATCGCCATTAGCGCGAAAAAGGTAAAAGCAACGAAAAGACCTACGCTACCAATGGTATCAAACAGTGCTGGTAGTACTTTGAAAATCAGCGTGTCACCTTGGATTAACGCGCCTTCAGGTGTGAAGATTTCAACGCCGTTGTTTAATGCAACGTACATGGCCGGGATAATAAGCATACCCGCAATAACCGCAACACCGATATCGACAAGCGCTACCGACGCACCAATGCTAGGTAGATTTTCATTTTTACTTAAGTATGAACCATAAACCAGCATGGTACCCACACCTAAAGACATTGAGAAAAAGGCTTGTCCCATGGCGTTAATTAATAAGTCTGGGTCTAGAACGCGAGAGAAGTCAGGTACTAAATATGCTGACCAACCTTCTACGGCACCAGGCTGTAGGCTCACATAAACAATCAGTGCAAGAATGAGAATAACCAATGTAGGCATCAAACGCACCGACCACTTCTCAATGCCGGACTTTACACCTCCGACAACGATAAATGCAGTTAAGCCCATGAATAAGAAGCAGAAAATAATGTTACGCGTAACTGATGAAGTGAGTAGCCAGTCGCTAGCACTCGTAAATCCCACCATGCTTACGGCTGCATCGGCGAAATAAACCAGCATCCATCCGCCTACAATAGCGTAGAATGCAAGGATAAGTGACACGGTAACACAGCCCCAAATGCCCGTTAGCCTTCCGACGAAATTGCCTGATATTTTACCTAAAGCGTCAACCATATTCGAACGTGAACTACGACCGATTATAAGTTCTGCCATAAGTACGGGATAAGCGAGTACAAAAGCCAGCAGTAAGTATACGAGAACAAATGCTGCGCCACCGTTACTTGCTACCTTTGTAGGAAAGCCCCAAATATTACCTAGTCCTACTGCCGAGCCTGCCGCTGCTAGCACGAACCCTATTCGAGAGGAAAATTCGCCTCTGATAGCCATGTTATTTCCCTTTATTATTGTTTTAATAATTTATAGACACAAAAAAAGGGCTGGCCCTAGACCAGCCCTTTTTTCTAATCACTTAATTTCTTGTGATAGCGTAACGGCCTGTTTCGATCATATCGAAAGTAATATTGGCTGCCTCGTCCAAGAATGGATCTAATTCTTCCATATCTTCAGGTAGGTCGTCCAATGTTGTGACAGTTTCCATTCCCAATCGCTGTAAACGTTCGTTAGCACGAGCAAGCGACTTCTCTTCCGCCTCTTTCTTCTCGCCTTCACGTACAGATTTAACTAATGAGATGAAGTTCTTGTCTTTATTTTCCTTATATTCCTTTATGTCGTCTTGGATATAAGAAAACTCAGGATCTTGTAAAATACGTTTGTTGTGCTTCGCTGTTAAAACATCAAGCGCAGCAGTACCGTCTGCAAACGTCGTATAGTTAGCGCGATTGATACTGTCCCATGGCAACGCATTTTCCGCTTGGCTTTCTCCCCATTCAGCTGGTTCAACCGCCGATGGATAAAGAATGTCAGGAATAACGCCTTTATGCTGGGTACTGCCGCCGTCAATGCGATAGAACTTGGCGATAGTAAACTGAACACTACCTAATGGGTTATCGTAAAGGTCATAAATTTTACCTAAACCGCGATGCTGCTGCACTGTCCCTTTCCCGAAGGTTTGTTCACCTACGATGAGAGCACGGTTGTAGTCTTGCATCGCTGCCGCAAAAATCTCTGAAGCAGATGCGCTATATCTGTCAACTAATACGGTTAACGGGCCATCGTAAGCCACTTCGCCATCTGTATCACGGTTAACGCTAACTTTGCTTTGACCGTATCGAATTTGAACCACCGGGCCTTTTTCGATAAATAGGCCAGTAAGTAACGTTGCTTCGGTTAGAGAACCACCGCCATTACCGCGCAAGTCTACGATAACGCCTTTAACGTTTTGCGCTTTCAAGCTTTCTATTTCTTTTGCAACATCCATACTAAGGTTGTTATAAAAACTTGGAATGGTGATTACACCTAGAGGTTCACCCGCGTGAGGACCAGTCTCTGGCACATATACTTCCGATTTGGCTGCGCGATCTTCTAACTTAATTTTATCGCGAGTAAGGCTAACTACCGACGTGGTTTTCGCGTCCGTGGCTCCTTTTTCAACCTGTAGACGAACAGTACTTCCTTTCGGGCCTTTAATTAACTCAACCACTTCGTCCAATCGCCAACCAATCACATCAACAAACTCTTCGTCGTCTTGTGCTACGCCAACAATTTTATCTTCTGGTTTTATTGCGCCAGACTCGTCTGCAGGACCGCCAGGTACAACGCTTTTGATTACCGTGTAATCATCTTCGCTTTGCAAAACCGCACCAATACCTTCGAACGACAAGTTCATGTCCATTTGGAAACGTTCAGCGTTACGCGGAGATAAGTAACTGGTGTGAGCTTCAATTGTACGTGCGAATGCATTCATTGCAGTTTGAAAAACGTCTTCGCTCTTTGCTTGCTTAGTGCGCTTAATCGCTCGCGTATAGCGTTTGGTAAGAAGTTCTTTCGCCTCTTCCCATGTTTTGTCTGCAAGTATTAGATTTAACGCGTCGTATTTAACGCGTTGACGCCAAATTTCATCCAGCTCAGCTTTATTAGCTGGCCATTCAGCATCTTCTCTGTCGTAAAAAAACTTATCGCCTTCTTTTTCAAAGTCGAACGGGCCTTTTTCTAACAGTGCAAGTGCAAATTCATAACGCTCAATGCGTCGTTTTGCGCTTACGTTATACATATCATAGGCAACAGAGAGGTTGCCTTTACTCAGCGCATCATCAAACAATGTGCGGTATTTCTCAAAACCCACAACATCAGACAGCAATAACACTTGTTTATTGTGATCTAATGAATCGATGAAGCGCTGGTAAACTCTAGCTGAGAGTGCATCATCCAACGAAATTTCCTTGTAGTGCGCCCTGGTAAAGAGTGCGCTTACTCGCTTAGCTGCAACACTGTGTTGAGATTCCTGTTGTAAAATGGGAAGCTCGTCTACCTCTGGTGTTGACGTAACTGCGCCTGCTCCTACCCCAACGGTAAGAAAAGCACTGGCGATGGAAATTCGAAGGATGTCTCTCATATTTTACGACCTCTTGGAGCGTGCCAAACGTAAAGCGTCTGCGTTTACTTTAACTACCATGCCTGAGTCTAATTGAACGTGAATGCCATCTTTAGCTACTTCGGTAATTACTGCAGGCATAGGTGCTTTACCTAATTTAACGGTAACTTGCGTACCTTGCTGTAAATCGCTATCTGTCAATTTCGCAGGTGGTGTATTGTTTGGTCTGTTATTTTTCGGTTTAGTTCCGCGCTTAGTATCAGCATGGTCCGAATTTGCAGATTTTTCACCTTTTGGACGATTAAATTGACGTTTATCTTTTCGCTTAGGCTGCTGAGCTAGCTTAGCTTTGCGCTTTTCAGCTGCTTTTGCTTTGCTTTCTTCTAACTGCTGCTGCGCATGATCAGCGTGTTCTTTTTCAATTGCATCGCCTTCAATGCCGTCTAAATCTACACGGTTTGCACCTTCTTTGATGCTATGAAGATAGCGCCAGCTGTTGGTGTAATGTCGTAGTGTAGAACGAAGTAAGGTTTTGCTAACGCGTTCCTCTTCTTCTAAACGTGTGGCAAGATCTTGAAAAATACCGATCTTAAGTGGGCGGGCCTCGCCTTCAATGCTAAAACATTTCGGAAAGGTCTCTGCAAGGAAAGCTATCACTTCCTTACTGTTGGTAAACTTCTCTGGTGATTCCATTAACTTTCTAAATTATTCAGGAGATTTCATCGTTACTTGCATCATCCCAAGTTGCCAGCGTGTGGTCAACCCAATCAAGCAATTCGTCGTCATCTATTTCTAATAAATGCTTATCTTGTTGCCAAGATTCCCATGCGTAGTGCAAAATTTGCTCTAAACGCTGTGTTTCAATATCTTCTTCTGCATTGTCGTACACCGCATGTAAGATGAAATTTAAACGTTCAGATGCCTCATCTGGGTCATCATGAAAGTCTTCCATATCCTCATACGTGGATAAAACAACGTGAATATCAACACTGGATTTCATAATTATTTCTGCGAATCCATAAGAATTTGAGCAATTTCAACGAGCCCTTTTTCGTCTTCTTCGGTAAAGCGTTCAAAAACAGGGCTGTCGATATCAAGTACGCCAACCAGCACATCGTTTAGCACTAGTGGAACAACAATCTCAGAGTTTGACGCTGCATCGCAGGCAATGTGTCCTTCGAACTGATGAACGTCTGCTATACGCTGAACAGTTCTGGTACTTGCACTCGTTCCGCAAACGCCTTTTCCAAGTGGAATGCGAATACATGCTGGTTGCCCCTGAAATGGACCGAGTACCAACTGCTCTTCTTTATAAAGGTAAAAACCTGCCCAATTCACCTCTTCGAGGCTATTGAAAAGCAGCGCACTTATATTTGCCATGTTAGCGATAAGATCGTGCTCGCCAGAAACCAAGCTCTTTGCTTGGTTTATTAACTGACCGTACTGTTGTTCTTTCAAACGAATTTCCTGCTATTGAACAATGTTAAAAGACACATTAACACGCGCTTCTATGCGCTCTTGGCCAGGTAAAGACATAGACATGTCTTTGGCAAAAGCTTCTGCGCGCATTACTGGAATCGGCATATTGCCACCAGATTCTGAGATTGCAACAACTTCACCTACTTCAATCTCTAATTCTTTTGCTAATAAGTGTGCACGTTGCTTTGCGTCTTTTACCGCAGAGATAAGTGCTTTTTGATAGGCATCGCCTTCACCAACTGAAATAAAGTTGAATTGTTGTATGCGATCAACACCTCGTTTGAGCACGCCATCTAATACTTTGTCATAAGTTTCAAGGTCAGTAGATGTGACGGTGATATCTCGTGACAACGTGAAACCTTCTTGCTGACGGCCTTGAGGCGTATTGATATAGCGAGGTTGTAAGCGTACTTGCATACTCTGAATGTGCTTTTCATCTATACCTTGATTAAGCAAGAACTTAACAATAGAGCGGAGGTCCGAATCAAGCTGAGTGTTCAGTTTACCTACTGTATTACCTTCTTCTTCAACAACGAGTGTGACTGAATAAGCGTTTGGTGTAACTTCTACCGCTCCTACGCCTTGCACATTTATAACCGCTTCTTGTGCGGCCTGTGCAGCAACCATAGGTGCAGATAAGGCAATAAATGATGATGCTAACAATGCTTTTTTAACTACACTTTTAGCTGTCGAATAAGTATTAGTACGCGTGATCATTTTCATAGAGATTCCTTTTTTATGGTGCCTTTTAATTACGTTACCTAAAGGATAAATGTTTAAAACTGAATAGTTTATGAATATACGCAATAAACGAAATCTTAGCACTGAACTAAGACGAGAAGAGATATAACTTCGCCGAGATGCGCTTTTTATGAGGCAAGACCCAAAAATGGATAAGTAATACCAGTCAACTTGATGTAGTGCCACTATACCTGCGGTAACACGACGTGATTACGAAGATTTTAAATCTCACTGAGTGGGTAATGATCTATGCGGACTGATATCAAAGCGCAATGTTAAATGGGTTTTATATGCTAAATGGTTAAAAGCCAACCGTTCAGCAAAGCATCTCGCTGAACGTGTTGACCGAAAAGATTAAAAGGCGTTAGGCGTTTTACTTAAGCACAGTGCGCAACGCAGCAAGGCAGTGATCGATATTACGGGGCTTACATGCGTATCCCATAAGACCAATTCGCCATACTTTACCGGCATGATCGCCTAAACCGGCGCCGATTTCTAAATTAAAATCTTCAAGCAATTGCTTGCGAACGGCAGCATCGTCTACGCCGTCTGGAATTTTAACTACATTTAATTGAGGCAAACGATAAGCACTGTCTACCGTTAGCTCTAACCCAAGTTCACTTAGACCCTGCGCAAGTTTATCATGACCCAATGCATGACGCTGCCACGCATTTTCTAAGCCTTCTTCTTTTAAAATCAGAAGTGCTTCGTACATAGCGTACATACTGTTGACAGGTGCGGTATGGTGGTAGGCACGCTTGGCGCCCTGCCCCCAATAACCAACAATCAAGTTCATGTCTAGAAACCAGCTTTGCACTTTCGTTTTTCGGTTTTGAATAACGTTAACTGCTCTTTCACTAAATGAAACAGGAGAGATACCCGGCACGCAACTCAAACACTTCTGTGAACCTGAATAAATAGCGTCAATGCTCCAACCGTCAACATCTAACTCGATACCTCCTAGAGAGGTAACTGCATCAACAATGCTAAGACAATCATACTTTTTAGCCAGCTCACAAAGCGCTTTGGCTTCATTGCGTACGCCCGTAGATGTTTCTGCGTGAACAAAGGCAAGGATCTTAATATCCGGATTGGCTTTAAGGGTGTCTTCTACCACATTAAGGTCAGTTTGCTCGCCCCATGTATTGTTGACGGTAATAGCCTCACCACCACAACGCTCTACGTTTTCGACCATTCGATTGCCAAATACGCCGTTAATACACACGAGTACCTTATCGCCTGGTTCTACAAGATTAACAAAACATGCCTCCATTCCTGCTGAGCCCGGAGCAGAAATAGGCATAGTAAGTGCATTGTCAGTTTTAAATGCATATTGTAAAAGCTGTTTGGTTTGGTCCATTAACTCAATGAATAATGGATCGAGATGACCCAGGGTGGGTCTCGCCATGGCGTTTAGAATTCTGGGGTTAACATCGGATGGTCCTGGACCCATCAAAGTCCGTTCAGGGGGAATAAAAGTAGAAAATGATTGCATAATCCATCCTCGTATTAATGTAAGAGCCTGTTTTTAGAGTCAGTATCACGCATATTTAGCATGAACGTTGACGTCATACTACAAGGATAATGGCATGGTACAACCGTCTGTTTTCAACATAACTTACATGAATGAAAGTATGTCTATATATTTAACAAGGGTATACATTAACAACGCTTCATCACGTGGATAAAATGTGTGCAACATGTGGATATAAACTGTACACCTTTTTACTCAAAAAACACCACATCCGACCAGTCTTTAGTCCATTGATTACTAACGTATAAGTTCTACAATTAAATTGACTTTGAGAGTGTAAGATAAAATTCACACAAAAATTGTTTATAATTTAAACAAATGTATTCTATACTCATTGTCCGTTTAAAAGATTTTATTTAAACTCTCCTGTGTAAAAGTTAGCGCACGGCTCAGCAATGAGCCATTCCCCTAGGCCCGGAACGTTTGTTCTGGGCATTTTTTATGGGGATTCAAAATATCGCGAACAGCCTAGTCTTAAATTTCAGCTATCAACTGGCTGTAATGATGACTTATATGTTTTGGCGTTATCTACGTAATGTTCAGCGGACGCTTTTAGTTTGGGTTCGATCTTCTCATCAAATGTTCTAATGACTTTACCAGGCGCTCCAACTACTAAACTGTAATCAGGAATTTCCATGTTTTCCGTTATCAAAGCGTTAGCGCCAATGATGCAGTACTTTCCAATTTTTGCACCGTTTAATACGACAGCGTTAATTCCTATCAAGGAATAGTCACCAATCTCGCAGCCGTGAAGCATGACTTTATGTCCTACTGTTACCCCTTCACCTAGCACTAAAGGAATACCTGCATCGGTGTGTAATACGCTGCCATCTTGGATATTCGTATTTTTACCAACGGTTATCTTGTCCATATCGCCGCGTATAACCGCATTGAACCAAACGCTTGAACCCACTTTGAGTTCAACATTACCAATAACATGTGCGCCTGGCGCTATAAACGTACTTTCATCAACCAGCGGTGATGTAGAACCTAATTTGTAGCGCATTACCCTCTCCCTATTCGTCTACTTTTCTCATTAATCCTTCTTGCATGGTTGACGCAACAAGTTCACCATTTTGGTTAAATATTTGTCCGCGTACCAAACCTCTAGAGCCTCCGCTAAAGGGACTCTCCATTGCATACAATAACCATTCGTTCATATTGATTGGGCGGTGGAACCACATAGCATGGTCTATCGTTGCGATTCGAAGTGATTTATCGGTTACCGCAACACCGTGTGGTTGAAGAGACGTACTGAGAAAATGATAATCTGATGCGTAAGCAAGCGCAGCTTGATGAACAGTCAATGATGCATTCATTGTGTCTCTTGCTTTTAACCAAATATAACGCGTCGGTTCGCGTTTCGCTGACTGGTAAGAGTTAGCTGCATCTACCGTGCGGATATCTACAGGTTTATGATAGCTCAACGCTTCTTGCATAGGCCGTGCAATTTTATTGAAGTTAGCTTCATAGAATTCAATGTCAGACTGCACATCTTCCGGCGCAGGCACATCTGGCATTGTTGGGTTTTGATGCTCCATGCCATCTTGAGGAACCTGAAAAGACGCTGTCATGTAGAAAATATTTCTACCATCCTGAATGGCTTTAACCCGTCGAGCAGAGAAACTTCTGCCGTCTCGCACTACTTCAACATCGTAAACTACAGGCTTTTTAGCATCGCCTGGTAGTAAAAAATAAGTGTGGAATGAGTGTGCGACTCTACCAGCCTCCACTGTTTCGTATGCAGCTGCTAACGCTTGCCCCAAAACTTGTCCACCAAACAAGGCGCGGAAGCCTAAATCCCAGCTTTGACCTCGATAGATGCCAGCCTCCACTGTTTCGAGTTCAAAAAGTGACGATAGTTTAATCTCAGACATGTTGTACTTTCTCTTCAATTACTGCTTTTGGGTTTCGCGGGTAGTACTTTTCAGGCAATTTTGCTTTATGCTCGAAAAAGCGCGTATCTTTATAGGGTAACTTCATAAACCCTGAAATGCCTAGCCCTTTTATTTTGGGAATTTGCTGAACGAGTTGCGCTAATAATGCGTGGAAGCGCTCTTCTTGGCTGTGATCAAGCAACGTGTAATAGTTGTGAATTTTCAAATGCCGCGGTAATGCTTCAAATATAATACAACCAGTGTGATGTATTGTATTAAGTTGAACGATGGTATCGATAATCTCCTGAGGCAGCTTTAATAGTTCGTCCGGATCATCGCCATCTTCGAAATATGAGTGAGTCCGGCTTTCATCCTTTTGTGCAGAAACCCGTGATAGCTCGTAGGGAATAAACATCCCGCCTGCTGGTTTAAATTCTTCATCTTCACTTTCGCGTTCAATGTGCAGCGTGTTTTTGGCGTTGAACATACAACATTTGAACACCGCGGGCTTGTGAATAGCCCTTGCTAAATTAATGACATTATTCACTGCTAAATCAAACGCTGCTTTCATTGATTCATCATATAAGTTCAAGCTTGAATCGACATATATACCTTCTGGCTCCCAGCGCACAGCCATACCGCCAACTACAGGGTAACGGCCTAGTCTGCTTATTGCAGAAACAAATGCTTTTTCGGTATCCCCCATGCCTTGTAGATAGTTTTTGTAGTAGCGGTCAAATTGCGCATCGTCTATATAACGAAGTTCCTCTACGTCTTTTTCATCTAACGAGTCAGAGAGTCTTGCCTGTTGGCGTAGGTAAGATTTTCGAGAGCTGTAAACAACGGTTTCAATATCAGCACGGTTCTGAGTGTGGGCCAGCCATGTAGGGATTAACGGTGTATATTGCGTTGGCTTGTCTTGAGTGAAAACCATATTCTTCAAAACGTGGAGATGATTAAACAGGTAATCTCCGCCCTGCCTTCTCTTTTCTGGATCTTCACTGAGCATGTGCTCAAGGATATTAGCAAGCATTTTAGGAAGACCAAGGGATGAAGGTGTAATAACCTTGCTTCCGTAACGACACGATTGCCCTGATGCCAATGCATATAATGTACTGGCCAAGCCTTGTTCATCGAAGCGGGGGCTGGAGAGTGCGCCATTAAGCTGCTCCTCGCCAATAAAATAAACATCGCCAAGTCGAGCATTAGTTTGATGCAGTTCACCCGACATTAAATCCATTACATTGTTACCTACATATTGCCCAGTGATGTCAGTCTGTGCGAACACTGAAGAGCCCCAATCAATCAATCCAACCGATTCATTTTCGGCATCCCAAACCAGATTCGAGGGCTTTATGTCTCCGTGCACAATGGGTTTAATTTCTCCATTTTCACTGTATTGGCGAAAACTGGATAAAAGTTCGCCGACCTGCACTGCAATTTTGACGATAATACGGGGCGAAAGTGGGCCTGTTTTCAAGCTGACTTTTTCTAGGTCTTCGCCGGGTGCTCGCCCCATAACTAAGATGGATTGTTTGCGTATTTGTTGATATTCAATAAACCGCGGTACAAACTCATGATTAACGTGAGAAAGCATAAAAGCTTCCTCTTCTAGTCTATCTTGCACATGCTGCGGCAACGTTATTCGCGAAAACTTAAATACCCGTGATTCACCGCTTGGCGCGTTCCCTGCAAACGCAAACCCAAAGGCTCCTTTCCCTAAAAGTTCGATGTCACTGTACCCCAACCCTTCTAACTGCGAGATACAAAGGTTTACCCAGTCTTTTAGTTTTTTCGCATCCGCATGAGATAGCAGATATATCGACTGCTCATCGGGTATATAGAAATGTTTTAGGCCTTTGAGTTGCGACATGTTTTTTACTTCACGCTTTTAGTGACTTTTTGAAACAGATTAATCAGCAGCGATACGCTTACCATTGTTAAACTGCACAGCAATCAATTATCTTCGTTTATCCAGGTAACATGCGCTGTAGCGTGATAACCTGCTTCATTTTCACCTAGCATACCAACAACGCTTTCTAACGCGCTTTTTAAATTAGTATCTAGCTGCCAAGGCGGGTTCAAAACGAATACGCCCGAACCATACATTCCGGCATCAGCGGTATTTTCTTCCACGCATATTTCTGCTTTAAAACAGGGTTTACCCATTGCTGCAAGCTTTTCACACATAGCTTCACTTGCACCACTTTTGGCGCCAGCCCTCTCTGACAATAGTGGATACCACACTACGATTTGTGCCTGCTGCCAGCGTTTGAATACCTGCTCCACACCCTTAACAAGGTCGCTATATTCATTCACGCGCTCATAAGGGGGGTCGATTAAAATAGCACCGCGATTGGGTTTAGGTGGCGTGAGTGCACGAAGCCCTTCGTACCCGTCACGTTTATGGACGTGGCTATTAAGGGTACGTAAACGGGATACGTTTTTGTCTAGTTTATCGAATTCCGCAGGATGAAGTTCCATTAGGTGTAAATTATCACTATCCCTTTTCGCTTTTGCGCTTATTGCCGGTGAGCCCGGATATTGTTGTTGTGCTAAAAACGGTTCACACAACGATAAATAGTCGGCCAACAAATTTGGCAAGTCCTGAACGCCTTTATCATCTATAAGCAAACGAGATATACCCGTCTCATACTCTTTATTTTTTGATGACATGGCATCGGTTAGATCGTACGCGCCCGCGCCTGCGTGGGTGTCGAAAAGCGTAAAAGGTTTATCTTTTTTCTTTAATGCGTTGATAACGCCAATCCAACAAAGATGTTTGATGACATCAGCGTGGTTGCCCGCATGAAAGGCATGTTGATAACTAAGCACAAAACCTCAGTAAAATTTTCGTTTGTTTATAGTGCTCTATAATAACGTTAACGCGCTTTGAGGTATACAAATCAAAAAAGGGCCAATAGTTTTGCTATTGGCCCTTTTAAAATATTGTTACTGCAAATCAAATTGCTTTGAATGATATCACTTAAGGTGCATCAACATTTTTTCTGGCTGAGTTAGGTAACTCATCCATAGATTATTGAATCGCACCATAGTCGCACCATCAATAATACGGTGGTCGCCAGACCAATTAACCGCCATGATATTTTGCGCGCTAACATTCCCTTCATCATCAAAACGCGGAAGTTTCTGCGTTTTACCGAGAGCAACAATAGCAGCTTCTGGCTTATTAATTACTGGCGTTGCGGTAATACCGCCTATTGCACCGATATTAGAGATACTAATCGTACCGCCTTTTAGGTGCTCGCCAGCCACGCGGCCCGCTCTGGCTTGTTCGATAATATCCTGCATTTGAACAGCAATATCCAACAGAGATAGGTCTTGAACACGCTTAATATTGGGTACAAGCAAACCAATTTTAGAGTCTACTGCAAAACCAATATTGTGATCTGCGAAGTAGCTTATCTCAGTGGCGTCTTCGTTAAGCTGACTGTTAATGACAGGGAACTCATTAAGTGCCAACGACATTGCTTTAACGAAAAACGGCATAAAGCTGAGTTTTACGTTCTTCGCTTCAAATTCAGGTTTAAGCAGCTTGCGTAGCGACATCAGGTTGTCCATTACCAACTCATCACTAACTGTGAAGTGCGGGATAGTATAGACCGAAGCCGACATTTGCTTCGCCATAGCTGCCTGAATACCGCGTACTTTTTCTGTTCTAACGCTGCCTTTAAGCACAGTGCTTGTGCTATTCAAATCACCTTTTTCTGCGTTAGATGAGCTTGGCGCAGAAGATGACGTATTTTGAGACGACGTGTCAACATTCGAATGTTGTAGATTCAACACGTCAGACTTAAGGATCCGTCCCTTTTTACCCGAGCCTTCCACAGTAGAAAGGTCGATATTCTTTTCTCTTGCAACACGTCTTACCGCGGGGCTAGCCAACACTTTACCTTCTATAGCGATAGGTGGCTCGTATTCGCCGTCGCTGAATTTTGAAGGAGCAATTTGCGCTGATTGCTGACTTGAACCGTTTGTTTGCGTGTTCACTGAACTTTGAGATGCAACGCTTGAAGCGCTGTTGTTTGCTGACGGTGATTCGTCATTAGTACCGCTAGTAGTTGTGACTTCACCGGCAACTTCTAACGCAAACAATGCACTATGCACTTTCGCTATATCGCCTTGCGCGTAATAAAGACGATGCACTGTGCCCGCGTTTTTAGCAGGTATTTCTACCACCGCTTTATCGGTCATCACTTCTACAACGGCTTGATCTTCTTCAATTTCATCGCCTTCAGCCACGTTCCATTTCACAATTTCGCACTCGACAATACCTTCACCAATATCTGGCAAAATAAAGTCTTCGATGTGCTTGCCGTTTGAAGCGCCTGAAGAAGCACTATCATTCGCTGTCGCTGTTTCAGACGCATTGTCTTTTACTTCCGCTTGCGCGTCTTCATGTGTATCTGAGTTAGCGTCGCCATCATCTGGCGTCATAGAGAATAATGGTGCGTGCACTTTAGCAATATCGCCTACCGCGTAATGCAGTTTATTAACCACACCCGCATGCATTGCAGGAATTTGCACGGTAGCCTTGTCGGTCATTACTTCCGCGACAGGTTGATCTTCTTCTATATGCTCACCTTCAGAAACTAACCATTCCAGAAGTTCGCATTCAACTATACCTTCACCAATGTCCGGTAAGATAAATTCAATTGTCATTTCATCGTCCCCCGGCTTAGTAGTGAAGCGTACGTTTTATGGCTTCGTACGTCTTTGTTTCATCTGGCATATATTCTTTTTCGTGCGCCAAAGGATACGGCGTGTCTAAACCACACACTCTTGCAATAGGCGCTTCAAGATATAAGAAACAACGTTCCTGAATGCTCGCTGCGATTTCACTCGCAAAGCCACCCGTTAGCGGTGCTTCGTGGTTTATCAGTAAGCGACCTGTTTTCATTACAGATTGCATAACCGTTTCAACGTCCCACGGTAATATACTGCGCAAATCAATGATTTCACATGACACACCATCTTCAAGAGCCATTTCTGCGGCTTTTTGCAGAATTTCTATTTGTGCGCCCCACCCTAGTAACGTGATATCGCTACCTTCTTGAACAATATCTGCCTTACCTAACGGTAGTTCGTAATCTTCTTCAGGCACTTCCGATACAGAAGCGCGGTAAAGACGTTTAGGCTCCATAAACAATACGGGGTTTTTATCTCGAATTGACGCAAGCAACAAACCTTTCGCCTGATATGGGTCACGAGGGATAACAATCTTTAACCCTGGGCAGTGAGCGAAGAATGCCTCTGGTGATTGACTGTGGTAGTGGCCGCCTGCGATACCGCCACCATAAGGTGTACGAATTGTTAGCGTACCAACATCGAACTGACCGCCTGAACGGTAGCGCCATTTAGCCGTCTCATTCACAATTTGATCGAATGCAGGGAAAATGTAATCACCAAATTGAATTTCAGCAACAGGTACAGAGCCTTGTGAGGCCAAGCCGTTCGCGAAGCCAATAATGCCTTGTTCAGTAAGCGGCGTGTTAAAGCAACGCGCCTTACCAAATTTTTCTTGAAGGTGACTGGTTGCACGGAACACACCACCAAAATGGCCCACGTCTTCACCAAAGACCATTACTTTTTCATCTTCGGTCATGGCTGTGATGAGTGCATTATTAATTGCTTGAAGTAGATTCATCTTAGCCATTACTTTACTCTCCCTGCTGTTTTAGGGTACATCTTCGGGTACTTCTTAATATGCGCTTTCAATTCACTGAGCTGTTCTTTTAAGTGCCAAGGTGCTGTGTCGTATACATCTTCGACAATGTCTTCAATGGCACATACGTCAGTCTTTTCACAACTCTTCATTGCTGCTAAAACGTCTTGTCTTGCTTTATCGACGCGCTTTTGGTTCTCAGCCTCGTCAAACCAGCCTTTGCTTTCTAACCATTTCGCCATACGAGCGATAGGGTCTTTTGCACGCCACTTATCTTCTTCTTCACGAGAGCGATAGCCTGTTGGGTCGTCTGACGTGGAGTGCGCCGCTAAGCGATAAGTCATGGCTTCAATAAGTACAGGACACTTTTCTTCAATGGCGATACGACGGGCTTCTTTAGTAGCTGCATAAATGGCTAACACATCGTTACCATCAACACGGATAGTTTTAATACCGTAACCTAAGCCACGAGAAGCAATGCCGTCACCCGCGAATTGCTCTTCTGCTGGTGTTGAAATGGCGTAGCCATTATTACGGCAAAAGAAGATAACTGGGCAGTTTAAAACAGCGGCCATATTTAACCCTGCGTGGAAGTCTCCTTCAGACGCTGCACCTTCACCGAAGTAACAGATAGTAACCACATCTTTACCCGACATTTTTTGGCCATAGGCGTAACCAGATGCTTGAGGGATCTGTGTGCCTAGTGGAGAAGATATCGTCATGAAGTTAAGTGGCTTGTCACCATAATGGATAGGCATTTGACGTCCTTTGTTAGGGTCGTCTTTATTGCTAAACATTTGGTTCATAAACTGTTCTGTGGTGTATCCGCGGTATGCTAATGCGCCTTGCTCGCGGTACTGAGACATGATCATGTCGTCATCTGAGAGTGCTGCAGCACTTGCAACTGAAGCCGCCTCTTCACCTGTGCTGGCCAAGTAAAAACTAATACGACCTTGGCGCTGTGCACCCACCATACGTTCATCCAATACTCTAATGTAATGCATGGTATTAAATATTTTTAATGCTTCTTCTTTGCTGAGGTCAGGTTCAACTGCTTTTTCAATGAGTTCACCTTCGGCAGAAAGGATTTGCAGCATTGGGATATCAACAACCCCTTTAGTAATAATTTCGACCTTATTTGTTGTTTTTACTTCGGCCAAATGATTTCTGTCTTTCACGTTTGTTCCCCTTAAATATGAGGGTTAATAGCGACTTATAGTGATAACAATATGCTAGTTGAGAAATTGCAGGAGCGTCCTACTTATTCATTGGCATTTTTTCAAATGGGTGAAATAGACATACTCAATTAGTCTAAATGAAAAGGATATTCGTCCTAAAAACGTAAACCCCATGTAAAAAATATGAAAACCGAGTAGGACAATCATTTCTCATTCACATCCAGTAATAGAGTTTCTAGCGTTTTAAAAGCTTATTTATCCAATAATCTACTGTTTAGAACTTCAATGAAAAAAGGGAGTTATCTATGCAACGACTAATCGTCGTTAAATGTAACAAAATGTGTAAATTGTGTATTGCAGAAACACACGTTACAAAAAGAAAAAAAGTGTGCTAGTAATAAATAGTCACAGCGATAAGTTGCGTTTTAAAAAAGGCGAATGACCTTTTAAGCAAACAAAAAAATCGTTGGGCTCCAGGGAACTATTCACACGAGAATAATTATGAAAAAAACAATCCTTAATACGGTTATTGCTACCGCATTAGCAGGCTCAGCCTTTGGTGCACTAGCAATATCAAATCAATTATCTGGCCACAGCGTTGAACAACGTAACGCCATCGAAGCATCCTTCGACAAAAAGAATATTCTTGCAAATGCAATCCAAGCGGATAGTGATAGCGTACGTGTTATCGTACAACTTACTGACGTGCCTATGGCGCAATTCAGCGCAGTAAATCCAAGTGTAAGCAGCATGGCTGCCCACAAAGGTCAAAAGGTAAATTTCAAGTCAAATGCAGCGAAGGAATATCAATCTTTCCTTGAAGCTCAACAGCAATCGGTTATCCAGTCTATCAAGTCATTCGATAAGTCATTCAAAGCTGACATGTCTTACACAGCAGCATTTAATGGTTTTGCGGGTATCGTTTCAAAGAGTGCACTTGATAAGCTTTCCAGCCTTTCGACAGTAAAAGCGGTATACCCAGACTTAGTACACCATGCCCAAATGGACGCGAGTTTGGATCTGATCGGTGCAGTTCAAACGTGGGAACAGTTCGGCGGGAAGGAAAGCGCCGGTGCAGGCGTGAAAGTGGCGATCATCGATAGTGGTATTCGTCCAGAAAACCCTTTATTCAGTGGTGAAAATTTTACAGCACCTGATGCTGCGACACTTCCTACTGACGACTACTGTTCAGAAGTTCCTGATTTTTGTAACAATAAACTAATTGTTGCTCGCGCAGCAGACATCGTAGAAGGCTTCTCTGTTGTTGAAGAAGAATACGAGAGCCCGCTAGGATTCAATGGACACGGTACGCACGTAGCAGGTACCGCAGTAGGTAATTACGGAGTAATGGCAGAGCGCGATGGTGCAGAAGCTGAAATCTCTGGTGTTGCGCCAGCTGCTTATCTAATGGTTTACAAAGGTTTGTATGCCACACCAGCTAACCCTGCTTCTTCTAGCGGTGCTTCTTCAATGCTGCTTTCTATGCTTGAAGCTGCGCTTACAGATGGTGCTGACATTGTAAATAACTCGTGGGGTGGCGGTGCAGGTGGAAACCCTAACGGCTCAGTATATGAAGACGTACTTGAAGCCATGCACGATGCGGGCGTTGTTACCGTTTTTGCAGCGGGTAACGATGGTCCGGGTGCTGGCACTATTGGCTGTCCTGGTTGTTCAGAAGACGTAATAACGGTCGCAAATACAACAACGGGTCGTTTGTTCGCAAACGAGGTGACCGTTGAAGGCGACACCACTTTAGGTTCTATTCCGGCACTTTACTCAGTGGGCAACCCTGCCATTGTATTTGATAGCCCAATTACTGCACCTGTTGTTTATGCAGGCGAAGTAGATGCGGCAAACGTAGAAGGTTGTGATGCATTTGCTGCGGGCGCGTTCGATGGTGCAATTGCGCTTATCAGCCGTGGTACGTGTGGTTTCGTGACTAAAATTGAAAACGCAGAGGCTGCGGGAGCAACAGCTGTTCTTATTCATAACGTTGATGGACGCGGTGAAGCGCCAATATTAATGGGCGGCTTAAGTGAAGCTCAAACAATTCCATCACTTATGCTTCCTGCTACACCAGGTTTAGCGCTTGCTAACCTAGCTGAAACTACTGATGAGTCGCTAAATGTAACTATCGGTAGCGATATTGTTCGCGTTGTTTCAGATAGCCTTGCTGACATCATGAATGAAAGCAGCTCTCGCGGTCCTAACGGCGACCCGACGTTCCTTAAGCCTAATATTGCTGCTCCTGGTACTCGCATCTTCTCTGGCGAATCACCGGATGCACCAGGACACGAAGACCAGAACTTCTCGTTCAAGAACGGTACTTCAATGGCATCGCCACACGTAGCTGGTGCAGCTGCACTTCTTAAGCAAATGCATCCTGATTGGACTGCACAGCAGATAAAGAGTGCGCTTGTTACTTCTTCAATTCGCGATATTTTGAAAGAAGATGCGTCTACCGCAGCAGACAACTTTGACATGGGTGCAGGTCGTTTAGATCTTCCTCGTGCAACATCTGTTGAACTAACATACAGCGACCTAAGCCTTGTTTCATCTGAGTGTTATATCACGTGCGAAATGTCTATCACTGTGACTAATACAAGCGACGCTGATGTGACAGTAGACGCGACCACAATGTTTGATGATGATAATATTGTTGCTACGGTTACGCCTGCAATGGCAAGCCTACCTGCTGGTGCATCTGCACAAATCATGGTTTCGGTAGATGTATCATTGGCAGGTTCTGGCGAATGGTTATTCGGTGGTATCAACTGGGCGGACACTAACGATGAAACCACTGATTATTTCATACCTGTTGCTATTTACCCGATCAATACCGATGAACCTGAATTATTTAACAGCTCAGTAAGCAACACGTTTGCAGCTGAAAATGAAACAGTAGTTACGTCGGCATCGGTTACAAACTCAGGTGTAACAGGCCTAATTGGTGTAACTTCGACAGTTGATGAAAAGTACGATATCGACGTTTCTAGTATTTCAGCGGTCAAGAATGGCAACCAAGAGCCTGTGACCTACGATGCAGAAAAACGTGAAGTGCGCTGGGAAGGTGCTCTTAACACAGCGACGCTTGAGCTAGTTGAAACGGCTGCGCCATTTGGGTACTTGCCAATGAGAAATCTACCTTTTGTGGTAGACCCTATCGTATGTAGTGAAACCTGTGACGATGCAGCAATAACGGTAGAGTCATTCATTGACATAGAGTACATGGGACAGACCTACACAAACGTCCAAGTATCTTCTAACGGTTTTATCTCGCTAGGTACATCATCTGGTCAAGTGACTGAGTATCGTCCACAATCACTTCCAGGTGCGTCTGAGCCAAACAATGTTATAGCACCTTACTGGACAGATCTCGATCTAGATGGTACTGCTGATGACGATACTGGCACAGGTACAATGTATGCGGCGACGCTTAACACCAGTACTAACCAGTTCTTTGTTGTTGAGTGGGAAAACGCGATGCTGTGGGGCGACACTGGTTCTAGTGTAAACTTCCAGATATGGTACGACCGCAACGCTGCCTCATTTTCATTTGCTTATGGCCCAATGAGCCCTAATGGCACACCTACTGTTGTAGGCTTCGAAAATGCGTCAGGTACAGTTGGTTATACCCACGCTGCACAGTTATCTACTGGTATTGTAGGTTCTCTTCCAGTTGAGGGTGATGAGTTTGGTATCGTTACCATCCCTGGCGATCAGATTACCGTTAGCTACAGCGGTTCAGTTAAGCCATCAGGCGAACTAATGGATGATGTGCTTTCTGTTGATGAAGACGCCTCTATCACAGCGAACATCTTGGCTAACGAGATGGAAGATATGATTTTCAATACGTTTGAGATGGAATCACTGTCAGGTGACTTCAGAACTTATACGCCTATTGAAGTTGATAGAGAAGAGCTAGACCCATCAACGCTAGAAGTGGTTGCTGAAGCGCAAAACGGTACTGTAGCAATTAATGATGACGGTACGATAACTTATACACCTAATGCAGACTTCTTCGGTGAAGATTCGTTTACTTACACTGTGCGTGTAATGGGTACTACCACGGAAGAAGGTGAAGAAGTACTTGGTGAAGCTATCGGTGAAGGCACAGTAACTGTAGCGGTTGCAGGTGTGCAAGATGCTCCAGTTATTTCAATATCTGCTCCAACTAGCGTTGATGAAGGTCAGTCTTACACTGTAACTGCTTCTGCAACTGACGCAGACGGAGACGATGTGACTATCACCATTAACGGTGTAGAGCGCACTTCGTTCACTGATACAGCGCCTAGTAACGAACAGTCTAACCGTGTAACGGTTCAAGTAACGGCTTCAGATGGTATTGAAACTACTACAGAAAGCGTGACTATTCGCGTTAACGATAAGTCTGGTGGTTCAATGGGCTGGATTGCATTGCTTCTTGCTCCAGCAGTTTACCTACGTAGACGCATGAAACGTTCATAACGTTTTTTGATAAGAGAAAAAAGGCCGCAATTGCGGCCTTTTTTAATCGTCTTGAGAAAGTTGCTGTAAGTGCTGAGACATTCGCTTACTGGGTTGTACGCCAAGTTCTCTAAACTTTTCTATTTGCCTTACCAAGTTCCCTCTTCCACTGGTTAACTTATTCATTGCTTGTTCGTAGTTTGCGTGAGCGATATCCATCGACTTACCTACTTTTTCCATATCCGTCACAAACCCAACGAACTTGTCATAAAGCTTTGCTGCTTGTTCCGCAATAAGCTGTGCGTTTTGATTTTGGTACTCATACTGCCAAATGTTATTAATAGTACGCAGTGCAACCAGTAAATTAGTTGGGCTAACCAACATGATATTGTGATTAAGTGCCATTGTGACTAAATCTGGTTCTTCTTCGACAGCAATCAGAAATGCAGGCTCAATGGGAATGAAAAGTAACACATAATCCAGTGTCTTTATGCCTTTAAGCGTTTGGTAGTCCTTCGCGCCTAAGCCTTTGATGTGCCCTTTTATAGACGCCACATGTTGACTTAAAAATTGCGCTTTCTCAGCTTCATCATCACAGTTGTAATACCTTTCATAGGCCGCCAAACTTACTTTTGAATCTATGATCACATCTTTATCATTTGGCAAATGCACCACGACATCTGGTTGAAATCGCTTGCCGTGCTCTGATGTTGCTGACATTTGTGTTTCAAATTCATGACCCTCGCGTAAACCAGATTCTTTGAGTATCCGCTCAAGCACTACTTCGCCCCAGTTTCCTTGCTTTTTATTGTCACCTTTTAGTGCATTGGTCAGCGCTGCAGCTTCTTCCGTAATTTTCTGGTTGAGAGCCTTTAAACTTAGAATCTCTGTTTTAAGTGAGGCTCGCTCCTGCCCCTCACGTATATGTTGTTCTGAGATTTGACGTTTAAAACCATCTAACTCGTTTTTGAATGGCGCCAAAACAGCTTCTATATTGTGTTTTGTTTGTTGCGTGTAACGCTGTTGCTTTTCTTCAAATATCCGATTTGCTAGATTTTCGAATTGCGTATGCAGACGTTGTTCAGATGCATTCATAGACGCAAGCTTATCTTCATGCGCAGCATGAAGCGCCTGAATTCTTGCTTGGTGCGCTTCGTTTTGTGCTTGAAGCTTGGCAATAGCAATACGCTCGCTATTCAAATCATTTTGTAGCTGCTCATTGATTTGCGAAAGCTGCGCTATCTTGGTGGCATTCGCCTGGCCTCGAATAAATGAATAAAGTGAAAAAGCACACACACTTACGAAGGCTATTAGAAAGGAAATGGGTTCGCTAGAAATAAGGTTAATTAACATAGTGCACGTTCATACTGTTATTTTGTACAGCACTATAAACAAAATCAGATAAATATACCAACTGGTATAAATTTAAAATGAAATTGGGGCAAAAACGTCTAGCACGTAAACCTTTGAAAAAATGAAACTACACAAATGAAAACGGGTGCTATTGCACCCGTTTTTTATACTGTGATGAAAAACCAAATTAGTTTTCTTAAGCAGAACGGCTCATCTTAAGTTTTGCCTTCCTCACTATTTAGATAGCGAGGCATCAAGCTCTTCAATTTTTGCTTTCCAAATGGCCGGACCATTTTTGTGAGCATTGGCACCCGTGCTGTCTACTGCAACGGTTACTGGCATGTCTTCTACGTCGAACTCGTAAATTGCTTCCATACCTAAGTCCTCGAATGCTACGACACGAGATTTCTTAATGGCTTTAGATACAAGGTACGCTGCACCTCCAACTGCCATTAGATAAACCGCTTTGTGTTTAGCAATTGAATCAACGGTTGCTGGACCACGCTCTGCTTTTCCAATCATGCCAATAAGGCCTGTTTTCTCTAGCATCATGTCAGTGAACTTATCCATACGCGTAGCCGTTGTTGGGCCAGCCGGACCAACCACTTCGTCACCTACAGCGTCAACAGGACCAACGTAATAGATAAAGCGGTTTGTTAGATCAACGCCCTCTGGTAAACCTTCACCATTTTCCATCATGGTTTGAATGCGCTTGTGAGCAGCATCACGACCGGTAAGCATCTTACCAGACAGCAGTACCGTTTCGCCTACTTTCCACTCTTGGATATCTTCTTTTGTTACTTCATCAAGGTTAACGCGGCGAGTGTTTTCGCTCACTTCCCAAGTTACTTCTGGCCAATCTTCTAATTTAGGTGGCGTAAGCTCCGCTGGACCCGAACCATCTAGATAAAAGTGTGCGTGACGAGTCGCCGCACAGTTAGGGATCATTGCTACAGGTTTTGACGCAGCGTGAGTAGGTAGCGACTTAATCTTAACGTCAACAACGGTCGTTAAACCACCTAGGCCTTGCGCACCGATACCCAACTTGTTTACGCGGTCAAAAATTTCTAAGCGAAGTTTTTCGTCGGTAGTTTGCGGGCCGCGCTCTATAAGCTCTTGGATGTCTACTGGGTCCATAAGGCTTTCTTTTGCAAGTACCGCTGCTTTTTCAGCCGTACCGCCAATGCCTATTCCCAGCATACCTGGAGGGCACCAGCCTGCCCCCATCGTCGGCAAAGTTTTTACTACCCAGTCAGCAATATCATCGCTTGGGTTAAGCATTACCATTTTAGACTTGTTTTCAGAACCGCCGCCTTTAGCCGCGATCATCACTTCGATCTTTTCACCCGCTACCATGTCGATATGCACAACAGATGGCGTATTGTCTTTGGTGTTTTTGCGCGCACCGGCAGGGTCAGCAACGATAGAGGCGCGAAGTGGATTGTCTGGATTAAGGTATGCACGACGTGTACCTTCATCAACCATTTCTTGAACGGTCATGTCAGTTTTATCCCATGTCACACCCATACCAACTTTAACAAAACAGGTTACGATCCCCGTGTCTTGACACAAAGGGCGTTTACCCTCTGCAGACATGCGTGAGTTGATAAGAATTTGCGCCATCGCGTCTTTCGCGGCTTGGCTCTTTTCCTTTTTATAGGCTTCTTCTACGGCTTTAACGTAATCGAGCGGGTGATAATAAGAAATAAATTGCAGGGCATCTTCAATGCTGTCAATGAAGTCTTGTTGACGGATAACGGTCATGACATCCTCTTTTTATTTGGCTTTCGTGGTCTTAGCTAGCTAAAAAAGCGTATACTAGCGCATCTAAAGACAACGCACCATGTAAAACCATGTGCTTGTGGCTAATTCCAGTCATTTTTAAAAACTATGCTGAAGGGATATCTGAAAAAGCAGCCTAATGTGATCGGTTATTAGCCCTTATTTGTTAACGCCAGTTAAAAATAGAAGGAAGTTTGTGCTTAATTCAAGCACCAAACGCCCACGATAAAAAGAAGTACAGAAAACACCTATGTCACACGCAGATACTATTCACGTTCATGTTTCCCGTTTCACTGCAGAGGAATTAGCCGATAAATTAGCGCTAAATTGTGACGAGAACACAGCCGTTTTCAATGCACTTTTTAAGCGAGTCTCTACACGCCCATATTCTCTTTTACTCGATACTTCTGGTTCGTCGAAAAGTGAAGGACGCTTCAATATTATGGCATTTTCACCTTCCGCAGTTATCGAAGCAAAAGGTGATAAGGTTCAACTCATCGAACTAAACACTTCAAAGCGTCAGCAATTGACATTGACCCCCTTTGAAGCGGTGCAAACACACTTACATGCGCGCGTTTCAAATGTGAACATACATGCCAGTGTAAATACAGCGCACCTCCCTTTTATTATCGGTGTGGCTGGTATGGCAGGCTATGACACTGGGCGCTTTTACGAAACGATGCCAAGCATCGCCAAAAATGACTACGAAACCCCTGATTTCGCGGTTGGCCTTTATCTTCGTTCACTTATTGAAGATACAAAAACAGGTTACATCTATTATTGCTCCGTTGACAGTCAACCACTGACTCAGTTTTTTTCTTCGTTCAACGACGAAACACCTGAGCCAAAATTCAAGTTAACGTCGCGGTTCGAATCAAATTTGTCTAAAACGGAATATGAAGCTTGTTTGGATAAAATACACGCCTATTTGCGTGCCGGTGACTGCTACCAAGTAAATATGGCGCAACGTTTTAGCGCAGCGTTTGAAGGAAATATGTGGCAAGCATATTGTGAGCTACGCAATCAAAATCAAGCGCCATTTTCAGCTTTTTATAACCTGCCCCAAGGCTGTATTGCTTCCATTTCACCAGAACGCTTTCTACGCGTTAAAGATGGGGTTGTAGAGACAAAACCGATAAAGGGTACACGCCCGCGATTTGAAGACAAAGCAGAAGATGCCGCCAGTGCTCAGAGCTTGCTCTCAGCAGAAAAAGACCGTGCAGAAAATCTTATGATTGTAGATCTGCTGCGCAACGATATTTCAAAGCACTGCAAACCTCACTCGGTGAACGTACCCGCACTCTTTGCTCTTGAAAGTTATCAGGCTGTGCACCATTTAGTAAGTACGGTAACTGGTGAATTGAATGAGTCTTCTTCGCCTTTATCGCTTCTGGCATCAGCATTTCCTGGGGGGTCAATAACTGGGGCACCGAAAATCCGCGCGATGGAAGTTATCGATGAGCTAGAGCCTCACCGCCGGAATATCTACTGTGGCAGCGTGTTCTATATGGGTTTTCGTGAAGACATGGATTCAAGTATTTGTATTAGAACCGTATTGGCAGAGAACCGTCGATTACATTGCTGGGCCGGTGGTGGTATTGTGCTTGATTCGGTTTCTAGCGAAGAATATCAAGAAACCCTAGATAAAGTGTCTAGAATACTGCCAGTACTTGAATCAATTAACCAATAGCACAGTATTTGTATGTGATGTGCTAGCACAAAGGTAAGCATATAGGTTGTAAGCAAATATCTATGACAAAGAACGAATTTCTATCACAGTTTCACCACTTAAGGCAGCCTCACACCGAGCCAGATTTTCCGTTGCGAAAAACAGGGCGCCCTGCGGCTGTACTTATCCCTCTGATAGATTATGGCAATTCGCTTCAACTACTGCTTACCGAAAGAGCGCACCACCTCAAGCATCATCCAGGTCAAATCAGTTTTCCAGGCGGAGCGGTCGACGAAGCTGACAACTCTTTTTTTGACGCGGCACTTAGAGAAGCTGAAGAAGAAGTTGGTTTACCCGCTACTCACGTAGACGTAGTAGGAATGTTGCCTAGATACCGAACAATCAGCGGATATGAAATTGCGCCAGTTGTTGGCTTTGTAAATCCTGACTTTACACCGATTATTGACAAAAATGAGGTAGAAAGCGCTTTTGAAGTACCGCTCGCACATGTTTTAGACAGAAAAAATCATTTAGTTCACACGACGCATCGCGATAAAAAGGCATTTCCAATTTACTTTATCCCATGGAAAAACCGCATGATATGGGGCGCAACGGCGGCAATGTTACGCAATCTATCTCATCATATTCATCCTTAGCCTTTGTATTTGCTTATCCGCTCTTGTGTGCACTATAAATTAAACTTTACAGCGTATTAGCAAAACTAATCCCTTTATTAGCTTTTCTGTATTGTGGTTTTTCCGTGGTGGATGCATGATCTTACTATTACTTTGTTTTAATTTTGAAAGTTTATGATCAGTGTATTTGATATGTTCAGCGTGGGCATTGGCCCATCGAGTTCGCACACCGTAGGACCAATGAAAGCAGGCGCCGAGTTTGTCACCGAGCTCGCTCAGGAAGCTGCGCTTTTTGATTCAGTGGATAGCGTGAAAGTTGAACTGTTTGGGTCATTAGGCCAAACCGGTATCGGCCACGGAACAGGAAAAGCTGTTATCCTTGGTTTACTAGGAGAACTTCCAGACGTTATCGATGTGGACAGCATCGAGACTAAACTTGAAGAAATACGCAACACGGAAAAGCTTTGCCTTAATGGCCAGAAATTAGTGCGCTTTCCTAACAAAAACGCCATTGTTTTTCACCGCCGTAAAACGCTCCCCAAACATGCTAATGCCTTAACGTTTTATGCGTACGCTAAAGATGAGCTTGTAAAACAGCAAACTTATTACAGTATTGGCGGTGGCTTCATCATAAAAGACGAAGACTTCGATGCGACCAAAGCGCATGCGGCCAGCCTGCAAGCATCAGTACCCTTCCCTTTTAAAACGGCCGGTGACCTTCTTGCTCTGTGTAAAACTAACGGCTTAAGCATTAGTTCACTGATGCTACGTAACGAATCAACTTTCAGGCCCAAGCACGAAGTGAAGCAACAGCTACACAACATTTGGTTAGTAATGAAAGCTTGTATTCAACGAGGTATCGAAAGCGAAGGTATTTTACCTGGCGGGCTTAAAGTAGTTCGCCGCGCACCTGGACTATACCGTCGACTTCAAACTGAACACACAAATGACCCTATGCAGACTATGGATTGGGTTAACTTGTTTGCTTTAGCTGTAAACGAAGAAAATGCAGCTGGCGGCCGTGTTGTAACTGCACCTACAAATGGTGCAGCGGGTATCATTCCGGCTGTTCTACAGTACGTAGATAAGTTTATTCGACCTGTTGATGAAGAAGTAGCAAGTCGATTCCTGCTTACCGCAGGCGCTATTGGTATTCTCTATAAAGAGAATGCGTCAATCTCAGGTGCTGAAGTAGGTTGCCAAGGAGAAGTAGGCGTCGCTTGTTCAATGGCTGCAGGCGCGTTAGCTGAAATTATGGGGGGCACAGCTGCCTCGGTAGAGAACGCTGCGGAAATCGGTATGGAGCACAACCTCGGCCTTACTTGTGATCCTGTTGGTGGTCTGGTTCAGGTTCCGTGCATTGAGCGAAATGCCATGGGTGCAATCAAAGCCATTAATGCTTCTCGTCTTGCACTGCGCGGAACCGGTGAGCAAAAAGTATCGCTAGATAAGGTTATTAAAACCATGCGCGATACCGGTAATGATATGAAGACTAAATATAAAGAAACGGCGAGAGGTGGACTCGCGGTAAATATTATCGAATGTTAGCGCCTCGTTTTAACTAGACAATGTATGGAATGAAAAAAGGGGCAATTAGCCCCTTTTTAATGAACGTTTTCAACAAGCGCTACGTTTACTTTACTGGAAGCGTCACGCCTTTAAACATTTTTTCCACTTCTTCGTTATTTTTCAGCATCATAGCTTTCTCAACCTTGTCCTTGGTCAGATGAGGCGCAAAACGCTCAATGAAGTCGTACATATAACTTCTTAAGAACGACCCCTTCCTAAATCCAATTTTCGTCGTGCTGTAATCGAACAGGTGACTTGCATCTATCTTCACAAGATCATCATCTAATTCTTCGCTTACCGCCATCGACGCAATAACACCAATACCGACACCTAATCGAACATAGGTTTTAATAACGTCGGCATCTGTTGCGGTAAACACGATTTTAGGTGTTAGCCCTGCTCTTTCAAACGCTTGGTCTAATTCAGAGCGCCCAGTAAAACCGAAAACATAAGTAACCAACGGATATTTGGCAATGTCTGAAATATCGATAGTGCCCTTTTTCGACAAGGGATGGTCCTTGTTTACTATTACACTGCGATTCCAGTGATAACAAGGAAGCATGACCAAATCGTTGTACAAGTGAAGAGCCTCGGTAGCGATAGCAAAATCGGCTTCGCCTTTGGCAGCCAGGTCGCTAATTTGAGACGGCGTGCCCTGATGCATGTGTAATGACACTTTTGGATACTTGCTCATGAAGCCCTGAATAACGTCAGGTAATGCATAACGGGCTTGCGTATGCGTAGTCGCAATATTGAGTTTACCTTGATCTGGAAGCGTGTGCTCCCTTGCTACCGCTTTAATACTCTCTACTTTGGCTAGTATTTCACGAGCTATATTGATTACATCATTACCCGCGTCTGTTACGTGTGTTAAATGCTTACCGCTACGGCCAAAAATCTGAACACCTAGTTCATCTTCCAACATGCGAACTTGTTTGCTGATACCCGGCTGTGAGGTATATAAACTTTCTGCTGTTGCTGACACGTTCAAATTGTTATTGAGGACTTCTACGATATACCGTAGTTGCTGTAGCTTCATATTTTACACCGTTTAATGCGATAGACTGACACTGTACTCCCCCCGTTATAACCAAAACCACCTTTTTTTACTAGTTGCTATTACGAAATTGGCATTATAAAGTTGAAAATAATTGAATTTTTGCATTTTCGAGTGGGATTTATTCGCCTTTGTCCGATTTCTTCTACATTATGGGTAGGTGATTAAAAAGCACGGTGTTAGATAGATAATGAGTAGCAGTAAACAAGTTACATCCACAATTGATTTTTCATCGGTGTTGGCAGCTGCTGTGCACGATATGAAAAATTCACTTTTTCTCCTTATTCAATCTATTGAAACACTCAGCGACGCCCTTTCTCCTCACGACGAGAAAGCTAGAGAGCAGGTTGCGAGTGTTCATTATGAAGCATCCAGGCTCAACACCAATCTTGTTCAAGTACTCTCTTTGTACAGGGCTGAATTAGAAAGTTTACCCATTACCGTTGACGAAAGTTTCATCAAAGATTTGGTTGAAGATGTTGTTGGCTCTAATGCGTTATATGTATCTCAGAAAAATATTGATATAAGCATCGCTATAGAAGATGACCTTAGCTGGTACTTAGACAGTGAGTTAATTTATTTGTTATTAAACGATGTAATCATTAACGCAATGCGCTATGGAACATCCAAAATAATAGTAAGTGCCAAGGCAGACGAGAACGACTTCATGACCATTAAAATAGAGGATGATGGTCGTGGCTATCCCGAAGCGATGTTAACTAAAAGCCACGAAGAGCTCTGTGACTTTGAGTTAAGCCAAGGAAGAACGGGGTTGGGGTTATTTTTTGCGAAGTTAATTGCAAACGCACATTCTCAAGGAGATAAAGTGGGCTCAATTGCCCTTTCCAACGGCGGGAGTCTCGGTGGAAGTGTATTTGAAGTAAAAATACCGTAAGATTGACCGATAACATTAAGTAATACAGAAAGTAACGCTCGTACGTAGTAATACGTTAACGTTATAAAAAATAAAAAACAGACGGAAACACACGCATGTACGTGATTATTATTATATTAATTGTTGTTTTGCTAATCGCAGCTATTTTTATCAATGCAATGCAACAACATCGTCAAAAGCAAGAGGCTGAGCGCAGAACTGAACTTGCCAAACAGCGTACTATTGTCGACGAAACTGAGAACGTTATTGCCGCCTGTGTAAACATGCCTGTTTCTTCGCGCATTATGGGCATACTTCACAATCGTATTCTAAATGCCTTGAAAGCAATGAACGATTTATCGAGTACATCTGAACTAAAACAGCGTATCTCAAGCAGTGAGCAAGCAACCGCCGCTGCTCTTTCGGACAATAGCGGTATCACTAACGATTTCGCGTTACCCGACAACGACAAAATGATCATTCAATACATTCAGGCCGTTAAGAAACTGCGCATTATTCTTCGTTCAGAACATAGCAAAGGGCAAATTGATTCTAAAGTATTCATGGATGAAGATAAGCAGCTTGAACGCTTGCAGGTAAAAGTAAATGTAGAAACATTGATTAAGCGCGGCCGCGCTGCACTTCAAACCAATATGCTTGGATCAGCCAGACAGTATTTTGAAAAGGCTAAAAACGCACTAGAAAATCAAAATCCCCAAGACGAATACTCAATGTCTAAACTTGCTACACTTAACGAGTGGTTACACGAAATCCAAAGTAACCTTAAGAGCGTGAACGAAAAAGATCGCGCCAAGAAGCAAGAAGAAGAAAGAGACGAGTTAGACGAGTTGTTCGCACCTAAGAAGAAGTGGTAGGTCGAACCTTTTCTTAGAAACTATAAAGCGCATTATTTCACTCATAATGCGCTACGGCCATGTCCCACATAGATTGAGCCGGCAGCGATAACCCTTTTCGCGCATTTCGAATTATTCCAATATTTTTCACCAGAGGCATGTCACTAATTTCTTTTGTTACTAGCCCCAATCCCTCCATTTGCGCTTTACAAATCGCCGGCATAATAGATATACCTAAACCATTTAGAATAAGCTTTCCTAGTGTAGATAGCTGCCCCGTTTCCGCGATTATATTCAGCTCACCATATTGTGCTAGCTTAGATTGAGTCCAGTGGCGTACCGCAGATCCCCTATTCATCATTACCAATGGAAGTTTTAGACAGTCCTGCCAATGCAACTTGTCCCCTAAATGGGCTGATTGTGCTTTGTTGGTCACAACAACAAACTCATCAGCAAAAAGGCTTTTAAACACTAAACCATCTTTGCGCTCTGGCTCAAACGAGAACCCAATCTCGCTGCGGCCTGTAGTAACTTCATGAATTACCTGTTCCATTACTACATCGACAATTCGTAAGTTTACGTTTGGAATTCGTTGATGAAATACTGACAAGATATTCGGTAAATGAGACTCGGCAAATGACGGCATAGTGCAAATGGTAAGCTGCCCTTTCGCCATAGCAAACAAATTTTGAATATCAGAAAAAGTATTGTCCCAGTCGTGCAGTAGCCTCAAAGCATTTGGAAACAACACCTCTCCTTCTGGTGTTAGGCTTACATTGCGTGTATTGCGTTGGAATAACTTACCGCCTAACTGCTCTTCCATTTTTTTTATTGCCGATGACAAAGCTGGCTGTGTTAAATGTAGATTTACCGCGGCTTCAGCAAAGGTTGATGACTTGGCCACTTCTACAAACGCTTTTATTTGACGGTATGAAACATCCATAAACTTTTCAACTGATCTCAGCGATTAATAAATAGTTTTTATTAATTGCAAGATTAATTCGATTTTACAAATGAAGCAACAATGTCGATACTTATTTTTAACAAATGCATTGGAGATAGAGAATGGCGGGATTTAACAAAGTTGTATCCTCATACGAAGAAGCAATGGCTGGCCTTGAAAATGGTATGACAGTTATTGCGGGCGGTTTCGGATTGTGTGGTATACCCGAAGGACTGATAGGCCAAATTAAGAAAATGGGCGTATCTGGACTTACGGTAGTTTCTAATAACTGCGGTGTAGATGGATTTGGATTAGGCCTTTTATTGGAAGATAAGCAAATAGCCAAAATGGTGTCTTCTTATGTAGGTGAAAATGCCCTGTTTGAAAAACAACTGCTTAACGGTGAGTTGGAAGTTGAGCTTACACCTCAAGGAACGCTGGCGGAAAAAATGCGCGCTGGTGGTGCTGGCATTCCTGCCTTCTACACTGCCACAGGTTATGGTACGCCTGTTGGTGAAGGAAAAGAAGTCAAAGAATTCAACGGTCGCCCTTATATTCTTGAACATGCTATTACTGGCGACTTTGCCATTGTAAAAGCATGGAAAGCAGATACTTACGGAAACTGTATTTATCGCCATACAGCACAAAACTTTAATCCTATGGCGGCTACTGCAGGTAAAGTCACTGTGGTAGAAGCAGAGGAAATTGTAGAGCCTGGTGAATTGAACCCTAGCGAGATCCACACACCAGGGATTTATGTTAACCGTGTCATTCAAGGTTCATTTGAAAAACGTATTGAACGCCGTGTAGTTAGCAAGGAGTCAGTGTAATGCTTAGTAGAGAACAAATCGCAATGCGCGTCGCTCAGGAATTTAAAGATGGCGATTACGTTAATTTAGGCATTGGTATCCCTACCCTTGCAGCTAACTATGTACCAGATGACATCAGCGTGATGCTGCAATCAGAAAACGGCCTTTTGGGCATGGGACGTTACCCGACTGAAAATGAAATTGACGCTGATATGATAAACGCTGGTAAAGAAACGGTAACGGCTATCACAGGCGCATCTATTTTTAGTAGCGCCGAGAGCTTTGCCATGATCCGCGGCGGCCACGTTGATTTTACTGTACTTGGCGCATTTGAGGTTGATGTATCGGGCAATATTGCGTCTTGGATGATACCGGGCAAACTCGTTAAAGGCATGGGCGGCGCTATGGACTTAGTTGCTGGAGCAAAGAACATAATTGTTACTATGACCCATACCGACAAACACGGTAACCCAAAACTACTTGGCGAATGCACCTTACCGTTAACCGGTGTTAACTGTATTACGCGCATTATTACCGACTTAGCAGTGCTGAGTGTTGAAGACGGCGCATTTGTGCTTCAAGAACGCGCCCCGGGCGTCAGCGTTGACGAAATTAAAGGCAAAACGGGCGGAAAGCTTGTTGTTCCTGAAAATGTACCTGAAATGCAGTTTTAAACTCTGCGTTTAATTGTACTTTTCATTTAATTGTACTTCTCATTTAATTTTGCTTCGCAATGTCGCGCTTATCATTCAGCATTTATGCTCTTGTGGTAAGCGCGCCATTGAGTTAACTCACATTTTTGCTTTAACTTTATATTCTTCGTTGAGTAACGATTGTTACAAGTACCTGCCTTCAGTGTGCAAACTTACAAGCCTTTCCAATAAACCTTTAAATGCACCGTGCATTAAGGGATAATGCGCCCGAATGTCATTTTAAAAAAGGCTATACCTTCTTGCTAGTTACTGATTTACCTGTTCACCACAAAATTATTTCTAAGCTCGAAACGAAAAACATTTCGACGCTTACCGAAATTCAAGAACGCACTATGCTGCCTGCTATTCAGGGCAAAGATATAATTGCGTCATCAAAAACGGGGTCAGGTAAAACCTTCGCCTTTTTAGTGCCAGCTATAAACAGGCTAATGTCGCAAAAAGCCCTTAGTCGTCAAGACCCACGCGCACTTATTCTTGCGCCAACTCGTGAGCTAGCCAAACAAGTTTTCATTGAAGCTAAATCAATGTGTACCGGGCTAAATCTTACTTGTTCACTTATTGTGGGTGGTGAAAATTATAACGACCAAGTTAAAGCGCTTCGCTGTAACCCTCACATTATCGTTGGTACCGCTGGTCGTGTAGCCGACCATCTATTAGATAAAAGTGTGTATTTAAACGGTTTAGAGTTGCTTATCTTTGATGAAGCCGACCGAATGTTAGACTTAGGCTTCTCTGCTCAGCTTAAAATGATTAACGACTATGCTGATCACAGAAAGCGTCAAACTATGTTGTTTTCTGCCACGCTCGATAATATTGAGCTAAAGCATATGACAACGCAGTTAACCAAAGGTGCTGTTCGTGTAGCTGTAGGAGACTCAACCGCAGAGCATGGCGATATCGAACAGAAGTGCTTCTTTGCAGACAATGTTGATAACAAAGATCAAATTTTACAGTTTGAACTAGCCAATCGTACCTACAACCAAGCTATCGTATTTACAGCTACCCGTGAAGATACCGATAGAATTGCAGCACTGCTTAACGAACAAAACTTAGAAGCTATTGCGCTTCGTGGTGATATGCTACAAAGCCAACGCGCAGCAGTAATGAGTGCGTTTGCTCGTGGACAGCACAGTATTCTGGTTACTACCGACCTCGCCTCTCGTGGACTAGATCTATCAAAAGTAGGATTGGTGGTTAACTTTGACCTTCCTAAGAACGCTGATGAATACATTCACCGTATCGGCCGTACAGGCCGTGCTGGGCAAAAAGGCGAAGCATTCTCGCTAATTGGCCCTCGTGATTGGAACAGTTTCGAGGGGCTTAAAAATCACCTTCAATATGCGTTAGAGTGTTCACCGCATGACGAATTCTCGACGTCTTTCAAAGGTTTTACGCCGAAGAAAAAAGTATCGAAACAATCAAATGCGAAAAGTGGTAAAAAGCGCGTAGCGAAACCAGTAAAACCTGGCACTAAAAAACGTGTCGATACCATGTCTGGAGAAGACATTGGTATGGTTCCTGTGAAACGCAAGCCAAGAAACACTCTGTCTGACGACGACGAGTAAAACTCTATATCGTAGTCTGAACCATCACCGCCGCTAGTCACAATTCACTATTGAATAGCGGTGTGTAACCTTTCACTTTGTTTTTAATCACATTTCCTGCAGCCCTTTGATGGAACACTTCGCCATCATATGCTCTACTACGCATATAGCAACAAGTCGATTGTGCTGACTACACGCTTCAACTGTTTGCAACAAAGCGTGTAAGCGGCACACACTCCCCTCTTTTAAAATGGATTTTAACCACATGAAATTTATAAAGTTCGTATCGTTAGCCTTGTTTATAGTAATAGTCGTTGTGGCACTCTCCTATGAAAAAATAATAGCACGCGTATTGTTGCCGCAATACATAGAGTGGGCACATGAAACAGATATGAAAGGCTTAAAAATAGGTCAACCGTTAAATGAACAAGAATTGGCGCTAGCAGCGGAGATAGGCATAAAACAGCCTAAAAAAGTAAGAATTGTTTATGTAGATGAAGTGCCTTATCCCTACGAAAACTTCGCGCTCAAAGTGTTTGGCGAAGCCGTTGGACTTGTTGGAGAAGGAATAATAAATAACGCACAAGTTTTCGGCTATTCGATTTATGCTCGTAAAGATTTCGAGCTTAATAGACCCAAGTTAGCCCACGAATTAGTGCATGTGTTACAGATTGAACGAGCCAGTTTAGATGAAGTTGTCACCCAACACTTTTTCGACATGGCTGACTACGGTTTCGATAAAGCCCCACTAGAAGTAGAAGCGTCCGCAGCCAATATAGTATACAGCGCTGATTGGTAATTTGTATTCACCAAGGATTGCTTTTTAGGGCGGCGGTGATTGTTTAGAGTAGCGTTTGTGTTAAAGTTTCGTTTGAGAGAAGATACTGACAATCCTACTTTTATTCGACTACTTCTGTTTTGTGCCAAAAGCAGACATTACAAGACTTGTTTCATTTAGATGTTCATGCAACTTCAACAATAAACACTCACAAGCCCAAAGCACTTTATCGATATTAAATCACATGTAAGCATAATTTAATGCCTGACCTAACACATCACGAAACAGATGGGAGAGCACTATGCCTATAGGCTCAAGCATTGATGAATTCTTAGAAGAAGGGATTAAGTAAGAAGTAGAATTTACAGCGAGTAATCGAATAGCACAAAGTCAAACTTTTCTGGTAGACAATGACCAAAACACAAGTGGTTGTGACGCACAATTTAATTTGATAGCCTATCTAAATGAAAAAGATACTTATCAACACAACCTCTTCTTTCAACTGGTGGCGCTCACTCTGAGCGGCACGGAATTCGTACATTCTTTTGCTGCTGGAAGGTAGCTAAGTCTGTATGTTCTTTATATCTCCAGTAGCACGTTTCATTTAATTGGAGATATATCGTGACCAATCAAACAAATACCGAACGACAAGTCATTCTCACTGGCGACCGAGCGACTGGGCCTCTTCACTTAGGTCATTACGTTGGCTCGCTAAAGCAGCGTGTATCCTTGCAGGACGAGCATGACCAGACCATTCTTGTCGCTGACATGCAAGGTCTGACGGACAATGCACACAATCCATCAAAGGTATCATCTAGCATATTAAATGTGGTGGCTGATTATCTGGCTGTTGGCATAGACCCAAGGAAGACAACTGTTTGCCTGCAATCACAGCTACCAGCACTCGCTGAGTTGACTATGTATTACAGTAACGTGGTAACTGTAACTCGACTTGAGCGTAATCCTACCGTAAAAAGTGAAATCAAAAGCAAAGGCTTTGAGCGCTCTTTACCCGCAGGCTTCTTAACATATCCAATATCTCAAGCGGCTGACATCACCGCGTTTAACGCGACACTAGTTCCAGTTGGTGATGACCAATTGCCAATGATTGAACAAACCAATGAAATCGTAAGGAAGATTAACTCATTAGCAGGAAAGCCAGTGTTGAAAGAGTGTAAGCCATTACTCAGCAATGCATCACGACTACCTAGCACTGACGGCAAAAACAAAATGAGTAAATCGATGGGTAATACCATAAACCTTGGCGCTACAGAAAAAGAGATAAGCACCGCTGTTCGTAGCATGTACACAGACCCTGACCACCTGAAAGTTGAAGACCCAGGTAAAGTAGAAGGAAATGTTGTATTCACGTATTTAGATGCTTTTCACCCAGATATAAAGTATGTCAGTCAACTCAAAAAACACTATCAACGTGGTGGCCTTGGTGATGGAACGACAAAGAAGATACTGGAAGAGTGCCTGCAAGAGGTGTTGAAGCCAATACGTGAGCGCCGGGAGAAATACCTTAAGGATAAGGCGCAGTTAATCGATATATTACGAGCAGGTAGCGAAATTTCACGAGAAAAAACCAACGACATTCTTCTCAGAGTAAAAAGTGTTTTCGGGTTGAACCTGTTCTGACTTATATGGATAGAAGAGAAGGCAAATTAACCAAAATTCATCAGGCTAAAGAATATAGAAAGGCGCACAGTTATAAAACTATGCGCATCTTTAAAAGGTGGAAGGAAGCTGAAAAGCAGTAAACGTAAAATGAATTGAATGAATCTAACGATACAAATACCGTACGACTTTGACGTAATCACACATATCATTTTGTTAACACCAATTTGCTCATTTAGTAAATATCAAGCGGTACAAAATAATAATTGGTAGCTCAAGTAACGTTAATGACGATTAACGTTACCTTTCTGTAAAGCTTCTCGGTCTAAAATTAGCGAACTCGAGCCTCTTTACTAGCAACAAGACCTCACAATCAGTGACACCTAATTGTACTGATAGTTTTGATTAATACGATTACCTCACCGACAGCTATTAGCCAATAGCAGCCTTTCGAATATTTGTAATTAAACGGCAAAAAAGTACGTATTGCGGTCGTTCAGGAGCGAAACATCAAACAATAGGGTCGAGGGAGCTATCGAATCTCAGAAGGACAATGCCTGCCGTCAAACGGAAAAGTATTGCCTCGACGTTAATCAGTTGGATAACTTCAAGAATCTAAAAGCGTCTCTTCGGTTAAACCGCGCGAACAAAGCTAGTTTTGCACAAATAGCCTTATTACAGTTCCGGTAAAGCCGTATTAAGTTATCAGTAGTTTAATGGTGGTAAGTCGGATGAAAGCCTCATAATCATAACTTTTAAGCTATCTGTTATTGAAGAAAAATGCACTTTTCTGAAATGAATACTGTTCAGTTTTGGTCTAAGAATTGCTCTTTATTATCATCAATTAATAGTTCGGCAAAATTATGCTCATATCATCCAGTTACGCAACGTCTCCTATACAAACATATAAGCAGTCTGAAACAAAGCCCCAAGATGTCGTTGATGAAGCGCCTACAAGCCAAGGAGATACAGTCACACTTTCAAAGCCAGCGCTAGATCTGGCTGCGAAGGAAAAAGGCAGAGAGTTTTCGAATAGTTTTGTGATGCAAGTAGCCAATCAAAGCAATCAAAAAGCCGAAGAAATGCTTGCGGCTTTTACATACGGACTTAATAACCCTTTAATCGATATCTCTAGTTTGAATCCGGCTACAGGTAACGGAGCAACATACACTAGAACTGGTCAGCCAGTAACTGATGCAAGTGAAGTTCTCTTTGCTAGCCAGAACGAATCATTGCTTAAACAAAATGAAATTTTGATTGCTCAAGAACGAGAGAAAGGCGCCTCGGCAGCTACGATACTTGAAAAAGTAATGCAATCGATTGATCAGCAACCACAAAGCTATAAGGACAAAATAGACTGGTCCAGGTTATCTTCTTAAAATCAAAGACTGCCAATAAATTCCGATATCAACTTACAACAAAAGCAATAAGCAGATATCACATCATTGGACGTCCGCTCCTTGTCTGAAGCGGACTTCCGCAAAAGTTATGTCCAACGTCCGCTAAACGCTCGAAGCCGACATTGAAGGCTATTCAAAGGAAGCTATATCTCACTCCCAACACGAATGACCAAGCTCAACACATAAAAAAACGAGTGCTTAAAAGCACTCGTTTTCACTTGGTTCTTTTACGTGGCCTAGCCCTCGTTTCCACGCTTAGCCTAGCGTGTCGAAAAGCCTCAGTCGACGATAAGTGTTACTAAGTTTAAACTTAGTATTCCCACCATCCTTCTTGCCACCACTCCAAAAACTCTTCAAAGTCGATGTAACCGTCGTCGTTACTATCGATAAGCTTAAAGCCTTCTTGTACGTGGCTAGCTTTCGTTTTTGGTGAAATAACGGTTAGAAGCTCGATGAACTCCGGCAAATCGATTTGGCCGTTGCCATCACGATCGAAAAAGCTGAAGTCCTTTCTAATTTCTTCAATTTTAGATTCTGAAAGTTGAGTGCTCACTCGCATTCCTTATTTCAACTGCAATAAGCACGAGTGTAACGCCCTTCTTTCTAGCTGTCTACGCCTGATTTTCTTTTGCTTTAAGTGCGCGTAAACGTTGAGCTTCTGCTTTTTCCTGACGCTTTTGTTCCATGGTCAAACGCGCTTCCGTTCCTACGTGTTCTTGTTGACGCTCTTTTGCCAGTTGAACCTGTTTTTCACGTTCTCTAAAGCGAGCAATTTGATCGTCGGTATGGGTACCAAAGCAGTGTGGGCAGCTTACACCCGGCTCATACTTATCACTCTGCTTGTCTTCTTCAGTAATTGGAAGTCTACACGCGTAGCACTGCTCATAATGGCTTTTCTCTAAGTCATGGTTAACTGCAACGCGATTATCAAATACAAAGCAATCGCCTTCCCACAATGACTCTTCTTTCGGTACATCTTCAAGGTACTGTAGAATACCGCCTTCTAAGTGATAAACCTCGTCAAACCCTTGCTCTTTCAAGTAAGCCGTCGATTTTTCACAGCGAATACCACCGGTGCAGAACATTGCCACTTTTTTATTTTTCGACGGGTCGAGCTCTTTCGCTACGTATTCAGGAAACTCACGAAACGTTTCGGTTTTAGGGTCGATAGCGTGTTTGAACGTACCAATTTCAATTTCATAACCGTTTCGCGTGTCAATAACCGTAACATCTGGGTCGCTAATAAGTGCGTTCCAGTCTTTAGGTTTTACGTAAGTACCAACGGTTTTGCGAGGGTCAATACCCTCAACGCCCATGGTCACAATTTCTTTTTTCAGTTTTACCTTGGTGCGATAGAACGGCTGTTCATCGTGAAGAGATTCTTTGCAAGAAATAGGATTAATACGCTCGTCGCTGTTTAAATAAGCAAGTAATGCGTCGATACCTTCGCGGGTGCCAGAAACCGTACCGTTTATCCCTTCGTGGGCAAGAAGAAGTGTACCTTTGATGCCATTAGTTTCCATTGTTTCTAGAAGCGGTTGGCGGATTTCTTTGAAGTTTTCAAGCGCAACAAATTTATACATTGCGCATACAATATATTTAGACATATTTTAACCTTTGCTGATTGGAGCGTAAGACCAGTGCAAAAATGCGGCGCGCAATATAACAAAAAGGAATGATAAAAACTAGGGCGGATACGAATTAGCGCTCGCACGTCAACGCAAACATAGCACGCAACAACGAATTGAAATAACTGCTACGCAATATTCTCAAAAGATGTGAAGTGTGACGAATTTTCTTGTTGTGAATGGTATTCTTTATCTTGTGATGAAAGGATATCGTATAGCAGCGTATTATCTTCCTTCACGGTGTTAGCGTATTCCTTTTTCAACCGCTTTTGTGTTGCCAAACTACAATTATCTACTACATCGTCGGGTAGACGTTTAGCATCATCAGTTTGTGAAAGTGGAGAGGGATTCATACTTAAATATAACCTTGCTGCCGCATAGTCTTGAGATACTAACTCAGACAAAACGCGCATTTTTCCCCATTCGCTTTCATTAGCGGCTAGCGATGGTCTTCTATAATAATTTAACGATGCAAGCTTGGATTCGATGCTACTTTTATCATCAGATTCTGACGCTACCGCTTCAATTTCAAATGGCTCAGCCACACTATGTTGTTGCATAGCAAGATATAAAGAGAACAACGCTCCCTGCGCAGATGCTTTAGCAAGCACACCACTGCGCTCCCAGTATATACTGGGGTCAATAGTTATTTGCTCACGAGCTTCGACAGTTTCTTGCGACATTCTTATTTACAACTTCATATGTATACTTATGTTTTCGGCAAGATAATGTTTTTCTTAAGCTTATTATCTAAAATTAGATATACTCCTATAAAGTAATCGCGCGCTCATTCATGGATTTGAAATGCAATTTAGCAACAAACAAGTACTGATTGTTGAAGACCAACGCCCTTTCCTTCTTTTATTAAAGGGGCTGATGCATTCGATGGGCGCATCTGATGTAGTTACGAAGTCATCTGCTGAACAAGCGGTATCACTATGTAAAAAGCATAAGTTTGATATTGTCATTTGTGATCTACACTTGGGAGCTGACAACAAGAATGGCTATGAGCTCATTGAAGAGTTGCGCACTCGAAGGCTTATCAGTCCCACATCGGTGTTCATTCTGATAAGCGCAGATAGCGCTCGACCGGTAGTGTTGGGCAGTATTGAACGTAGACCCGATGATTTTTTAATTAAGCCCTTTTCTCAAGTTCAGCTGAAGTCTCGTATTGTTCGTGCGTGGCAAAAAAGACAGTTTCTCCAGCAAGCGTTTAGTCTCGTTGAACAAGGTGAAATAAACAGTGCGATCGACCATATCGAAGCGTTACTTGACGCCCCTTCCCACTATAAAGGTCACTGTGAACAGCTATTAGTCGAGCTATACTGGCGTATAAAGCAACCCGATAAAGCGCTAGATGTGTTACGTGACTACATTGACGGAAAACCCGTGCTGTGGGCACAAATAGCTATTGGAAAAACTTACTTGCTTTTAAAGGAATATGAGAAAGCGATTTCAATTGCCAAGAGAACGCTAAAGCGTAACCGGTTCAATGCAGACGCCCACGATATTCTTGCGCAAGCACACCAAGCCACCACAGCTGGCGACAAAGCACTAGATGCAATAAAAGAAGCAATAAAACTGTCACCCTACTCCTTACCCAGGCATTTCAAAGCCTGTGAAATAGGTCGGCAAAATGACGATTTAGTGCTGGCAGCGAGTTCAAGCCAAGCGATCTGGGATTTATCAAAACGAACCGTTCACAAAACAAGTTTACACTGGTGCGGTATTATCCGAAGCCTTTTAGATGTCGCAGAGTTTGCAGACGACAAGCGCCAGCGCAATAAGTATCAGCAAGAAGCATTACTTACCCTGCAACGAGGAAAGTTTGATGAACATCTTCAAAAAATGGACAGAGATTTTGACGTAGATATATTTGGCACAATCGTCAACGCTAGAATTAGCGCTATAGACGGCAAACTGATTGATGCCAAACGCCACTTAACAACGTCACAAACGCTTCTTGATGATAAGTACACGGAAGTTCCTACCGCGTTTATTCCTGACAGTATTAACGTTATGTATAAACTGGGTGAGTTTGATGATGCGCTACAGTTGAATGCACTTTTAACTTCAAGACAGGATGAGCTCGACCAAAACAGTCTAAACATGCTTGATGCGCAAGCCCTCAATGCTCAGAAAAACTTAGCCAGTTATCAACAGTTCAACCGCGAAGGCATTCAACACTATCAGCAGCAAGATTACGAACGTGCTAAAGCTTCGTTTGCCCTTGCTCAAGGCTTTGCTCCTGTAAATACAGGGGTTGCGCTTAATCTATTACAGTGTCTTCTACAAATTGCAATCAAAGAAGATAAAGCCGAAATGAAACTCATTAATGAGTGTAAGCGGCTGTTTAAATTGATTGACGATATGTCACTTAAGGCGCCTTACAAAGAAAAATACACCAACCTTAGAGATGAACTCTCTAAATATATTGGCTTTTGAATTAGAAAACTGGTGAGCTATGAGATTGTTAGTTTTTTTACTGGTGGCAATTTTAATCGACGAGGTTAGCGCCAATGAACAGGCGCTAAGTCAGAACGAGTCTTTTGTACTAGCCGATGCTGGTATTCACAGAATGACATTTGAAGAGCTAAACAGTGGTGAAATATTTGTTATTCGCGGATTAAAAGTACCTAGCACACAGCAATTCGAGGGTAGTCAAGCTAACGAGAAACACCTCCCAAAACTCGTCAAAGTTAAAACTGGCAAATACTATCTAAAATCGATAACTCCAGCTTTTTCGAACATTGGGGTAAGACGTTTTAAAAAACCTGAATGCGATGGCTGCTTTTTCTCGCTTCAACCAAGCGCGGTTTCTTATCTGGGTAGGTGGAATATTGATTTAGAATACAAATCAAGGAATAAGGTAGAGTGGCATATACAGAGGCAGTATTCCTACGAGAACCTTAAAACATTAAAACAAAAAAACACTAAATTGACCGAACTTCCCCTTTTCGTTGCTAACGAAGAAGGTAAAGTTCTTAAAATCGATTGGAAAGAATTATAACTTAATACCTTATTTAGTACTGAGTGCTACCACCATAAGTCGGAGTTTTCTTCTTGTATTACGAGAAGACCAGTACTGTATCGACCGAGCTGAATGTGTACTGAGCCAGAGTATTACTAATTAATCCATAAAATTATCAACCGTTTCGATTAGCTCATCCACGTTTTCAATCAGTGTTTGACGCTGTTTCTCTGAAAGAGTTGAAAATATCTCGGCCAGTAGCGTTGCCGTCACAGTCATATTATGAGCACTACTTTGCTTGTACACATCGCTTTTATAATTATCCGGATTTTGCATTAGCGACACCAATTCTTGCTCAAACCTTTCGTTTTGCTTGCGCGAAACGAATAACTTTCTTGCCGCATTTTGAATGTTTCTGCGATACGTTATCCAAGCGTCACCTGTGGAAATAAACTGTTGCGCGTAGGTGCTAACAATTTGTTTTTGCTCTTTACTTAGATCTCCAATACGCTCACTTATTGTTTCTTGTATTCGCTCGATTCTATCTTTAAGTCTCTCTGCTTCAGACTTTTCCAGCGCCTCTTGTCGCTCTTCCTCTTCTTCTTTATTGTCTTTTTCTAAAGCCGCAAACAGGGTGACAACTTGTTCATCATCGAGTGTTTTAGCAATAGCCGCTAATTCAGGACTGACCTCGTCTCGTACGCGCTCCCAATGCGATCTAGCTAGCTCAAGGTTGTTATAAACAATACTCGAGTTAAGGGTGTCACTCTGAATCTGCTTTTTTATATCCTCTAATTGCGCTTTATAACGAGTAAGCTCACTCTTCTTGTGCCAGCTCAACCAATTTTGTAAATGCGCATCAAACTTCTCCTCTTGCTCATCTTTAAGCTCGATGTAGTCGTCCATGTACCAATACACCCACCAATCTAGGTTGTTATAGGCAAGCTTAGAACTGCATGAAGTAAGAAAAATAATAAAGACAACAACCAACAATGAACGCATAGTATTTCCTTTTTTACGTTAGTTACGTCGTGACAAGTAAAAACGCGTATTGCTGTGTACCGAAAAATTGAATTTTACTTTGATATTACGCAATAAATATCCGCAATAGAGAACTTTACGTTGCACAGCCTTTACTCTACTTTAATGGCATTGCCTGTAAAAAGAAGGACTTTAATGTGTCAAAACGTGTCGCAATTTTAACCTCTGGTGGCGACGCCCCAGGTATGAATGCATGTATACGTGCCGCAATTATTGCGTGTCAGAAAGCTAACTTCACCTTGCTTGGCTACAAGCACGGCTACAACGGATTACTACAGCAAGAGTTTATTCCTCTATCTCTTGATTCAACGCACAATCTTATCCAGCAAGGCGGCACCATACTACACAGCGCAAGGTGTAAAGAATTTAAAAATCGTGAAGGGCTTATCAAAGCGGCTGATAACTTGAGACAAGCCGAGATCGACACACTTATTGTAATCGGTGGTGACGGATCTTTTCGCGGCGCAGCAAAGTTGAGCGAACTATGGGATGGCCAGATTCTTGGTATTCCGGGAACAATTGATAACGATATAGCGGGTACTGATGCGACTATAGGCTACTTTACCGCAATAGATACCGCCATGAGTTCTATCGATAAAGTTCGTGATACAGCTGATGCGTTCGAACGTATTTTCCTTGTAGAAGTAATGGGTCGCAATGCTGGCTTTTTAGCATTAAATGGTGCCCTTTCCGCTGCGGCTGACTATGTGGTTGTTCCTGAGTTTTTTGAATCCGCTGAGACTGAAATCAAAAAGATCGTAAACCAGATAAAAGCGCAGCGTGCTTTGAAAGGGCCCGTCAGTTTTATTGTTGTAGTAGCTGAAAACGTTTGGCCTAATGGCTTAACAGGATTAACCGAAGCTTTGCAGTATCACAATATCAACGACGTTAGGCCAGTAACCTTGGGACATGTCCAACGTGGCGGCTCGCCGGTAGCACAGGACCGACTACTCGCCACTACTCTTGGCGAATTCGCCATAAGCTTAGTAGGAAGCGACGTCACCAACATAATGGTTGGTGAAGTTAATCAGCGCCCTATTACCGTACCTCTACCCAAAACTTGGGAAGAAACAAAACCCCTCAATCAAGCCCGGGTTGACGCTATGCGTACCCTAATGAACGAAAGATACAGCTGCGACTAAGTAAGATGGTTCAGACGCTGTTTAACTTGAAACTTTTATAGATTGTAAAAACAAAAAAGGCGGTGCTTTATAATAAAACACCGCCTTTTAGTACTTAATGCTCAAGCTTGTTTACATCTTCATTGCCGCTTTCACTTTATCACGATGACTGCGACTCACTTTAAGTTCTGTATCATTTTGAAGTATTAAATGATATTCGCCACTAATATGGCTCACTAACTTTTTAACAAAACGGATATTAGCAATAGCTGAACGGTGCACTCGAACAAAGAACTGTGGGTTGAGTTCCTGCTCAAGTTCTTTCATGGTTTTGCGCATTATATGCATGCCATCCAGTGCGTGAACGCACATATAATCACCTGCAGCATCAATCCATTGAATGTCTTGAACGTTTACGCGCGTTACTTCTGAGCCATCTTTAATAGCCAATACATCTGGGTATGGATTGGTTTCAACCGGCTCACCATTAGCTAACTTGCGTAAAATCTCTTCGCAATCATCGCCAGTAAGTTCAGCAACAAGGCTTACCAATTTTTGTGACTGCTCATCTTGATGTTGAGTTGAGTAATATTCACGTACTTTATTTAACGCCGCACCTAAGCGCTCGTCGTCTGCTGGCTTTAACAGATAATCTAAAGCATGCACGTCAAATGCTTTTATTGCGTAGCTGTCATAAGCAGTTATGAAAACGATCATGGGAATGGGCTGTTTCAGTTCGCGCAACTTGTGAATAACCTGAAAGCCGTTTAAGCCAGGCATTTGAATATCTAAAAACACCAAATCTGGACGATGTTGAGAAATGCTACTTACAGCTTCTAGGCCGTTCTGACACTCTGCAAGCACCTGCACATCATCATGACGCTCTAACCTGGCACGAAGGCCCTTGCGTGCTAAAGGTTCGTCGTCCACTACAATGGTTTTAATCACTTGCTTTGTCATGTTATACGTCCTTAACTTCATAGGGAATGCGTATTCTAACTCGCACGCCTGAAGGCTGATTGTGTTCTATAGAGAATGCAAAATTACGCTGATAGAGGGATTGCAAACGCTCTTTTATATTGGCTAGGCCTACGCCGTTTTCTCGACTAAGTGTTCCGTCTTTGATATCTGCACCAGGGCCGTTATCGGCAACATCCATTAACAAATCATTGCCAAATGTACGTGCCGTAATCGCTATACGACCACCATTTTCCATCTTAGATATGGCGTGCTTTATTGAGTTTTCAATAATGGGCTGCAAGATCATGCTCGGCACAAGTGCACTTTCACACCCTTCATCGATGTCCCATAGCACTTCTAGACGATCGTCAAAACGTACCTTCTCTATCTCTAGATAGAGTCGTAATGCCTTTATTTCCTGACCTAGCGGTACTCGCTTTATCGGGTCGTTGTCTAATGAATAACGTAGAAAGTCACTCAAACGCGACACCATCGCTTCTGCTGTGTCGTTCTCTTTTAAAAGAATAAGGGTTGAGATAGCGTTAAGCGTATTGAAGAGAAAATGCGGGTTGAGTTGATAGCGCAACATCTTTATGTGAGCTTGGTGCGCCATGGTACTCGCCTTTAGCGCGTTCTGCTTCTCTTTTTGAAGCATTTGGAAGTTCTTGATGCCAAAGTACACACCACTCCAACAACCCACCATTATTAGCGAGTTAATAGTGTTGGTAAAATACATATACCATTCGTCTGGGCGATATCCGTGCTTGTAGATTTCCCAGTAGTTAATGTTTTTAACCACGGCCCATAGCAAAGCAATTAAGTAGCAACTCACAATAACTATGATGATCATGTTGAGCGGTGATTGCTTTCTTGCCCATCGATAGATGTAGCGAAGCGGAATGGTTAGCAACCATCCTGCATAGGCATTAAGCATGATGATGAAAACCCAAATGGGTCGAACATCATGGAGAAAAGATCCGATGTAATAAATTATTGCGAACCCTGCCCAGCCTGCACTGTGCAATGTCCAAAATAAACGTTCATTACTTTCTATTACACGCTGAAAGCGACTCACAATATTACCAATTTAAAAACTTATAAGAAGATTATACGCAAGCCTTGCCACGACCCAAGCGCCTTGGTCGTGCCCCTTATGCTTCTTGTCGCAGGGCAAAATCTTGAAATTAGACATGTTTTGGCTATATCAATTCGCTGATTAAGCTCAGTAACTGATATTCATTCTTTTCAGCCAGTGCACCCACCACCAGGCTGGGCCAACCAGCAAGAAGCGCAAATCGTCAAAAAACGAAGGCTTTTTGCCCTCGATATGATGGCCAATAAACTGCAAAATCCACATAACGACAAACAGTACAAGAGAAAATAACCATACTGAGATACTGAAGTGGTCTAGGGTATTAACTGCACCGAAACACAGTATAGTTAAGAGGGTCATTGCAGCCCCAATCGGACCAGACAACATAAAATAATAATACAATACAGGAACCGCTATGATATGCGCCCACGTTATATCGAACTGCGCTATCATTTCAGGTATCGGCAAACTCCACAGCAAACCTATCGTTACGAAATAGATGCTGGGTACGGCTATAGCATGAATGATAATGTTAGTTTTATTTTGGTGGCTCTCACCATACTGCATTAAAAGTCGCTCAATACTTCTCATGTAGATCCCCTTAGCCTGTTATTTTGATTATTATCTAAAGAGCACCCAACTATTGTTTTCCTACGTTAACAATGTGTGTCGGGACAACAGCGTTTTTATCAATTTTTCTTCACAGGTAAAGGCGAGCCCATAATAAACCACATCACTATCAAGCTTATGATTTTTAACTTTTGCAGTAAGCGCTACTTCTTTACCGTCCAACGAATAGTTTAGCTTAACCTCAGCTTCATCGAGCATTACCGGCCAATTTGGCTTGACCTGTAATGCTACTTTGCACCCTTTTTCACTTAAATCGATGATGATCCCCGTTACGTTTTCGTCACTGGGATAAACGTCAGCTTCTAACGTTACTGAAACGCCAAGTTGAGCACGCTTTACAGCGCGAAGTCCTATACTTTCAATACGTTTCGGAAAGGTTGTAATAAGTAAGCCTGATGGCTTGGAAAGCAATTTGAGTACTTTCACTTTAAACGCAATAACCAGGCCAGTGTCACCCTCAAGCACAGAACGCACCACGATATCGTTGCCAACAGTCAAAGCATCCCTAACGGTAATCCACTTCGCCGATGTTGGAATATGAAAAAGCAAACATTCATCAATAAGCATGCCTATGTAGTCAGTCTTCACACGCTTTGGCGCTGCAGGCATAGCAATTTGTAAATCTACTGTATCGCCAGGTACCAGCGTACGCAACGATTCCAAATTATCTTCGCTTAGTAAATTGCTTTGTATTTTTTCAGCCATTTGTATTTGTTATTGCTGGATTTAATATCATTTAACTCAATGTACGCATCAAACAAAAACTTATCAATACTACGATTGAAAACCATGTTCAATAAACGTAAATATTGCCCCTTAGTAGCAGGCAATCTATTGGGATTAACTCAATAGGTTGATATAGTTGAGGGATAGTTTTGCTTATCTTTTCGGACGTTTATGACTTCTGCTCTTCGCTATACGTTAACTATTTCCAATTGGCGTGCCCATCAATTTACTGTCGCGCTGCAAATACCTGAGCATTCTGGCTCATCAATTGAGCTTAGCCTTCCAAGCTGGATCCCGGGAAGCTACATGGTGCGCGATTTTGCAAAAAGCATTATCGAGCTAACTGCAAACACTTCTGAAGGTCATAGTACTGAAAATGTTGGCGATAGAAGCGTTTATAGCCTTTCGGTAACTAAGCTCGATAAACAAACTTGGCGTGTAGAAACAGATGGAAAACCATGTACGGTCGTTTACTCGGTTTATGCCAACGACTTATCTATTCGCTCTGCTTTTATGAACGACCAATATGCGTTTATAAATGGAACCAGTGCGTTTCTAAACGTTTCCGGCTTCGAGAAAGTGCCGTGTGAGGTGGACATTGAGCTTAACGACAACGATTCGACAATCGCAGATTGGAAGGCTTATACGTCTATGCCTTCTCGTTGTGAAAGCACAAGCCCTTCTCGGTGGCACTTCATTGAAAAAAATTACGATGAGCTCATTGATCATCCCATTTATGTGGGCATTGCAGACACTCACAGCTTTGAAGTTGACGGCATTACGTTTACGTTACTTTTCTCAGGTAACAACAATATTGATTATGAGCGCATAGCAAATGACTTAACGCCAATTTGCAAGCACCACCTAGATTTGTTTAGTGCTCCACAACCTATTAATAACTATCTGTTTATGACGCTGCTTGCCGACAATGGGTTCGGCGGTTTAGAGCATAAGTATTCTACTGCCCTTCTTTACCCTCGCTTCGACCTTCCTCAAGTGGGTGAAAGTGAGAAAAAAACCGACAGCTACATCACATTCTTAAGTCTGTGCAGCCATGAATTTTTCCACACATGGCATGTTAAGCGCATTAAACCTAGCGTAATGGTGAAACCAGACTTATCTCAGGAAACATACACCAATCAGCTGTGGATTTATGAAGGCTTTACCAGTTTCTATGATGACGTCACCCTTGCTAGAGCCGGCGTTATCGAACCACAGAAATACCTCGATATTGTTGCGCAAAATGTCAGTCGACTTTTGCAAAACGCTGGTCGCTTTAAACAAAGTGCAGCAGAAAGTAGCTTCGACGCATGGACAAAGTTTTATAAGCAAGACGCTAGCGCTACTAACAATATTGTCAGTTATTACACAAAGGGTGGCATTATCGCCCTTGGGTTAGATTTACTCCTTCGTAAGCAGTCAAGCGAACAAGTGAATTTAGATACCTTGATGCACTTATTGTGGAAACACTATGGCGTGGATGAAAAAGGTACGCCTGATGACGTGATCCAAAATCTATGTACAACGCATTTTGGCATTGATGTTTCAGAATACTTAAATCGCGTGGTGTATGGCACAGACGATGTAGAATTGGCTTCGTTAGTATCTGAAATGGGCGTTAACTATGCGGTTCGTGCTCGCGTGTCAGGTGAAGATAAAGGCGGTGCCTCCTCGCTGCCTGCTATTAAAAATCAGCTTGGCGCCACGTTAAAGCCAGCTACCTTCGGACTTACGGTAATGCAGGTATTTGAGGGTCTTGCCGCAATGAAGGCAGGTGTTCTTTTAAACGATGTCATCATTGGGTTAGACGGTCATATCGTCAATGCCCAGAAGCTTCAGCGCCTATTAGATAATGCTCAAACGCCAAAGGTAGAATTAACGCTTATTCGTGACGGGCGACTTCTAACGCTGCCTCTTGAGGTAACTCAGGCAAGAAAAGAAATGGCTTACTTTGAAATCACTGATGAAGAAAAGCTTAATCAGTGGCTGGGGAAATAACTCCGCCCTGTAGCGTAAAAACTAAAAAGGCGCTTTGAGAGTTTACCTGAAAGCGCCTTTTTCTTTATGACCGTTAAAACAAAATCAAATTAATGGTTACTGTTCGGGCGACCCCGAAATAATAGTCTGTGGGTCTAAACGAGTGTTGCCCAAATTAATACGCCAATCCAGATGCGGCCCTGTAGAGCGCCCTGTTGAACCTATCGTTCCAATCTGCTCGCCTTGCTTGACGGTTTCACCCACTTCTACCGTTATAGTATCCATATGAAGAAACGTTGAAAACACGCGCATGCCGTGGTCGAGAATCAAGGTGTTACCCGAATAATAGAGATCATCAGCCATTGTTACCACACCATCAACTGGGGCATACACAGGCGTGCCCGTTTCATTGGCGATGTCCAAACCATAATGCGGCCATTTCGGCACGCCATTTAGAATGCGCTGACTACCGTAAACACCGGAAATAACGCCTTTCGCAGGCCACTCAAACCGGGTGAATAATGCATCTAAGTCAGTATTACCGCTTCGCGCGTTAGCAACGTTGATATTGTCTTGCTTAATACGCGCCGTCACTTCTTCTGGCGGAGAAACCATTTTTTGCTCTAGCCCGTCAATTCGCTGAATGTTGTATTCGCGTTTTTCAAGGGTAATGTCTCGCTGCCACTTTTGGCCGTTGTCTAATTTTACAACCAACGTTTGCTGCAGTGGCGCTTCCCGTTCAAAGCCAACAACAAATTTTCCGTCTTTGTTGGTTTGAACAGTTTCGCCATTAAGCGTGACTTTGGACCCAGCGGGAGCTTGCCCGCGCAGTAAGGCACCTTGCGTAAACTTACCGTTCAACACAACGTTTACTTGCTCTTGACTAGATAACGCTTCTTTTTGGCCGTTTAACTCTACCTCTGCGTAAGCAAATGGCATAGAGGCAACTGTGCTAATTGCCACTACACAACTCATTACACGAGATAGTGCGCTATGCAATGCGTTTTTTGAAGGCGTGAATGCCATAGATGTTTTCTTTCCCTATAACGAGCAGTAGTCGAATGTTAACCCTTTACTGTGGCGCCTTTACCTACGCCCTCATAAGCAATAACTTGGCAAACGCCATCAGGCGTGCGTTTCTTCTGCTCTTCAAGCAGATACTGCGCCAAACACTCGACTGTTGAGTCGGTTTCGATGACTTCACAATCTGACTTAGGAATTAATAGTTCAAAATAGCCTTGTGACGACTCGTAAGCAAAACAGTAGTAATCCGCGTCATTTGAAACTTGACCTTTAAGCTTTCTGTCGCTGTACGCTATTTCGTCTTCACGGGTAGCTATATAGATGTCGGCCCAACGGTCAGCCCAGTACTGCTGACTTTCAACACACACTTTGCCGTCAAGGATAATATCGATTCGCGAACGGTGACCGTGCGCTATACGCTGACAATTACCGTCGTGCTTTTTAAGCCCGTGGGTATAGTGATAATACGGAGAATTAATGACTTCCTCACGTAGATGCAGCGTAATGTTTTCAACGTTTTCTGGAAGATGTGTCGCCAATACTTCTTTTAAGTAAACGCCAACAGATTCCATGTTTATCTCATCAGAATAAACAAATGCATAAGCTTCAGCGGGGCAATGTAGCATGATGCTACGCCCATCAATGCAGGTAAAGCGCGCTTCTACCTGTTCAGAATCGTCGTCGTGAATAACCTCTGAACCGCTGTATTCAGCAGGTACAAGCAACTTGTGATCAACATATTCGTCGATTAGTCGCTTTAAGTTCTTTTTCACGTGACCAAAGTCTTGAACCATGCTCTCTTCGTTGAGCTCACCGTCCAAAATCACATCGACAATCCAGCTTTCCCCTACCATACCGCGCTTTGAGCAAAGGTAAGAGAAGTCCATCACTGTCAAATCATTTACAAATAATTGCATAACACCCTTGAATCGAGTTTATATTCTACTAACTAGTATACGTTTTTTATCTTTGCTTCGCAGCGACTAGTCCATTGAAGATTGGCGATTAAGCTGATCTTTTAAATTAGGTGGAATTCCACGGATTGTTAGCGTATCAGTAGCTGGGTCGTAAAATACCCGATCGCCCATTAATTTGCGTTCGAAGCTAAGCGATATACCACCGCCCTGACCGGTAAATTTAGCAAGTTGTTTCAGCGCTGCAGGGTCTGGCTGAATTTCTTTTTCAAGCGGTACTTCCATAGACTGTGTAAACGCAGAAAAGTTACTGCTAGTTTCTTCATTTTGTGGAAGTCGGTTAGCCAGTTCATCTACCGATAAACTCTCGCCCGCATCAATCTTTTCTTTAAAGTACGATTTAACTTCTTCTCTATGCTGGTGCTGCTCTTGCGGGTCTAGTGACTCACTGGCTAGGTAGGCATCAACTGTAGAAATCAGTTGTTTATTTTGCTGTTTAACATCAACCAGCTCTTCGCAGCCTACAAACTGCATAAAGAAGTCTGATACCTTACGTCCCATTCTACCTTTAATAAAACTAACGTAACGCTGCTGCTCTGGCTGAATATCCCACTGGGTTAAATCGAACCGCACAGCGAGCTGCATTTTTGCTAAATCTAAGTGTTCACGCGCGGAAAGGTCTAAAGAGTTTGTCACTTCAACGTGCGAGCGGGTATTTAACAATGCAATCATCAAATACTGTGTGGCTAAATACTCATACTGGCAGAAAATAAGAAAACCGGTCTCAACCGTACCCGTTTCTGCCAAAGTGCGAACTAAGCGATTGGTCGCTGATACCGAAAACGCATGGAATGCATCTTCAACGTTATCACCCGCCGCTTTTTGAATATCCATGTATTGCTTAAGGCCTTCCGCGAACTCTGCTACGTTCTCGGTGCTTTTTTGAGTAGTCGCTTCGCCTTCTTCGTTTTCCACTTTTGCTTCACGGGTAACTTCCGTCACGAAGTGGCCAACCCCTTTTCCAGGTTTAGCATTGAAACTGTGGTTTATTTGATGGGCAAGAAGCTCGATTTCCGGAGTAACAGCTAAGCAGTTGTCACGTGGAATTGCTTCAATTTTCTCTTCTTTGTTTACAATCAAACGATGTACAACAAAGTGATGAATCAGTGCACTCATAGAGTATCGGGTGTCCTGTTGCTTAAAAAATGTCAGAAATATCCAAAGAATTGCGGGATTTTAGAATGAATGATTGTACTCACTCAAACAACGATTATAATCATTTTACGTGTAAAACCATTCTTTTTATCAAAGAAATCATAAAAAAGAGGCGTAGCAATGCCCCAACAGAGCCGCTATAGCAACGACGAATTCGAAACGCTAATGAATAACGTTATTCTAACCCTTGAAGAAGGCGGTGCAAACCGCGATCTTTCACTTATGGTGTTAGGAAATGTCATTACGCACATTTTAAATACTCAGGTAGCCCCTGAAAATCGCGAAGCCATGGCAGCGCAGTTTGCCGACGTACTCAAGAAAAGCGTTAAAAATAGCTAAGGGATTGCATGATACTTGCCGAATCACCTCGTCGCCAGCGTGTTACTAAACTGGTAAATTGGGGGCATTGGTTTGCCTTGGCGAACATTATCATCGCCATAGTTATTGCCTCGATTTTTGTTTTCTCATCACCTATGCCTGGCACAGGTGTCGGCACCTTGTATCTTCTAGCCAACTGGTTCGGTCATATTGGTTTTATGACCTTTTTTGGCTTTGTCATTTTTATTCTCCCTCTTTGCTATTTGGTTAACAACCCCAGAGTCATAAAGGTCAGCGCGTCTATTATTGCAGCTGTGGGGCTAGCGCTCTTGGCTTTCGATGCGTTGCTATTTAATCGCACAGGCTTCCATATTAGCTTTCACGCAGCTGACTTACTGCGCAGTGAAGCTCAGTCAACAATGGCGATAGAAAGCTGGCAACAGTGGGCATTTTTATTTCTTCTATTTATCGTTTGGCTTGGCTTCCAGCTGGTCTTAGCCAATGCAATCTGGAAGCGTGTTGAACGCTTCACTCGCCATAAAGTGGGCATCCCTGTTACTACATTTTTTGTCAGCTGTTTTGTTACCAGTCACGCTATACACGTGTGGGCTGATGCCAAGTTGTATCAACCTATCATCAAGCAGGACAACATGTTTCCGCTTTCTTATCCTGCGACTGCTAAAACAACGATGTCGCGTTATGGCTTGCTTGACTTAGCGGCTTATGAAGAACGAAAACAACTTCAGTTCAACCCTGATATTCACAATATTACTTACCCAGCCGAGCCGGTTTATTGTTCTATTGAAACTAATAGAAACTTAACCGTGGTTGTCCAGACTGATAACGAACAGGCGGTGGACTTAAGTAACATTAAGCGCAACACCTTAAACAAAGTAGCCAATTACTATTCGACGGCCAGTAGCATAGAAGGCTTAATGACTACTACGCTATTTGGTGTTCCCGAAATATACCAAGACGCTTTATCTCAAAAGCGTCCGGTGTTATTAGCGCTTCCATTGGGGTCTGGCATGCCGGTCTCTATTCACAGCGATGAAGCGTTGCCGTTGCCTCAATTAGCGGGCTATTTGCAACCGCTGAGCAACAACCATGATGGTTTGCATATTGCGTTTATGAAGAGTGCTGATATCGAAAGCTATGTAAAAAACACGTTAGCGCGCAAACACGATGTGATTGTTGCAACTGGCTTTGGTAGCGAAAGTGGCAAAGGCACGCTGTACAGTACCCTTAAACTGAATGCTAGCTTAGCCAGCACGGAAGATTTAGCGCCTACCATTTTAGGAGCATTGGGATGTAACGCCCCTGCTACGTTTTATTCTACTGGCCAAAGCTTACTTTCTCCTTCAAGACCATGGCTAGTTAGCACCTCTGGTGAACGCATTGTTGTGTTCCATGACAATAAGCGTACTGACGTACTTAGTAATGGCAGCTATGAAATAAGCGACATGGCGACCGGCAAGCGCAGTAAAGAAGCGCTAAATGTCGATTTATTAAGTCAGGCTATTAAACACCTATCACGATTCTCAACACAGAATTAAAATTCTGGCGGCAGACTAAGGAAAGTCTGCCGCTAAGCGCTTCGGTGTTAAGTACAACCACCCAAAATAGGTTACGCATAACCACTCATCTAATTGTTTTACATATATAATCCAGAAAACCAGCACTTTACGAAACACCAGCCCAAACGGGTTCTCGCAACACACTGTGTTAAGGACGCAAACTAATAAAGACTATAGTTTTAGGCCATCTAGCTAGAGGCGTGAATGTCTACCCACCATTGAATCCGATGGGTAATCCACTTTATACCAATCCGCAAAGATAATTGCCCACTCAGAAGGCGCTGGCAAGTTTCCTAGCGAAGCGTGGGAATGCAGGAATGGCTGTTTCCTTTCAAATTCTCAGAATGAAGCTAGGAAGCTTGCCAGACCTTCCCGAAGGGCGAGTTTAAAATGTCCGTACACTTTGTTGTGTTACCTCGATGTAGAACCACTATACCTGCGGTAACACGCCGCGATTACGAACATTTTAACTCTCGCTGAGTGGGTAATGATCTATGCGGACTGGTATTAGATATTACTGTGGTGTTTTTTGCCATAGCTGAATATGGAAGTCTGCGGTTACGCTTTTCAACGTTTCAACAATCTCATCGATTTTGCCGTTTGGCAGTTTCCAGTAAAACGGCGTCATTTTGATAAGTGCCAGCGCATGTTCTTCGCTTTCGAAATGGATAGGAAAGGAAAAACACTCATTGTAAACCCGTGTAAGCCCATCTCGTTCTTGGTTGTCGATTTCATGCTGTCTTGGATTGTCGTACACCTGCTGTTTAAGCTCAAACAGGTGTTCAGGCGCTGGATCGACCGTCACTAAAAGGCCATTGTTTTTAAGAGCCCTCACATATTCTTCATTACTCCCAGGTGCGAAAACTTGAATCATCACGTCTTGCGAGTTACCGCTTAGGGGTAAATCGAAACTGCTAGCAACAACGAACTGTGCTTGTTTGTACGCTTTAGCTGCCAGCTCTACTGCGATTTTGGCGATATCGCTACCTGCTCCTTCAACCTTTAAGCCACTCGCTGAAAGTCCTTGTACCATCGCATCCAAGTAACTCCCCTCACCACAACCCGCGTCATAAACCTTTATGGCATTCTTTGATGCTTCTTCATTGGCTGCCGTTTCATTTAGTACCTTTTTCACCAGCGTCACTAATTTATCTTTCAACGGCTTATAGGCATTTAATTGGTGGAATTCCCTTCTGGCTCTCACCATTGCTTTGTCGTCACCCGGAAGTTTCGATTTTTTAAATTGAACGGGCAAAAGGTTAACGTAACCAGATTTCGCTCTATCGAAGGTATGGTTGTTTTCGCAGCGAATAGGCGTTGTATGTAATGAGATAGGAAGTTTACAAAGTGGGCAGTGCCACATGACAGGTTCTTTTTACTGAGAATTTGCCGTAAAGGATATCAAACCCGACACCTTTACGGCAATAAGCGTAACAACATCACACGCCGAGTTAATAGTAATACTGGGCGCTTTCGTGCTTATTTGGAGAACTTTTACACTACAGCTTTGCCAATGGATGTTGCTCTTCAGCCCATGGAGAAGTGAAGAAATGTGCTATTGCGCTTTGCGGCACTTCATCTACTGTTTTGTATTTCCACTGTGGTGACATGTCTTTATCAATCAAAAGCGCTCTTACACCCTCTTGGAACTCACCACTTTCTCCACATCGACAGGACATATCAGCTTCCATTCTAAAACAGTCAGCCAACGTCATATTCGCACCTTTCTTACATTGCTCGAACACCAAATGCATAGTGATAGGAGAACCTTTGGCTAGAGTGCTTTGCGCTCTCTGTAACCACTTATTCTCACTCATGTCTGCGTTAAGAATGGCATGAACTACGTCGGTAACATTGTCAGCCGAACACAAGTCATTAATAAGTGCCATATTCGGCTCAACGTTGCCATTGGGAAGTTCTTCTGGCGTTTTCATTGTGTCGATAATGTGCGAAACACTAGAAGCCAAACTTTCGCTGTCGGTCTTTTCCCACGTGTATTCTACGAGGGTATTAAGCAAAGTGTCTTTTTCTGTACTCGCCAGCAAACTGTCTGCAAGCCCTACAAAGCAAGCATCGGAGCCATTCATTTGGCCGCCTGTTAAACCTAGGAAGAGACCGGCTTTTCCTGGTAAGCGAGGTAGAAAATAGCTTCCGCCTACGTCCGGGTACAAACCTATCGTAATTTCCGGCATAGCAAGACGAGAGGTTTCGGTTACTATTCGATGGCTTGCACCGCATAGAAGCCCCATGCCACCGCCCATAACAATTCCACTGCCCCATACAACAATGGGCTTACTGTAATTGTGAATAGTATAATCTAGCGTGTACTCAGTTTTGAAAAATGTTTCTAAGAAAGCTGGAATTTGCCCATTAGCTTCCACCATCGATTTGTACATAGACACTATGTCACCACCGGCGCAAAATGCCTTCTCGCCAGCAGCATCGATCACAACAGCTACGATATCGTTGCGAGACTGCCATCGCTGAAGAGCGTCAAGCATGATGCCAGCCATTTCCAAATCCAATGCATTTAATGCCTTTGGCTTGTTAAGCGTTAAACGGCCTATTGTGTAGTCGTTGCTAGACGTATTGATTTCATCAACAATGACTACCGATTCCACATCTGTCATTTTCACTCCTTCCCATAATCCATTAAATCGTGCCCGAATTAGTTCGTTAGCGAAGTGTACTACAGTACACTTCTCTCATCTGACAGCAAACGTCTACCAATGATAACGCGCATAATTTCATTGGTGCCTTCCAATATTTGATGTACGCGAACATCTCTGAAGTGACGCTCCAACGGATATTCTTTGATATAACCGTACCCGCCGTGTAGCTGAAGGGCATCGTTACATACATTGAAGCCAACATCTGTCGCGAACCTTTTCGCCATAGCGCAATAGGTGGTTTTGTCTGGGTCGTTATTATCCAGCTTACAAGCCGCCATACGTACCATTTGTCTCGCTGCAACAAGTTCAGTAGCCATATCAGCTAATTTAAACTGTAATGCCTGGAAACCTGCAATAGGTTTACCAAACTGCTCACGTTCATTCATGTAGTCACGCGCAACGTTTAGCGCCTGCTGTGCAGTTCCTACCGAGCAAGTTGCAATATTAATTCGGCCGCCATCAAGCCCTTGCATGGCCATTTTAAAGCCTTGTCCTTCCTCGCCAAGTAACCAACTAGCATCTAATTTCACGTTATCGAACGTGATCATACGAGTGGGCTGTGCATTCCACCCCATTTTTTCTTCGGCTTTACCGTACTCAATCCCGTCGGCATTAGCCGGAACCGCGAATGCAGATACGCCCTTAGGACCATCTTCCCCTGTACGCGCCATTACAACAAGAACATCCGTACTGCCAGCACCAGAGATAAACACCTTAGACCCGTTAAGGACATACCCACCGTCAGCTTTCGTCGCCTTTGTTTTTAGCGACGCTGCATCAGAACCAGCGCCAGGCTCGGTTAGGCAATATGATGCCAGCTTGTCACCGGTTACCAGTTGGTCACACCACATATCTTTAACTTCACTGGTGCCCCAAGTGGCAATCATCCACGTTGCCATGTTATGTATGGTTAACATAGCTGTAGTCGTGGTACATCCCATTGAAAGCTGCTCGAAGATTATGGAGGAATCGAGCCTGGATAAACCCAGCCCACCTGCACTCTCAGGCGCATACAATCCACAGAAGCCTAATTCACCCGCTTTCTTTATTGCTTCTACTGGGAAGTGATGTTCTCTATCCCACATAGCGGCGTTAGGTGCTAGCTCTTGCTGAGCGAATTGACGGGCGGTGTCTTCAAAGGCTAACTGGTCATCGGTTAATTCAAAATTCATTAGGCATACCCTCAATTGATTTGCTTTTGAACTACAATAACCAATACTTACCCCTTACGTAAACGTAAAGGTAAATTTTTATTTAAAAACATTGAGGGTTAACGTAAATATTTTGTGACGAGAAATGCTGTTTCTTTATAGACTCCAGCACGAAGCAGAAAAAAGTTATCCTTTTTAATAATGCACTTTTATCTCGCCGCTATAAGCTAGGTTGATGTAAGTAAACCTTGTTTGGTCGCCGTGGAATTCAGAATAGCTATAGTAGAAGACAATGCTACTGCTCGGACTGCGCTTCGAGGACATTTAATGTCAATTGCTAACTTATCGGTAAGTAGCTTTGCATCTGGTGTAGAACTGAAAGCGGCACTTAAAAAGCAAAACTTTGAACTCCTGTTAATGGACTATCACCTAGGTCAAGGCAAAACAGGCGTGGAATGGATCCAGAGTTTAAGAGAGGCAGGCTTTATAAGACCTAGCACAGGCATTATTTTCTTAACGTCTGATCGCTCACCGCAAATTATTGGCCGTATAATGGATTTACAGCCTGACGTTTTGCTTATTAAGCCATACACCATTGCTTCACTAACCCGCCAAATTAACCATTACTTAAGTTATCGAGACTTTGTTAAAAACGTATTGCACGCGCTGGATAACAAACAACTTGACCGAGCAATTAGTGTCGTTAGAGCTAAGATCACCGAAGGCATTCCTCCTCGGCTTGTTGCTGAAATTAGAAAGCTTTATGCCCGTCTTCTTTTCGAGAATGGTGATTTGCAACGAGCGTTGAGTATTTATGACGACGTGTTAACCCGCTCTGACAAAGTTCTTTGGGCACAATGGGGAAAAGTAAAGTGCCAGTACGCTTCGGGTCAATGGCCACATTGTAAAAGCCATTTGAGCCAAATGGTTAACTCTAGCTTGGCTCGCGACAAGGCATTTGAATGGCTTGCATCCATATCATTTGAACAAGACTCCTACGATCAAGTAGAAAAATACTTAAATGAAATTAAGTTTAGTGAATTAAGCCTACCAGCTGCAAAGTTAAAAACCATTGCCTATCAAAAGCAGGACAAGGTTGTAGAAGCCATCGATCTCTTACAGAAGAAACGGGCTATGCATCGCAGTGCAAAAGACAGGTTCAATGACTTTACGTTTGAGCTCGCTGAGTTCTATTTGTTTCTTGCAGAAGAGTCGCCTGAAACCAATAGAAAAGAAAGCTTGTCTCAGGCTAGAAAATTAGTAGGCATTGCCGGAAGAAGTCAGGGCGACCCGCAGACTTTACAAAAAAGAGACTACCTTCTGGCTTTCTCGGCTGTGCTGGACGGCGACTTAGAAAAAGCAGCACATTTGCTTGAAAGCGACTACGTCGACAACTACCTTCGCACTGAGCCGTCTATCCTCGTTATTGCCGCAAAAGTACATCACGGTCTTGGAGATGAACGCAAAGCTGGTGAGTTACTCTTGATGGCTAAGCGCAAAAACGCAGAGTTACAAGCTATTTCAGAACAGGTTATGAATGACGAGCTGATTTTTTCGGGTGGTGAAAGGTTAGGTTTAAATCACGAACAGGCCATTTCTATAAACGAGGCCGGCACACAACTCTTTATCGAAGGCTTATTCAACAAGGCAATGAGGCATTTTTATGACGCTTTCCAACTCTCCCCCGATACCGCAGCATTTGGCTTAAACCTTCTTCAGTGCATGATTGAGTCAGACACAGGTGTTTACCGAAAATTTAACGTCAGACAGCTACTCGACAAGATAATGTCACTCCCCTTGAATGACGTTAACAAGGCCCGTTTGGAACAGCTTACGCTATCGGCTCACGAACAGGCGCTGTAATGTTTAATTAGCAAATGACTAAAGTAACATCCATAACCTGCGTTGTGGATAACAACTCACCGCTTCCAGAACGCCACTGTTTTTCGCTGTTTAGTACATTTTATTGTAAACCAGCGGGCCTTTTATTCTTGTTAGTCTGTTAGCGTTATTTTAGTCGGGTAAGCAAACTCGATGTATCCCAACGGCCGCCACCAAGCTTTTGAACATCTGCATAATATTGATCAACAAGTGCCGTAAGCGCCAAAGTCGAGCCGTTCTTACGCGCTTCATCCAATGCAATGCTTAAGTCTTTACGCATCCAATCAACAGCAAAACCAAAATCAAAGCTGTTATTTAGCATAGTGCTGGCTCTGTTTTCCATCTGCCACGACTGAGCTGCGCCTTTGCTAATAACATCGACAACCGCATTACAATCAAGCCCAGCACGCTGGCCAAAATGCAATGCTTCGGCCAAGCCCTGTACGATGCCGGCAATACAAATCTGATTCATCATTTTTGCTAGTTGACCGCTGCCACTCTTACCGAGTAGCTGACTGTGTCGTGCATAATGTGCCATTACCGGCTCAACCGTGCTGTATACGTCTTCATCGCCGCCCACCATAATGGTCAGCTGCCCGTTCTCAGCCCCAGCCTGGCCACCAGAAACCGGTGCATCCAAGAAGCCAACTTGCTTATCTTGGCAGCTTTTATATAGTTCTCTGGCAATATCTGCTGATGCAGTCGTATGATCGACCAGCACACTGCCCGTCTTCATCACTGCTAACGCCTGTGTGCCCACATCTCTTACATCATTGTCGTTACCCACACACATAAATACGATGTCAGCGCCTTCACACGCCTGCGCAACAGTATTGCTAGCACTGACTTTAGCGTCGCCAGTGTTATAGGTTGTTAGCCAATCCTGTGCCTTTTGAGAGGTACGATTATAAACAGTGACCGAATAGCCAGCTTTTCTCAAGTGCCCTGCCATAGGATAGCCCATTACACCCAAGCCCAAAAAACTCACTTTCAAATTACTCATACAAAATATACTCTAGATACTTAACAAAGATGGTTGGATTACCTAAGAGTAACAGACTTAACAACAACAAAAATATAGGAAAATAATTTTGGCGCTCTATGAACACGCTATTACGTTGAACAACGGTGAACAAACTACCCTTGAACAATACAAGGGTAAGGTATTACTTATTGTTAATACGGCAAGCAAATGTGGCTTTACTCCTCAATATGAAGGACTAGAGTCGCTCTATAAAAAATACAACGATAAGGGCTTTGAAATTTTAGGGTTTCCCTGCGATCAGTTCGGACATCAAGAGCCAGGTAGCGACGAAGATATTGCGCAATTTTGTAGCCTTAATTTTGGCGTTTCATTCCCATTATTTAAGAAAACAAATGTAAATGGTCCAGATGCCAATCCGCTCTTTGAGGAATTGAAAAACGAAGCCCCCGGTCTTCTTGGCACAAAACGTATAAAATGGAACTTCACTAAGTTCTTAGTTAATGCTCAAGGCAAGGTGCTAAAACGTTATGCACCTACTGTAAAACCAGAAGCCATTGAGAAAGACATCGCTAAGCTTTTATCAGCGAATTAGTACGCATTGCAGTTTAGATAGCCGCCGGCATGGCGGCAGTGAACGAGCGTTTTGAAATATACCTAATGCGTTAGTGCTCAATACATCCCGCTAGATTTATTGATCTACATCTATGTAGTTTGAATGTGAATGTGGTAATTTTTTGCCGTCTAAGTGACTTAACTGGGTACTAAAATGAATACCTCTGCACGTAAAAAAGCGCACGATAACCTCAGCGACCAACAACACAAAAACATCGCTTTTTTTAGTACTCGCTCTTATGAACACGCTCTGTTTTCTGAATTGCTGGAAACATTAAACGGTGCTAGTGACAAAACCATCAATGCCACATTTTTTGAACACCCACTGAACGCTTCAACCGCAGCGAGTTGCAGTGGATTCAGCGATGTTGTTGTGTTTGTAAATGACGACATTAATAGGAAAACCATTGAAGTTCTAAAACACTGTGGGGTTAAACATATTGCGCTTCGCTGCGCTGGCTTCAACAATGTTGATGTGGATGCAGCAGCAAAGGCAGGTATCACTGTAAGCCGCGTACCCGCTTATAGCCCTGAAACCGTAGCTGAACATACAATTGCGCTAATCCTTACGTTGAACCGAAAAACACATAAAGCATACAACCGAGTACGCGAAGGCAACTTCAATCTTGGAGGATTGATGGGCTTTACGCTTCACGGTAAAACCGTAGGGGTAATTGGCACAGGAAAGATTGGACAAGCGGTTATTCGCATACTATTGGGGTTTGGATGTCATGTGCTTTGCTTCGATCCGCATCCAAATAGTGATGTAACCGCAATGGGAGCCCATTATGTAACGCTAAATGAACTACTTGAAAAAAGCGTTATAGTTACCCTGCACTGCCCGCTCAACGAACAGAGTCATCATATAATCAATGCTAAGCGTATTGATAAAATGCCTCAAGGCGTCATGCTAATTAATACGTCAAGAGGCGGGCTCGTCGATGACAATGCCATCATTAAAGGGCTTAAGTCGAAAAAAATTGGATATCTAGGGCTAGATGTCTACGAAAGAGAATCCGAACTGTTTTTTAACGATCATTCACAAGACATAATTCAGGATGATATTTTTCAGCGCTTAACTACGTTTCCGAACGTTTTAATAACGGGCCACCAAGGGTTCTTCACGCTCGAAGCCTTAGAGGAAATCGCAAAAATCACGGTCAATAATATTATGACGGGTGAGAACGCGCTCTAAGGCGTCACTACAACTATCTACGTATTAGCGCGCTCATAACCCTATGTAGTCCGCCACGTAAAAATCCAACAAACTCTTTTTTACTGGCTTTTTCTATTTCTCTTTTTCTAGAATCAGCTGAAAATATTTTCCTAACCAAAGGTAAGGCGCTTGCCTATGATACTGCCGCTCTAGCGCAAGTAAGTCATCAAATTTGCTGCTTTGATGGGTTATATCTCGCATGTAATCATGGAAACAACGAATGCCTGCTTTTTCGATAATTTTGAAACCCAATGATTCACAATGTTCAACCACGCGGGTTGCACTTAACGGCTGTTTTGGATTCAGTCTAACTTGCTTTTTAACTTTCATCCCTTTCGCGATGTAATCAAAATTGCCGTAGATAGCATTGGCAAACAAATTCGCATCTTGGTTGAAAAAGCTTAGGCTTAAACGGGACCCTGGCTTCATGTTTTTATACATAAAGTCGATAGCATCAAAGGGCGCATCCAGCCACTCTAAAACCGCATGACAAATCACTAAATCAAAACTGTCTAAATCCTCAATCTGCTGCAAATATTGATGCCTAATTGTAATATTTGGTGCATCTGCAAGCAGTGTCTCAGCTTGTTTAAGTACATCCCTCGATGCGTCAGTTAACACAACAGAATGCCCTTTAGAAGCAATATGCGCTGTCATAACACCTGTACCCCCGCCTATTTCAATAGCGCGAACAGGCGTGGTTAAATAAGGCTCGAGAACATCACATAATAAGGTGTGCCTGAGCTTTCCCTTAGTAGTGCCATATATATTGCTTGAGAATTTTTCTGCAATACCATCGAAAATACGATCGTTATTCATATACTACAGTCATCGCTAAGCAGGATTGTCAATATCAATAAACTCGACAGGCACGTCGAATTGCTGCCCAATGTGCTCTCCTAAGGATTTCACACCGTAGCGTTCAGTAGCATGATGACCAGCAGCAAAAAAAGTTATCCCCATTTCCCTTGCCGTGTGTACAGTTTGTTCAGACACTTCTCCGGTAATAAATGCATCGACGCCCAGTTCAACCGCTTGTTCGATGAACCCTTGTCCACCTCCCGTGCACCAAGCAAGCTTCGATATAGGTTTTGATACAGGCCCCTCAATCAGCACGTCTCTCCCCAGCAACTTCTGTAATTTAACCTGTAACGCTGACCCTTCAATTTCTCCTTCAAAATTTCCGTGCATAACAACGCCAACAGGCTTCACACCGCTCACCGCACTTATATTTTGAATGCCTAATAGCGATGCAAGTTGTCGGTTGTTGCCAAATTCAGGGTGTACATCCAGTGGAAGGTGATAAGCAAACAAATTGATATCATTTGACAGTAGCGCTTGAAGGCGGCGCTTTTTCATGCCCGCAATCACTTGTGACTCACCTTTCCAAAAATAACCATGGTGAACAATTAGCGCATCTGCCTTAGCTTCTATGGCGGCATCAACGAGTGCTTGTGACGCAGTTACACCGGTAACTATCTTCTCAATTTTACTTGCGCCCTCTACCTGTAATCCATTGGGGCAATAATCACTGATCTCGCTAACCCTTAACATTCCATCAAGATAATTTTGTAGTTCTAGGCGGGTAATAGACACAAGTCCTCCGGTTGAAAGTTAGACAAATTGTTCAAAAAACGTTATAAAAAGACGCGAACGTTTAGCATTATACCTGTAATTAGACAATTATGAGTGGTGAGTAGATCCAATTTTAGTTTTGCGACACTTGCTGGCTTGGTCGTTACGCTGGGCGAGTTTTTCTCAGCGTTATAGCAATTACATACGTCGCATAGCGTTCGTCATCTTAACAAAATAAAGAGCAAAAAAGCATGGCAAACTTAGACAAAGACGAAGTGGTAGCAGCATTTACCGAAGCTTATAAAAAGGCGAACGGCAAAGCACCATCTATTGAGAGCAAAAGTGGTTGGTACAGTGTAGATGGCGGTAAGAACGTCCGTTTAGCACAGCTTCAAGAGATGACAGCGTCGTTAGCTTCTGGCTCTTCTGACGCCACGAGTGAAAGCGAAGAGAAAAAAGCGCCAAAGAAAGAGGCAAAAGCCGCAGCGAAACCAGCGAAGAAAAAGGCACCTTCATCCAAAAAGTCAGGATTTTCGGTAAAGGATTTCTGGGCAGAAAAGCTCAATGCAGAGGCGCCTGGCGCAACCCTTCCTCGATAATTTTGCATAACCTGATTTAATATCTAGTTTAGCTACTGGTGTAAAAACTCAATAAATGTCGCATACCGTAAGTGTCGTTGAGGCACTTATGTTATGTGGCCCCTTCACTATTTATTATGAAATAATAATAGCTTACCACTCTTTCTCAACTGAGTGTTTAACGAGCGCGCTTGAATTATTTGCCTGCTAGCCCTTGGGCTACGAATGGAACTAGGTGCTGGATAACTTCTTTTATATCGACATGCTTGTGAAAGTCAGACTCAGCTATTTCTGTTAGCGCTTGGCTCGACGCCATTGAAAATACAAAACTTCCCATCGCAAAATGCAAGCGCCAGAATAGTTCTTCCTCAGGTAAATCAGGAAGACAACGCCTTATAGCGTCGACAAGTGCACGGATACAATCACCGTAATCATTCATTAAGAACTTACGCAAATGCCCCTGAGTTTCGTTGTAGCCACGTCCTAGCAACTTAACAAACGTAGAAGTACCCTGCTCTGAAATGGTGTTGAGGTTAAGCATAGGAGGGATCAACGAATACAAGAGTTGCTCAACGCCCTTCGCACCTTCCATAGGTGTCAAAGACGCCAAGCAAGACTCTACCTGCGGCATTAGGTGATCAAAGTACCTTTTAAACACGGCTTGAATTAAATTCTTCTTACTGCCGAAGTGATAGTTCACCGACGCCAAATTCACTTCTGCTCTGGCAGTAATCTCGCGCATGGATGTTTGAGTAAACCCGCTTTGAGAAAATAAGTACTCTGCCGCATCTAATATATCGGTTTTAGTATGCCGTGCCATATTCTTTTTATTATCTTTTTGTAGGTTAAAAATTTAACGTACGTCTGTGTTAACAATCGTTTTATCGGTCCTGAATTATCAACACAGACAAATTGTCGCTATTAAAACCAGTGACGCGCTTTGCTCATTGATTTCATAAACACGCGCTCAACAACATTTGCTGCAGACATCCCCAGTTTCTCTGCTACATTTTTCTTCACAGCATACTTAACACTAAATATTTCGCGTGCGGGATAATGAGAAAGAATATAGTCATCTGAGGTTGTGATGTCGTCAATTAAGCCAAGCGACTTAGCTTTAATACCTGGCCAATACTCGCCTGTGGCGACTTTATCGATGTCCATATCTGGACGCTGGCTTTGAACGAAGTCTTTGAACAGTACATGAATCTCTTCTATTTCTTCTTTAAATTTCGCGCGGCCTTCATCGTTGTTCTCACCAAATACGGTTAGAGTACGCTTGAATTCACCAGCGGTGTGTTGTTCAAACTCAATATCATTTTTCTTCAATAGTTTATTGAAGTTAGGCAACTGAGCTAAAACGCCTATGCTGCCAATGTAAGCAAATTGAGACGCCAGTAATTTATCTGCAACACAAGCCATCATGTAACCACCGCTTGCCGCCACTTTATCTACCGCAATCGTTAGTTTAAGACCCTTTTCCTTGATACGCTGAAGTTGAGACGCTGCAAGTCCATAGCCGTGTACAACACCCCCACCACTTTCAAGTCGAACCAAGACTTCGTCTTCTTTATTCGCTACACATAAGATAGCGGTAATTTCTTCTCGTAAGTGTTCCACTTCATTGGCGTCCATCGAACCTTTAAAGTCGATGACATAAAGACGGGACTTCTCAGACTCTTCGCCCTGTTCTGTGATTTTGGCTTTGTTTTTTGCTTTATTTTTAGCTTTCGCTTCTTTTTTCTGTTCCTTGGCTAATTTCTTTAACGCATTTTTATCTAACAGAACCTGTTTCGCGTAATTTGTAATGTCTTTCAACTGCTCAGAAATAGACACGATCTCAAGTTGCCCTTTCCCATGCTTTTGCTTACTCGCTAAGCCAACAATGGTAGATACAACCACAATAAAAGCGATTACTAGCGTTACTGCCTTGGCAACAAACAAACCGTACTCGTACAAAAACTCCAAACTTTACTCCTAGTAAAATAAAACGGGTAAGCGTCGTTGTTTACCCACAACGTAAATAGCGGCCTTGCTTTGTGAAAAGCAACGCCGCTTTGCTAATTACGTTATAATACCAGTCTCATCTTATTCTGACGATAGGGTAACTTGCTCTATCTTGTTAGCCTCTATCTCCTCGTCAGTAAAGAAGATATCTCTTAGCGTAGGCTGCGTAGAATAAAGCTGAGTTTGGTCTAAGAAGTGTTCACTGCCATACTTGCGAGATTGTGAGTAGGTTAGAATACCCCGTCCCTTGGGGCCTTCATCAGTGAAGTTAATAACCATAGCCCAACTGGTGCCATAGTTAATATGGTAGCCTTCAGCTTCTGCACTCATTATGGTGTTACTATTCACAGGCTCGTAGTTATGACGTGGAAGCAACGTACCGTTCCTGTTGCTTATAACGTCAAACACGTTAAAGCCACCTTCAATATTGTGTGCACCAGCCCATGGTAGTTTGATACCAGACGCCGTGCCATCTGGCAGGCTTCGCTCAACAAACTGAACGTCCCCTAGCGGCGCGTCAAATGCGACACCTGCTTGCTCAATAACTTGAGTTGCTCTTGCCAATTGTTCAAGAGTAACGTCATTTTGCATCAAGCCAGAAGGCGTAGTGACTGGTGATTCTAGTGAAAACGGCGTCTCCCACTGTGGCGCTTGGTTAAACTGGAATGCAAATTCTCTAAACACGTGTGCACCAGTACTTGTAAGGTTCATGGTCCCATCCCAATCCTCCAACGCAGCACAGGCTTGTGAAACATCAACGCTAGTTCCGTCTACATCTACAGGTGTTGAACCTTGCGCGGCGCATAGCGAAAGCAGTGAAGGCAAAATATTCTCTGCTAAATAACTTCTGTTATTAAACAGTAAGCCTTCCACTTCATCTGGCGTAAAGGTTCCGTCACTTCCTGCTTCGTTTTCAATAAACTGTTGACCCATTCTTGAGCGTAGTGTTTGTTGATATTCCACGCTACCAAATAGCGGATTGCTTACAACAATTGGTGAGTTTAAATTAGTTAACCAATAGCTGTCGTTCGAGTTTTGAACTGAATCCGTGCCCTCGTACTTAGGCGCTTCTTCGTATGGAACGGGTCCTTCGAAATCAAACTGCGAAATGTTACCCGGTAATACGGTAAAGCCAGCAGCTGCTTTAGTTTGAATAAGTAACGGGTTTGTAGTTAGTTGCTCAATTGCGGTTTCGGTTAGATTCGGCACGGTTGAATCGTCAATGTAGAATACTTGACCATCATCAGAGGCAGCCATTGTATTATTGAAAATAACACCGTCGTAATCTTTAAACGCCTGCTTAAATTCGTCCATGGATGTCGCCATATTCATGGCAAGCCAATGGTCTACAATATCGAAGTTAGGCAGATTTGCGTCTTTGATGGCAAAGGCATTGTTACCATTCCAATCAAAGTTACCAGGCACTTCAATCATTGGACCGTAGTTGGTGTAATACGCGGTCTTATTAAGCTTAATGGTTTGCCCTCCACCCACTGCGACATCAATTTGAAGTGGCTTTTCATAGATGGTGCGTCTAGTGCCATCAACCATATGGGTAAGGCCAGATTCATCATTTTCGTCGAGGGTCAGCTGATACACAACAAAATGTTCAGCCGTCGAGAAGGTGTGTGTCCATGCAACGTTTTCGTTAAATCCGATATTTACTGCACCAGGCAATCCCATCAACGAGCCACCTGTTACATTCAAGTGTCCGGGTACTTGAGCATGGAAATTCCAAAAGCGTAGGTTTCCTGTGTGAGGAAAATGCGGATTGCCTAAAACCATACCTTTGCCATTGGTCGTTTTATCGCTGCCTAACCCCCAACCATTAGAGCCCATTTCTTGAGGATTTTTTTCAGGCAGACCTACCGTTGGTGAAATCTTAAATGTAGAAGCAACGTCACTTGAGGACGCAGCTGGAGTAGGTAGATAACTCTCACCTTCAGGCGCTGCAATAAACATAGGTCCTAAGAAATTAGCGGCCCCAGGTAATAGCGCCACGCCTAATGAGTACGTTAATAGATCCACACTATCAATTTCAGTGACCCATGGTTGGCCAGCACAGCTTTGATCTTGTTCTTCTACAGGAGTTTCAGCTAAGTACCGGTTGTATCCAGCAGTGTAGCCTTGAAACATTGCACGTGAATTAGCAGACAACCGAGGTAAGTTCTCTTCTGCTAACTCTCTAATACCTAGAGTAAGAAAACCGAAATCGTTAATAAGGTGCTCTGAATCACCGCTACCAGGTACAGTATCTGGACCAAAATACTTAGCTCTCTCAGAGTTATACTTCACAATCTGGTCGGCCAGTACGCAAAGGTTATCGCGTGCAAACGCATAACCCACACCGTAAGCCAAACTTTCTAGGTTATCGGCTTTTACATGCGGAACGCCATAGGTGGTCCAGGTAACATCCGCGGACAGTGTACCGTCAGGAGAAAATGCTGGAATTGGTGCTGGTGTTGGTTCGGGTGTCGAAGGCGTTGTGGGCGCTGGTTGTTCTACGTTAGAAAAGTCGTTATCGTTATCGCCGCACGCACCGAGAAGTGCAGTGAGTGATAACGCAATAAGCGTCCGTTTAGCGTTAAAGGTGTTGTCAATCATCTCAAATGTTCCCTAATGATAAATGAAAAAGGTCAACCACTCTTACCGCACGCGTCTTCAAAGCGGTGTTAATTACAGCATAAGTAAAACTGATCCGACCTGAATTCACACTACATTAACAAATGAAAACATTCAAACAACATTATAATTTTTCTACAAAAAAGCCGGCAATAACGCCGGCTTTCTTTCTATAAAATGTAAGCAGTTGTAACGCTGCCCATTGGAGCAAACTACCCTTGGTTAGTTCGCTACAACACTTTCATCAGAAATTGGCAGTACAAGTGCGTCAGACGCAATATAACCCGCCACTTCTTTTTGCATTTCCGTTGTTACCGCTGCGCTCGCCGCAGGGCTTAAGCTAGAAGCATGAGCACCACTATTGAACTGTACAATTCCGCTAATTGGATCTGTACCAGGACCTTGCGTGGTTGTCACTTGCTCTAAGCCAATGGTCGCTGCCAGAGGAAGCTGACCTGACAATGGTAACGCTGTTGAAATTGGAATAACTTGATCCGGAAGGTTCGCGTCGCTGCCATCACCCACTACGGTCATCATATGAACTGGCGTATTGCTACCCAGTGTCTGAGCGTAGTTAGTAGGGTCTCCTGCATCCATTACCGTTTGCGCAGCAAAAGCAAACTCTGCAAATACTGCATTTACTTGGGCAGCCTGCTCAGCAGTAAGATTTTCTTCGAAAATCGCTACCGCTGCGCGAAGTTGTTCTTCGCTCACATCAGTGGTTTCATACAGTTGATTTAGCAAGGCAACAAACTCTTCAGAAGCCTGAGACAGCAACAGACCTTTGATAAGAGGACCAAACGCGGCTGACTCAATTAGGAACTGAGCAACACCGCCCCCTGGAGACTCAAGAGAAGCTTGCTTGACAGCAAACATGCCATCAAGTGCTGCTAAATCGCCGCCCATCGACGTGTTTGCCACTGAAGCAAAATTACCACCAGTGATAGCGCCTAGAGACACACCCATAATCGATACACGTGACATATCAAACTTAACATTTTGCGCTGCTGTGGTATCGACAACTGCGTTTAGTCCTAAACGTAGACCAAGTAAATCTGACACGCTTTGGCGTAGATTGTCGCGAGCCGTAGGCAAGCTGGCAAGGTTCATATAGTGAGTTGCGCTAACCGTAGTCGCGTTCAGTTCATCTGTACCGTCGCCATTAAGGTCAAAACCGCGGCTACCGTGTAATGGTTGGTCGATTGCTACTGACGCAATACCTGCTAGAGACAGAGTACCAGTGATGGCAAGCATATCTTCTTTTTGGCTGGTAATGCCGTGCGCTAAAATAACCACTGGCCAACCGGCTTCAGGCATGCTGATAGGAAAACCTAAAGCACCTGCAATTGCTGGGTCAGGAATAGTAACCTGAACGTCTAACGTTTCTGTACCCATGTTTCCGCCAGTAGGCTGTGGATATGGGTTGAATTTAGTAATGTTTCTTGCGCTATCTAACATTTCGCCGTTAATACGAACGTCAGCAAGGCCTAGTGAAGAACACATTGCTGCATTAGGACCTGGCTCTGCGTCTGCAAGTAATTCTTGAGGAGCACCAGCTAAAACAATTCCGCTGTCACAAGCTGCCTTCCAGAAATCATTTACTGGAGCAAGTGGGTTCTCTGCACTTGGAACACCCAAGAAATAAGGCAACGCAATATTACCTTCATAACGTTGAGCTGCACAGAATGGACCGGCTTGCGCTAAAATGCCCGTAGAAACACCAACAGCAAATTCGTTCAGCGTACCCCATTGAGCAGAAAGTTGACCAGACGCCGTACCCGCAAGTCCTGCACAAGTTTCTAATAAGCTGAAATCAGTAGCGTCAATCGCTGCTTGAATGTTATCTGGTAGACCTTGTTTACCCTGCTCTACTGCGCCAGCTACAACAGTAGCGTTTACAAGACCAAGTGCTTCCATGGCATTAGGCGCTGCAGATACATCGCTTACCGTGATTGCAGGTAGTGCAGTTGGAGCGGACGGGTCACCGCCAGCAGCCAGCTGTGCAAAACGGCTAATCATGACCTTCTTGATGGTATCAAGCGAGTTGGCAATAGACTGTGTGGTGAAAGCTGACACGTAAGTAATGTCTTCACGGTCGAAACCCGCACCAAGCACTGGATTAACTAACGAATTAACTAAGCCTTGTAATTGAAGCTGTGCTGCACTTGATAGAGGATTAGTGTCGATGTCTTGTCTTACTGAGTCCCACGTAGTTGAACCCTGAACCGATTTGCCAGAAGAGTCTTTCAAATCAGTGGTCATTACTAACATGTAGCCCTGAGCTGCTTTTAGCGGCTTGAGGGGAACAAAAGTGATTGTGTTGCTATCAGCAAGGCTGAGTACGTAATCAACACCAAAGGTAAGTTGATCGCCAAGCTTACAACCCGCAGAAGGTGTTGTAACCTGCGCACAGTCAGGATCACTTTGGTCAAGACCTAACGTTGCTTCAAAAAGCAACACGCCAGAAGATAAGGTACTTGCATCAAGCGATGTGCCGGCAGGTGTTTCTACATTGATTACAAACGGGTGTTGAGTTGACCAACCGTCTAACACGTTGAGTGCATTTTGCGGGTCAGCAAAATCTGTAGGGTCATCGACCGGAATATTCAGTGTGTAATCAAAGAAACCATCATCGCCTGGAAGCATCAGAAGGTCGTTTGGAATGTTCAAGTTCCCATTAGCTGGGTCAAAAACGATTCGTGAAAATGGTGTTTGGACTTCTGTTTCGGCCTGAATGTCGGAAAGGGTTTCATCGGAGCCACCACAGCCTGCTAGACCCAGCGCAAGGGCCACACTGGAACTTAATACGAGTTTTCTCATCTCTACTCCCTACAAGCATTGTTGTTATTCTGTGTCTAAAACTTAACTCTATTAAAAGTAGCTTGGTCTACCCTGTCTTTACAGGCGTAGATGATAGTTTTAAACATGTTAGACCAGTTGTATCTTCCTCAATCTTATTGACTTTGTTGCAACTTTGCAAAGTTTTGTTAACTACTTTTGTTAACTTTTTTTACGTTTGAAGAAATTTTCATTCATTGTTTTACTTGTGAGTCAGGCTGAGTATGATCTGGGGTTTGATTCTTAATTGGGTCTACAGGCCCCAATCATTGCGATATAAATGAACCTTTTGAAGGAAAATGATGAACGATTACAACGCACCAGCGGATTTATTGCGCGATAAAGTTATTCTTATCACCGGGGCTGGCGATGGAATTGGTGCACAAGCCGCAAAAACGTATGCTGCACATGGCGCTATTTGTATTTTATTAGGCCGCACCGTGTCTAAACTTGAAGCTGTGTACGACGACATTGTCGCAGCAGGTGGTCAAGAACCCGCCATTGTTCCTTTAGATATCAAAGGCGCAACGCCCTCTCATTATCAGCAAATGACGCAAACCATTATTGACCAGTTTGGCCGATTAGATGGTGTTCTTCACAATGCGAGTATTTTAGGCCACCTAAGTGCATTTAAAGATATTGATGCGCAAGAATGGCAAGACGTGATGCAAATTAATCTAAATGGCATGGTTTTCATGACACAAGCGCTTATTCCCGCTCTAGAGAAGGCAGAAAGTGCATCGGTAATTTTCACCACCTCTAGCGTAGGCAGAAAAGGTCGCGCATTTTGGGGAACGTACGCCGTATCAAAATTCGCAACAGAAGGCGTTATGCAAACCCTTGCTGATGAATATCGAAATAAGTCACTGCGCTTTAACTGTATTAATCCAGGTGGTACCCGCACACAAATGCGCGCTCAAGCGTTTCCAGCAGAAAACCCTGATACACTAAAAACACCTGAAGATATTATGCCTACGTATCTTTATCTTATGGGCGAAGACAGCAAGGAAACAACCGGACAGTCACTTGATTGCCAACCAAAGTAATTAACGAAAGCAATGTTCCATTAAACAAAAAAACCGCTTAAGCAGCACTTAAGCGGTTTTTTATTTACAGCGCATAAATGGCTAAAGGCCAGTGCCTACTCGCCCATTTTGGCCCATGTATCTCTTAGACCTACAGTGCGGTTAAAGACCGGCTTGTCGTCTGTGCTGTCTTTATCTACACAGAAGTAGCCAGTGCGTTCAAACTGCCATGCTCCTACTTCAGGAACATTGTCTGCCAATCCGGCTTCTACCCAACCGTGTTTTACTTCCAACGAGTCAGGGTTAATCGCATCGGTAAAGTTCTCTTCCGCTGCTGGGTTAGGCACGTTAAACAAGCGGTCGTAAAGCCTAAACTCCGCTGCCTGTGCCGTAGCTGCGTCCACCCAATGAATAACACCTTTAACTTTGCGGCCATCAGCCGGATCTTTACCAAGCGTATCAGGGTCATACGTGCAGTAAACGGTAGTGACATTACCATTTTCATCTTTTTCCACGCGATTAGCTTTAACCACGTAGGCGTTGCGAAGACGAACTTCTTTATCAAGCACTAAGCGCTTAAACTTCTTGTTCGCCGACTCTCGGAAGTCTTCTGCTTCTATATACACTTCGCGACTGAAGCCGATGTTACGCGTACCCATACTTTCATCGTTAGGATGATTGGGCGCAACCAGCGTTTCTGTCTGGCCTTCCTCATAATTTTCGATAACGAGCTTTATTGGATCTAGTACGGCCATTGCGCGAGGAGCATTTGCATTTAGGTCGTCGCGTATGCACGCTTCTAGCATGGACATTTCAACCATGTTGTCCATCTTAGTCACACCAATGCGTTTACAAAACTCAACGATTGAACCCGGTGTGTAGCCGCGACGGCGTAAACCTGCAATGGTAGGCATGCGTGGGTCGTCCCAGCCATGTACATGGTTTTCTTCGACTAACTGAATAAGACGACGCTTGCTTAATACCGTATATTCTAGATTAAGACGTGAGAATTCATACTGTCTTGGCGTGCAGTCGATAGAAATGTTTTCGATAACCCAATCATAAAGACGACGGTTATCCTGGAACTCTAATGTACACAGGGAGTGCGTTATTCCCTCAATGGCGTCTGAGATACAATGTGTAAAATCGTACATTGGATACACGCACCATTTATCACCAGTTTGATGATGGTGAGCATGCTTAACGCGATAAATTACCGGGTCACGCATACACATAAATGGCGATGCCATATCAATTTTCGCACGCAGACTACACTCACCTTCTTTATATTCGCCTGCCGTCATTTTGGCAAACTCACTGAGGTTAGTTTCAACGTCTGTATCGCGATAAGGGCTATTTTGACCAGGCTCTTTAAGTGTGCCACGCATTTCGCGCATAACGTCTTGCGCTGAAAAATCTACATAGGCTAAGCCTTTTTCAATAAGTTCAACGGCGTATGCGTGTAGTTGGTCAAAGTAATTCGATGAATAGCGCGCTTCTCCGTCCCACGTAAATCCAAGCCATTGCACATCTTCCTTAATTGAATTAACGAAGGTAATGTCTTCTTTTGCAGGGTTGGTATCGTCAAAGCGTAAATTGCACGTACCTGTGTAGTCTTGAGCAATACCAAAATTCAAGCAGATAGACTTGGCGTGGCCAATGTGTAAGAAGCCATTCGGCTCTGGTGGAAACCGTGTTTTAATTGCGTCATGTAGACCACTAGACAGGTCTTTATCAATAATCTGACGGATAAAATTGGTCGGACGATGTTCAGTCTCGGCCATTCGCTTGTTCCCCTTATGCACGTAATATTTCAAAATCTCGCTGAGTATAACACTCTCGCAATTACTTCAACCATGTTTTATTCAAAGAAGCCTGACAAGTGATTGAATTAAGAGCGATCTGCAAATACCTTCTAAAACTAAATGCCGTTATGACTTCCAAAATATAAATAAGCACTGACGAAATCGTAACTTTGCGTGGCATTTGAGCGACTGCGTCTCAAAATGCGCGCGTCTTTATAAAAATATGGTAATCTAAATTCGCGACAACAAGGTCGTAGCAGCAAATCATGGTGTTTATGAAAGAAAAAGCAACCTCTTTTGACATTGCCCACTTGGCAGGTGTTTCGCAGTCGACAGTTTCGCGAGCGTTAAATAATAGCCCGCTAGTTAATCAAGAAACTAGAGATCGCGTTCAGCGTATTGCTCGGGAACTCAATTACAAAGTGGATAAAAACGCAAGTAACTTGAGAAAGCAAAAGAGCAGCACAATTGCCCTACTCTTGTTTGAAGATCCTACGTCCGATGATTCGATGATTAATCCGTTCTTCCTAGCGATGCTCGGCAGTATTACCCGCGCGTGTGCGCAAGCAAACTATGATCTGCTTGTGTCCTTCCAAAATTTAGATGATGACTGGCACGCAGAATATGAAGACTCAAATAAGGCTGACGGCATTATTCTATTAGGATATGGCGACTATACTGATTACCAAAACAAAGTCGCGCAACTTGAATCGCAGGGCACCCACTTTGTTCGTTGGGGTGCGCCAGATGAAGCCCACCCAGGGGTTAGTATCGGTTGTGATAACTATCAAGGTGGCCAAAGCATAACGTCACATTTAATTGGCTTGGGTAAAACTTCCTTTGCGTTTATTGGCGACAACGGCGATCACGCCCCTGAATTCAAAGCGCGTTTTAACGGTTATTTTGAAACACTTCAATCTCATGGGCTCGATCAGTCAAGTGTTCAACGCAATGCTATTTCGACTGAGGATGCGGGGTCAGAAGCGGTGAAATCATTGCTGCAAAGTGGCGAACTTCCCCAAGCAATTGTCTGCGCATCAGACCTTATTGCAATGGGCGTGCTTAGAGCGCTGCGCCAGGCAAAAGTGAATGTGCCTGATGATGTAGCCGTGGTTGGCTATGACAATATTGCGGTTTCAGCCTACACCACGCCTTCGCTCACCACTGTTCAGCAAAATACCAAACTGGCGGGAGAGTTATTGGTAAACACCTTATTAAAAGCCATTAACAACGAAGACGTTCAGGATTATTTAATGCCTGCGGATATTATTATTAGGCAGTCATGTGGCAGTGAGTAAGCGTGCGCAAATTACACGCTAGAAATTAAGCAATCACTGATTAACAAAAAGCCCCGGGCGTTAAACAACCACGGGGCTTTTTTATTGTGCGCTAAACACGTTTTATTGGCGGGCCAACTGATGCTTAATTTGAGCAAGTAATGCGCTGTTACTTACTTGACCTTCGCGCACCCATACCTGAACGCCATTGGGCTTAACCGTTGCGGTTAACGCATCACCGAGTTCTACCGTTTGCGTTTCTCCAGATAATTGTTCCGTCCAGTCGCCCGATTGCATAAAGTCACTAACCTCAAAAGATTGTGCGGCATTACCCTTATTAAGTAATACAAGTGCTGTCTGCTGTGTTTCTGCAGTATCAACAACGCGATAAAACGCCGCTTGATGACCGTCAAGTTCAACGTTGACTTGAACACCGCGCTGCAGTGCTACCGTGTTTTTACGCACATTAGCAATCTTTGTTAGCGCCTGTTGAATAGGATGTGTCTTGGCTTGGTCTAGGCGCTCTTGGCCAACATAGTTACGATTGCCAGCATGTTCCGCCGTACCGCGCATGAAGCCAATTTCAGAACCCATGTAGACTACCGGAATGCCTCTTACTGTAAACAACCAATTATGCGCATTAATAAAGCCTTCATCAGTGGCATTAATGCGCGCCATATCGTGGTTATCGTAGAACGTAGTTAATTCATACGGATTGTTATATGGCCCGTGCGTAAGATGAAGCACCGTTTCTAAGTCAGCAAAGTCACTCTCTAGCGGCTTTTCAAATACATTCACCATGGCCTTTTGCATAGGAAAGTCTAATACACTGACGCCCCCATTTTTCGGTAACGTATGTTGGGCAATGTTGTTCGCCTCATAGTCAAATGCTTCGCCAAACATAAAAAAGTCAGGGTTTTGCTCGCGTATACGATCTGACGCTTCACGCCAAAACGCATGAGGTACATGCCTGATTGTATCTATTCTAAATGCATCAGCACCTTGAGAAATCCAATACAAATAGCTGTTGATGAGATAATCGCGTACGGCGGGGTTTTCGTCATCTAGATTAGAAAGCTTGACTAAATCTGGATAGTTGTGAAAAAAGCTATGAAGCGGGTTGTTTTCAGGGTCAAGCTCTTCAGGCGCCAAGTTTTGATGATCAGCAACCAGATTTCCATCACTGTCATATATTTCCCCGTAGCCGGGTAAGTCCTCTTCCATGGTGAAGCTTGGTGTGCCATGATTTGCCACAATATCAAACACGGACTTAAGACCATGCTGACGCATTTTCGCCGTATAGTCACTAACGCTTAAATTGGCGCTAACCAAATGCTCGTCAGCTTTATAGAAATTAGTTGCCCAATAGCCGTGATAACCCGTTTTACCACCGTCTTTAAAGGCACCTCCATAAGTAATGGGTTCATCGCCATTAAACGCATAGTCCGGGTTATCGTGGACAGGCGTCATCCATACTGCTGTGAACCCCATTTCTTTAATATAATCGGCGTTCTTTAAGATACCCTGTAAATCACCGCCCATGTAACCCACATAAGCTTTCTTACCTTCAGGACCTTCTAAGGGCAGTTGCCACGTAGGGTGATCGCCTCCCTGCTCTTCATGATTGTTCGAAGGGTCGCCGTCTACAAAACGATCTGTCACAACAAAGTACACCGCTTCGCTAGCAAATGGCGTAGTGGTACCCACGATAGCGTGGCTGTTTTCTTGTGTATCGTTAGATGAAGGAACAGATGTACTCGAGCAGGCTGAGCAAAATAAACCCGCTAACGTTAATGCGATTGTTGTACGATTAAATGACATATTAAGCTCCCTGCGCTTCTTCAATTTCTTTCTTATCGGTCTCGTTCACGAAGAAAACTGAAACCGCACCAATTAACATAGAAACTCCGGCAACAACGATAATGTACTTTGCGTCGTTGTCGAAAACAGAACTTAGAATCCAACCAGCAGTTAGGCCCGATACAATTTGAGGGGCAGCAACGGTAAAGTTGAAGATACCCATATAAACACCCGTTTTATTTGCAGGTAACGCACCAGCTAGCATAGCGTAAGGCATAGCAAGAATAGCAGCCCACGCAATACCTACGCCTACCATAGGGATTAACAGCTTCACTGCGCCCAAAGGTACTGTTACTTCAGTAATCAGTAAGTTTACGTTGATCATCGTTAGGTCTTGGAATAACAAGAAGCTTACGTAGCTCAGGCCACCTAGCGCTAAAGACGAAGCGTAAACCGTTTTGCGACCAAACTTGTCAGCAAGTTTTGCCAAGAAAATAGAAAAAATAGCAGCAAATACCGAATACGCAGCAAATAGAATCCCTACCCAATCACCAGCAGCTCCCTTGGCCATGATGATGGTTTCAGGCACCATCGGGGCTGCAGCAATATAACTTGGATCAAACCACTGCTTATCTACATTCCATATATGTTGCGTAATAGCAGGTGTGGTATATACCCACATAATAAAGAGCGCAAACCACGAGAAAAACTGCACGACAGCAAGTTGTTTCATCGTCTTTGGCATATCTTTTACTAACGTAAAAAACTCACTTAAGCGTTGTCCTAGCGGTGCTTTAGGCGCTTTTTCATTTGCAGGCTGCTCTTCGGTAAGCCCTTTATAGCGGTTGTATTCATCTGGTGCGTATTCTTTGGTACGAACTACCGTCCAAATGACCGTACCAAGCAGTACTGTAGCGCCAATGTAGAAAGCCCAAACAACAGAAGGTGCAACCTCACCCATTTGTGCCGTATTTTCAAGGCCAATAACATTGGTAAGTACAAATGGCAGTATTGAGCCGATAACTGCGCCTATATTAATCAGTAACGACTGAATCGAATAGCCAACATTACGTTGTGACGGCGGTACCATGTCTGACACCAATGAGCGGAACGGCTGAAAGCATACGTTAAACGACGCGTCCATCAGTGCAACCATTAACGCGCCCATTACCATAGGTGCCAAGAAGGCAACAAATATCGGCGCATTGGGCAGTAAAATCATACCCAATACTGCGGCGATTGCACCAGCAAGAATGAACGGGCGGCGTCGACCTAATCGATTCCACGTTCTATCAGATGCTGAGCCAACAATTGGTTGAACGATTAACCCCATGATTGGCGCGACGAGCCAAAATAGTGATAGCGAGTGAAGGTCTGCCCCTAAGTCTGAAAGGATCCGACTTACGTTTGCGTTTTGCAGTGCAAAACCGAATTGAACACCTAGAAAGCCAAAGCTGACGTTCCATATTTGCCAGAAAGAAAGGCGTGGTTGAGTTGCTTGCATACTTTGCTCTATTTATTGTTTTACTATAGTTAATACGATTACTGCACAATGAAAACACTAGCAGACATTGCTGGTAAGCTTAAGGTATCCGTCGTCTTAAAAGATATCCCATCGCTAACTCGTGTTAACGTCTGGTGTGTGCTTAGCACCTCTGCATACTTATTTAGAGGCAGGTCCACTGGCTTTTTATTTAAGATGACCAATATTTTATCAGACTGATTAGTATTTGATTTATCTGCACCACTGGCTGAATCGACATTTACCTCTCGAATATAGGTATAAACCCCATTCTCCGGTGCAAAATGCTTCAACAGGCCTTTAAACTGCAAAGGGTGTGATTTACGCAGTTGAAGTAAGCCCTTCACACGCTGCTGTGCCCAACGCTCATCATCCGTTAAACCGTGCCCGGTAAAAGCGTTTTTGTCATTGTCCGAAGGCCACCCGCCTGGAAAGTCAGAACGAATAATACCGTGGTCTTCACTGCCTTCGTTACCCATTAAAATTTCTGTACCGTAAAAAACTTGTGGAATACCGCGCGTAGTGAGCAATAGCGTCATCGCCATATTCCATTTGTCTTTATCATGACCGAGCTGAGTAAAAATGCGGCTCATATCGTGGTTATCAGGAAAGATGACCAAATTATTCGGGTCGCCATACAAAAAGTCAGTAGCTAAGGTTTCGTATACAGAGATGAAGCCAGAATTCCAGCTTTCGTCATTGCTCAACGCTTCAACGACTGCGGCTTGAAGCGGGAAATCCATAACCGATGGTAGAGCGCTATCGTAATCATCGTGGCGGTGGCTACCCGCCTGCCAATATGCCGTGATTGCGGGGTTAACTGACCACTCTTCCCCTACTATATTGAAATTCGGGTACTCGTCCATTATGCGGTTTGTCCATTGGCTCAAAAACGCCTTATCAGGATAGGAGTACGTATCCACACGTATTCCACTTAGCCCAGCGCTTTCAACCCACCAAATCGCGTTTTGAATAAGGTAGTTCGCTAAATGCGGATTGCGCTGATTTAAGTCCGGCATGGTTGGCACAAACCAACCATCGCTAAACCCTTTTATATCGCTTGCTATGGCGTGAGGGTCGTGAAGAGCTTCACGCTTGTGGGTTGTCCCTACAAACTTACCGTTGTTATTGATCCAGTTGTGTGACGGCGTATCTTTCATCCATAAATGATTACTGCCTATATGGTTAAGTACCATATCCATTATAATGCCAAGACCCTTTGATTTAGCTTCAGTGCTTAACGCAATAAAATCGTCATTAGAACCAAATCTAGGGTCTATTTTGTAGTAGTCCGTGGTGGAATAGCCATGATAACTGTATTTATCCATGGCATTTTCGAGCATGGGCATTGTCCATATTTGAGTAAAGCCCATATCCTGAATGTAGTTGAGGTTATCAACAATACCTTGAATGTCACCACCGTGACGACCACCTTTGAATGAACGGTCTGCGGGATCGCCATAACCCTTAACATTATCATTTTCCACATTACCATTGGCATATCTGTCGGGGGCAATAAGATAAATAGCATCTTGAGGCCCAAAGCCTTCGCGCGACGCTGAGCCTTGTGCTCTTTTTTCTAACGTGTAAGTTAAATCACGGGTCGTACCATCGCTGTCAGTAAGCCTGATAACTAGTTCTTGGGCACTAACATTCGACGTGTCTAGCGTTACGAATAGATAGTTTTCACTATCAAGGGCTTGGCTATGCTTAACTCTTACATCGCCTTTCGCTATTGAAACAGTGTCATCGGCAACACCATCACCATAAAGCATCAATTCTACATTACTGTTTTGCATACCAACCCACCAATTCGGCGGGTAAACATCAATGCCACTGTTTGCAGATGATTGAACTGAGAACAAAGGAAATGTAGTGATACAGCTGAGGAGAAGCGGAATTGCGCGCTTTTGGATTTTTTTATGACCACTGTCATTAGTTACACGATTACGTTTTGGCACATCAACCCCATGTTAAAAATACGTTAAGTACAAGATGGTGATGAGATACTACCTTGCCCGTCCGATCTGACCAATGCTCTGCATACGTATTCACGAAACACCATGTAAAAAAACATGGTGTTTCGCGTTAACTCAGCAGCAAGTGATAAAACCTAATTAGAAGGCGAATACTTTAGTCTCAAGCCCTTCCAATGAGAACGAAGCGTTGTAGTTAATGCCCGCTTTTTCTAGTGTTATGCCTTCATGAGAAAGCATAGGCGCTAGCGTGATCCGATCGCTATCTTTACCTAAAACATTTGAAGGAACAACAAGCTTCATTGCACCTGTAGGCTTATCGTTAAAATTAGCCACAACCACAAATCCGTGCTCACCTTGCGCGCGCACAAAAGCAAATTGCTGCTCAGTATAGGCTGAATCTTTCACATCAAGATTGAGCGCGTGTAGGCTTTGATATTCACCTGTAACAGCAGGGTTTGTGGCAGCAATAGCCATCACGTCTTGATAAAATTGGTGAAGTGCTTTTTCATCTTCGGTAGATTTGCCTGCATCAAACTTACCGTCGTTCATAAAACGCTGATGGGCAGGAACACCTACATAATCGAAAATTGACGTACGTGTTGGATCTCCAAAACCCGTCTCCTCGCTACCGTCTTCACCCACATCTTGACCAAAGTACAACAACGTAGGCGAACTGCTAATAAGCGCACTCACTGCAAGCGCGGGTTTACCTTTCTGGGCACTACCGGCAAAGTCGGGGCTGGCGATACGTTGTTCGTCGTGATTTTCTAAAAAATGAAGCATATGCGGGGCGATATCATTGATTTCATTATGAATAGTAACCAGTGTGCTTACTTCTCCACTCCCCTGCATAATCGTTTTTACTGTGTCGTAGAAACCCACCTTGTCGTAAAGGTAGTCCATTTTGCCTTGGTGGATATACTCGCGATACTTATCTGGTTGATAAACTTCCGCTAGCAAGAACGCATTAGGTGCCTTTTGTTTAATACTGCTATTTAGAAACGACCAAAACTCGACAGGGACCATTTCGGCCATATCGTAGCGGAAACCGTCGACACCTTTATCTATCCAATAATGTGCAATATCTCTGAATTTATACCACGAATCTGGTACGTCTTTTCCTTGCCAAAATGCGGCATGTTCTTCAAAAGACTTATCACTGTACTCTTCAGGTAAAACTGGAAAGTCGTAGGTGCCGTCAGGCTTCACGCCATAGTTCACTTTTACGGTCTCATACCAGTCGTTTATATCCGGTTTCGAAGCTCTAGCACCGTTGCCTGTCCATTTTGCTGGAAACTCTTCGAACTTACCGTCAGATAGTGGATGCTTTTCACCACCTAGAGGTTGATAGTTATCAGCTGTGGGCACTTGAAACGCTTCACCTACTACATAGTAAAAGTTGTTATCACGGGCGTATTCAACAGACGTGTCGTCGTGCGCGCCGAAATCACTTACACCTTCAGGTGCAGAAAGTGAATGGTAATCACGGGCGACATGATTAGGCACGATATCGATAATAACCTTCATTCCCGCTGCGTGAGTCCTGGCGATTAGCGCTTCAAATTCTTCTAAACGCTTGGCTGGATCATCGGCTAGGTCTGGATTAACGTTGTAGTAATCTTTAACTGCGTAGGGAGAGCCCGCTCTGCCTTTCACTACATCTGGGTCGTCGTTTGAAATACCAAATTCAGTGTAGTCATTAATCACCGCATGGTGAGGCACACCGGTATACCAGATATGACTGGTTCCCAAAGATTTTATGGCCTTTAGCGCTTCGGGAGTAAAATCACTAAACTTACCTACCCCATTGTGCTCAATTGTGCCCCAAGGCTGGTTATTTGTATTCGTGTTTCCAAACAAGCGAGTAAAAACTTGATAAACAACAGGTTTACCTTGCCTTTCAGCCGAATCGTTTAGCGTCGAACTTTCACTGCTTTGATCAGATGGTTTCAGGCTAGCGTCTTTGGTCACCGGTTTTAGATTATTCACTGAAGAGGTCGGCCCTGTACACGCTGTTAATCCAATTGACAGGATAGCAATTGACAAGGGTTTAAGACAAAAACGAAATTGGAAATTTGGCATGGTAATCATTGTGATAAACGTAAATTATGCCAACAGGATACGCGTTAACTGAATGTTAAAAAACATGCATACGTATTCAAACATAAAAAAACCGCCTGACGAGGCGGCTTAGTATTCCAGATAGCATGGTGTCATGCTGCATGGGCTATGCGAAGCGGCTTTCGAGTATGCTCAATGGTGGGAACGGCCACATCGCCAATAGCTTGTAACGCACTATTTAGTTCTGAATGAATCTTTCTGTGAAAACCTTTTAGTGGTTTTGCTAAATCATCAAGCAGTACGTGCGGTGACAATCTATATGGCATACGTTTGCCATTGAATTCAATAGCTTCACCTACTGGATTAAAATGAATACCGAATGCCTTCATTCTTCTTGCTAACTTAGGCTCCATTAGCACATAGGCATGCTTAACGTTTAAATGAAGGCACACACTCGTTGCCATTAAGTACAGCGCAATTGAAAGATAAGGAAAATGCTCAACGTTAAATGGAACATTTTTCTTTTGTTTAACTTTTTCAATTTTTTCAGAGGGTAGGATTTTAGAGCGTAACTGTCGCACTCTAAATTCTCTCGGTATTGCAAGGCGAGAGATTTCACAGACGCTTTGTGGAGACAAGTTTGAAGGTAGCAATGCACCATCGCCAATTACTTCCGCACACTTTTCTTCTAATGGAAGTGCCAAGCCAGCTTCAGTTGGCAAGACCAACCTTATCGTGCCTGCACACTCTCCTGTTGGCAAATGCTTGATGTAGCAATTGATCGCGCGATCATCAAACTTGTCTTTTTCTAATGCAGTGGCATTTTTCTGCTCGAAGTTCATTTCTTCACAATACACTTTGTGTCGCGTTTTATAACTCACCTGCTTTTCACTTTCTTCGTTAGCAATCACAAGTTCGTAACGGCTAAAGAAGAAATTAGAAATACTCTCTTCGAGTGAGAAACGACTAGGGAGTACCCTAGAAAATGTTTGTGGTAGTCGACTCAGTTTGTTAGACACGGCGCCATTAAACGCTCGAACTGCGCTCATTGTTCTCATCTTCAACGCAAAGCTCCCCTGATTTAATTTATTATTAGGCTTGTGGGTAACTTCCTGTTCGCAACGACAGCCTTAGTTATTTAATTACTATTTAATCTTAGATTTGTTATTCGTATCTCTACTTTGTCTGATAAGTGCATCCCCACTTACGTAATCAGACTTTGACAGACGGTCATACAGCAACACATTTGCTGTGGCCGCTAAATTCATGCATGAAAAAGTAGGAACGTAGACAACATGATCGCACCAAGACAAAACGTCTTCGCCAATACTGCCATCTTCAGGACCTAGCAAGTAAAACGCATTGCTCGGGTGCTCAAACAAAGGTAGTGGTGTAGCACCCTCTACCAGTTCAACCGCTACGACTGACGCACCTTCAGGCACTACTTCTTTTAAGTCGTCGACCCCAATGGTCGGAATGACTTTATGAAACGCTTTCGTATCCGCATTAAAATCTTTAGCAAATCGATAGCGCTGACCAGTATAAAAAACGCTGGCCACACCATAACAACCTGCAGCTCGCAGTATAGAAGCAACATTTACGGGATTTTTCGGGTTTATTAACCCAATTGACATTTTCTGATTCGCAATTTGCACGTTTGTATTTATTTTATTTTTTATTCAGCATTTGATATTGCCACGTTCTTTATCACGCTTCTAGACAGGTTAGCGTAAACTAACCTTAAGTATGATTAAATTTATCTAAAAAGCGGTAGACACAAAACTCGCGATTCAACTATGCCAATAAGCATTTCTGCCAATGAGCATTGGTCTCCTCTTGTTATCGAGAAGCACGTGATATTGCAAAGCGTGGTCGATTATAATTTCTATATTTTAATAACGTGTGACAGTTTGGTCTATTTACTCAATCCCTTTTTTAAGAAGGATTTAATGTTGAGATAAATGAACCACCTGACATCTTCGCATCGTTAAAAAAACAGCGTTTATTGCCACCTGTTCAGCAAGATGCAGACCAGTTTAATGAAAATATTGCACATTGCCTGCAAAGTTTACATAAGAATGCTTCATAAACTCGATAAAATTCATTTTTTTCAAAATGTTACTAAAATAGGAAAAATGGCAACTTATGTTCAAACGGGAAGACAAAAGCGCTAGTTATAAGCGATGTAAGGGAAATAGCGTTGCTAAATTCAACAATTCACGATGTGTAAGACTGGTACTAGAAGTAAGAATTAGTAACTTAAGTTTAAACTGTTGCCAAATTGAAACAGGCTAAAATACTGAAAATTAGAGTTTTATTGGAGATAAAAAAAAGCTTGGAAAAAAAACCAAGCTATATAAGCCTTTTGTTGCGATTTGCATACAGGCTTTGTACAGAAAGAAGAAATCAGTTCGGTAGCTATGCGCTTTTGCGCTGTCTTTCCACTGAATTCTCATAGCAATGTTTAAGATAGCGTCTTGCCATGCGCCGCCCTTGACCGTAGCCTCGCAATAACTTCTTCTTATCCATAGTTAAACGCTTAACGCAAAAAGCTTCATCAGGCGCTATCACACGGATTGTGCAGTCGTCGGGTGGATTATTGAGAAAAGCTAACGTTTCGTTATAAATGGCTGCACGCTGCAACATCTTATCGAGTAGCGCAGGCTGGTTGCCATACATCTTTTGCATTAGCCAAACAGACTTTACTTCTGGTTTTGTAAAACCTAACGGTTGAGAAAGAATAACCGTGATATCCTTCGCACCCATTTTGTATGCTTGGATAGCAGGTATTGCATCTGCCACTCCCCCGTCCAAGTATCGCGTACCGTTTATTGAAATTTCGTCTCGGTATGCAGTTGGCAACGCACAGGAAGCTACCATTAAATCATCAACATTATCTTTGGTGGCTTGTATATATTCACATTCACCTGACTCTGCATTAGTAATCCCAACATACAGTGGCATGCTGCTTTTTTCACCTGGTGCAGGAATATTCATGGACTGTTTAGAGTGATGCCATAGCCAATGAACATCTGTCATGTGCCCACCTTTTATGAAACGAAGCGGGCTAAAAAACTCCCTCTTTGTGGCGTATTGCGTGATGATGGTTTTACTAAGCCCATGCATTTTCGACACGTAGGTTGAAAGATTAGTTGCGCCAGCTGAAACACCAATCGCAAAGTCGAACGAATGGTAGTCATGTTCCATGAATTTATCTAACACGCCTGCTGCAAAAACTCCGCGCATAGCGCCACCTTCAACAACAAGTGCACGTTTCATTTTCATCTCCTTTTGAATAAATTCAACCACTCTGGTACGACCACTATTTTCTTGGTGATACTACTAGAGAATCAAGAGATATGCCAAAAACAAAAAAACCGCGAACTACGTCGCGGTTTTTAAATCTTGGTTTATTTGTAATTTACCAAATTAGCGTTTATTCGGTCTTACTTTTTCGTAACCGTTAACGTAGGTGCATTTCCATCAGGGCCAGATACCTTAAACTCGTATAGACCAGACTCTGCAACTTCAATCATTAGATTATTGTTACTTGCGCCAAGTGTTTTCGGCTCGCTAGGAGTTACTACGTTGCTTGCTGCATCGTTCGGGTTGCCAAGGTTTACTGTCGACCAGTCTTCAGAAGCGACTTTGAATTCAATACTACCTGCGCTCAATTCAATGTCTGCGGTATAAACACCTTCTCCTTGATATTCAAACATATCGACAGCTCCCCAGCCATTCATACCACCACGGATATAAACTTGAGTGTCGCCCCAAAACGCTTCTTTAAATACACCAATGGTTGGCGCATCTAAATCAGTGACGTTGAATACGAACACATAGCGGTCGGCGGTTTCAATGTTCAAAATAAGATTGTCGTTAGTAGCGGCGAGCCCCAAAGTCTGACCAGGCGCAAGGTTGCGATCTGAATCATCGGCTGATATCGCACCGAAGTTCACGGTACTCCAATCTTCTGAAGCAACCTTAAACTCGTAAGTTCCTGGTTCAACATCACGAGAGAAAGTGTAAATACGTCCGCCTTGGTACGCAAACTCCTCAGCCGTACCCCAGTCGTTCATTGCACCACGAAGATACACTGGTGTGCCAACATAGGGCTCTTCGTTCTCAACCATAAGGATTGGTGCTTCGCTATCAGTCGCATCAATAGTAAACAGATAGGTCGCGCTCGTCGCTGGTGTAAATGAAAGGTTGGTATTAGTACGTGCAAGAACCTTTTCTTCGCCCGCTATTACTGTACCTTCTTCACCATCCGCTGCGCCAAAGTTCACTGTACTCCAATCTTCAGATGCGAATTTGAATCCATATGTAACGCCACCTTCAAGTGTAGCTGTTACGGTGTACTTACCGTCACCCTGATAGGTAAATGCATCATCCGTTGACCAACCATTCATATCTCCACGCAGGTAAGCGATGGTGTCGCCGTAAGGAACAACATCAGGCGCACCAGACGTGGCATACGCTGATAGACCATAACCTTGAGCTCCAGACTGTGGTTTTACGAAAACAGCAATAGTTAGTGCCGGAACGGTAAAGGTTCCATTACCATCTTCACCTTCTACAAATGTGGCGCCGCGTACCGCAGCATCGACAGAATTCATTTGTGTGGCGTGAAGCGAAAAACCTGTTGCTGTGTTTACCGTGATAGACTTATCTTCATACCCTGTATTCACTAGCACCATAACCGCATCATTCATTATGTCTAAATCTTGGCGAGGTACTTCGCTGTTTTCAGATATGCCGTCATCAATACTCATCGCTATAAGACCACGCTGCTGGCGTTCACCAATATTGTGGAAACCTATACGGTCGATGATGTCTTCAGCGGTGGTTAATCTAAACAGCGGACTTGTCATTCGAATATTAAGCAATTCTGCAAACACATCAGAGGCAAACATAATATCTGCCATTGAGGCCGCGCGATTTGGATTGTAAATGAATTCACCCATTTCTTCCCAACGGGCTTCGTTGTCTTGTGCCAACGGTAAACCTACGTTCCAGTTGTTCGTTTCGTAGGTGAAGTCGACAAAGTTAAACCAGTCGCCCGCATCATAGGTATTTCTATCCATTGATTTTGAGCGAAGCATGTCGCCGCCCATTTGTAAAAATGGAATACCTTGAGACACAAGATTAATACCCATTGCTACATTTTGGGCACGAACCCGCTGTTCTAGAGTAATATCTTGTGGAAGCGTGTAGTTTAACTGATCCCACAGTGTTTCATTATCGTGCTTCGACACGTAGTTAATGATATCCGCAGGATCTTCTGCATAGCCGCCTAAGTTACTGGTAGCGCCTGCACTTCCTGAAGACGTCTCCAAAACATAGTCTTTTAACGTTCCGATCATGCCCATTTTTACACGGTCTTGCGCGCTTAATAGCCCTTCATCTTCCGGCCTAAAGATAGCGCCTTGGCGAATAGCTTCGCGAATACGGTCATTATAGGTACCAATCTCAGTACCGGCCATATTGAGTTGGCTCGCTTGCTCGTAACCGCGGTCTATTTTAGTCCAGCCTTCACCGTAGAAATAGTTGTCAGCATCTATAGTTTGGACTGCATCACGCAAGCGTACCATAGTGTCTTTTGTAGCTTGGCTCATGATGTCGAAACGGAATGAATCATACTTATAATGCTCAGTCCACATTAGCAGCGAGTCTTCCATGAACTTTTCCATCATGACGTTGCGAGGCTCTGTGTCATCACAGCACGTTTCACGAACAATCGCACCAGTATCCACTTCATAACGGTGATAGTAACCCGGTACCGCTTTGTCTAATACTGACTTACTGAAAACACCAGACGCATTGGTATGGTTATAGACTACATCAAGTGCAACACGTAGCCCCATCTCGTGAAGTGCTTGGATCATGGCGCGCATTTCTACAATGCGTTCTACTCCTTCTGCACTCGACGCATAGCTGCCTTCCGGCGCGTTAAAGTGATGAGGATCATAGCCCCAGTTGAATGTATCTAGATTGCGTAAATCATTAGTAAGCTGCTGAGCTTTACCCGCTTGAGATAAAGGATCGTAACCGTTGTAAACGTCAATTAGCAATGCATCAGCGCTTTCTTCTTCACATACCGCAGCACTGCTATTTAAGCGACACAGTTTGCCTACCGTATCGTATAAATCTACCGTTTTTGTTGGATCTTCATCGATGGTTGCAATGTCATTTGCTGGAAGTATATGGAAGTAAGTAAGCCCTGCTTCAACAAGCTTTTTAAGGTGCTCAACCGGTGCTGTGCCCTCTTCAGTAAAGGCAAGGTATTTACCTCTATTTTCCTCAGACGTAGACATATCACGTACGCTAAAGTCACGAACGTGTCCTTCGTAAATGACTGCATCTTCATAATTTTCAACCGTCGGAATAGTATGAGTATCCCAGCCTTGTGGTTTTAAATCATCATCAGCTAGATTTACGAAGCGAGAGAAACGGCCGTTTGTGCTTAGTGACACAGAATATGGGTCTGTAACAAGCAGCGTTTCTACATTCCCCGTAATAGGGTGATAGACGGTAACTTCATAACGGTAAAGCTGACGGTCAAGGGACATATCGCCTTCATGACGCCAGACACCAGACGTATCATCGCGAACCATATCAATACGCTGGCTCAATGTCTTGTTGTCGTTATAAATCAGAAGATCAACATTTGAAGCAGTAGGCGCCCACAATGCGGCAGTAATACCTGTATCAGAGTAGATACCACCAAGTTGCGCTTCGTCGGCATCGTCTTCACCGAGCGTATATAGTGCGTCTATTCCGTTAGCCAGTTGGATCCCGGTCGCAACAACAAGCGCACCGTCAGCATCGTAACCCCCTACTACGGCTTGTGTCGTCAACACGGTTTTAGCATCTTCAACCGACCAGTCGCCTTCCCAAGCCTGCATAGCAGATAAGTGCGGCGCACGGGCAGATTGCTCTTCGGTAAGTGTTGTACTCATTAACGTTACTTGAGTACCGTTAATACCCTCTTCCAGCGTGCTCTCTAAGTCAGCCTGTGCTGAATAGTGAAGTTTCACCTCTGAAACAGTTTCAGGTACGTCCCATAAAATAGTGTTGGCATCTAACCAATGCGCGCCAAAACCCTCGATATCAACAGGCTGAGGACCAAGAGACATGATAGGAAACTCGAATATGGTTGCCTCGCCAGAGAGGGTAAAATTCATGCGTACAAATGTTTCATCATCTTGTACTAAAGAACCCTGGAAGTCTCCGCCCCCCATTTCTTTTCCGGCATCGTCAGTGCCTTTGTGGATGATGAAATTGTGACAGCTTCCATACCCTTCTTTAAGGTCTAGAATCCAATACGCACCATAGTTTGGATCGATACCGCTATGAATGCGACCGTTGGCCCAATCCGTGTCTGCGTCAGCATAAGCATCACACTCGTCATTGTTCCAAGTATGTAGCCTCCAGCCTTCATAAGCTGCATCGTTACTTGAGTTATCAGCGTCAACAGCAGCCCGATTATAATAAAGTACAGCTTGATTAGATGAAGGGGTAAATACAGGTGCAGGTAAACTTGGATCAGCACCGGCTTCACATGCATCGTTCGCTTCATTAGGTACGAGCGGCGCATCGCATTGAATAGGTGGTGGCGGTTCACAAGCCGTACCTGATGAATTAGGTACATTTGGAACCTCACAGGTAAGCAGATCGTTGGTGCCCGACTCTACGCCCGAGCCACCGCAACCTGCAAGTGTATATGCGCCTACTACGAGTAACGCAGCGCGCACTACTCTTTTTTTAGTAAACATAGAATTCTCCTGAATATTTTCGCTACTTTTGGCAACCGAATATTCCGTCGTGTTGCTAAATAAATTACCTAAGATGCTGTTTTTCATAGTTGATATGTCATCCCTAGGTAATATTGCGTACCAAAGTATTGGATAGTGCCGGTTTGCTCTTCTGATGAGAAATAGCTCTTCGTTGGCTCGTCTGTTAGGTTGTTAACTTGAAATAGTACGCTCCAATTGTCGTTAATCTCGTACGACGCTTGGTAATCAATAACCAATTCTTCATCAAAATTAACCACCTGATCGTTTACCGCTACTTGCTGCGAAACAAATGCGTCGCGATATCGGCTGGACAAGCGAGTTTCAAAACCTTCGTATTCCCAAAACACGGTTAGCGTAGCAACGTTTTCAGAAAGACCTGGTAAGTTAGCTGCATACACGTCATCACCTAGCGTGCGTTGAATTTCACTTTCGGTGTAAGAGTAACTTGCGCTAATGCCTAAGCCTGACCACATGCCAGGCAGCATGCTATAAATTTGCGTATAGGCGATTTCTAAACCGCGAATATAGCCACCTTCGGCATTATTTACGGCTGTGCTGTAGCTACCATTTTCAGTGGGGACGGTAATAAAGATAGGGTCGCCATTTTCATCGAGCGCTAGTTCGGCTTCCTGCCCTGCAAACTCTGGCGTCAAATAAACCGGCACACTTATGTTATCAGGAATTACAATGCCGTTTGCTTCAAAATCATAAGGCTCTATTTCAATATCTTCTACGAACGATTCAATGTCTTTATAAAAGCCAGCGACAACTAATGCGCCTTCCGTATCTGAGAAATAATACTCCCACGAAACGTCGTATTGAGTTGCATAGAATGGCTCTAAATAAGGGCTGTTACGGGCGCTACCACTAACCCTTGCCGTAGGGTTGGAAAGCGTAATTTCACCCGAGTCTCTGTCTTGGAAAGCGGTAACCGTTTCAATAGTGGTTGACGCATTTGCGGCAAAACGGTTTATTGGCGCTCTGCCCATCACTTTTGCAGCAGCTACACGAAGTTGCGTGTCATCTGTAAGTTTAAAGTTCAGGTTAATTGAAGGCAAAACGTCAGAATATTCGTGACTTATCAACGCAGGGCGATAAAAGTTATTAATTAACCCTACGTCGTCGGTAATGTTTTGTGCACCAGCCGTAGGGTCACTAACTTCAACCGATGTTCCGGTCTCTAGGTCTTCAATTAACTGAGTAGCACGCTGTAGCGTCGTTGAACTTTGTTTACTTTTAACGTAACGAACACCAACATTACCTGTAACAGGGATACTGCCAATTTCTGTATTAATGTTTGCCATCAAGTAGGCAGAATTCACAGTTTCAAATACATCGCCACTTTCTTGTAGCGTCCATGCAGTAGCAGGCCCGGTACCTGGACCATTGATAACGCCGGCAGCTCCTGGTCCCCATGTTTGAACAGGCTGTGGCCTACCGCTTGGAAACCAAGCATTAAGTGCACTGTCTAGATCAACGGAAAGATAACTTGGAAAATAACCAAAATCACCGCTCCAATTAACCTCTTCGACCATATCAGAAGTTAACTGAAGTGGCGGTTCGCTTACTGAGAATGCACTATCGTTCCCGTATTCAAACACAGAGCGGTCATTGTTATATTCCCGGTCTGAGTAACGATAGCCAAATTCAAAGCCAGAAATGATTGGCACATCGACATAATATTGGAAGTCTACGCGATAGGCGTCTAACTCATCTTTGTTTTCATACGGATAAATACCGTATTTACTTACCATTACACGGTCTAGGTCTGTAAAAGCATCACTTTGATTAAAACCGATATCAGGTAAGTTTAAACCGTTGAGTAAATAAGAAATTTGGACGTTTTCGTCGAACACGGGGTTTGCCGCTGTCGCATCTTCGCCAACAAGCGACCAAAGTAAACCGTTTCTGAAGTCGCTTTCAGCACTTGAACGGGAGACGTCAAACTGAACCGCTAAATCTGGCGATATCTCCCAGCTAGCATTCACGCCTAAGTTGGTAACACTGTCGAAATCTTGATTGTCGTCGTTTACCAACTCAACACGGGTAAAGCTATTGTCTGTACGAGAAAATGTGCCGCCAATTACGCTATTATTTACTACTACAGGATTAGTTATACCAGCGTTTATTCCACCTAGCTTAACGCGAAACCCACGTGCAAAGGCTTCGGAGTCAAATTTCGAGATAAAAGCATCAGCTTTAAGTGTAAAGGTATCGATAGGTGCCCATTCAAACGCCGCAACGTAACCATCGCGAGTCTCTTCCCCGCCCTTGTGCTGCATTTCAAAGCCTTCTGAAATGAGTTCACAATTGGGGCAGTCTGCTGGCCCGTCTATATCACCTTCAAGTCCGTCTACATCAACTTGACCGTTATAAGCTAAACCAATGAATTGAGTAGAAACGCTCGGTTGGAATAAACGAGCATAACCTAGTGATACACCTAGCGTATCGTCAAGGAATTTACCTTGATATGAAAAACTCAGTCTATGTCCATACTCTGTAGCATCACTCACCTCTGACGCACGGTCATTGTACATTCCACGCATGTTCGCGCTGAACTTGTGTTGATCTTCAATAGCGAGAGGCGATGCTGTTTTTAGCTCTACCGTACCAGCGATACCGCCTTCAATAAGCGATGCCTTGGGTGATTTATAAACCGCAGCTTCACTGATAAGTTCAGACGGATATTGATCAAACTCAATAGCGCGACTACCACTTGTCGAAACTTGCTCTCTACCGTTTAATGTAGAAAACACGAAGTCGCCTGACAAACCACGAATGTTAATTTGTGCTGCTTGGCCACCGGTACGTACTGCTGAAATACCCGGTAAGCGCGTCAGTGCATCTGCCATAGATACATCTGGAAGCCCGCCTAGATCATCTGCGGATATTTGTTCAGAAACCGTATCGGAGAAGCGTTTCTGGTTTAATGATTGGATTAAGCTGGTACTGAAACCACGTACTTCAATACGTTCCAGGGTATCTTCTTGTGGTCGTTCAACTTCGTCTATTGAGGTGTCTGGTGACTCTTGGGCATAAAGAGGAGCTGCGCTAAACGCGACCCCACTACTTATCAAGGCCGCCATGATGGTGCTGGGTTTGAATGTTTTCATTGGTGTCCCATTCCTTGTTTATTATCGACACTTTTAGGACTACCACCCCCAAAAATGCCTCTTATGGTTCAACACCAATACTACTGTTTTGTATAAAAAGGGAGCAATGCTATGCATACGTATTCATTTACATCGGCGCAACATATTTTTAATTTACCAGTAAAAAACCAGCATAATTGTAACAATTCATCCTTAAAAACGAATAAAGCAGCCTTTTGGCTGCTTTATCCTTTACCTGTTTAGTTAGCTGATGCGTTCGTTCGCAGCACTTCTAACCATATGAAATTATTCAACTCATTGCGCGTTTATACTTTGCAACCATCCCATTTATATACTCGTCATGTGTCGGCAGCTTAGCAATGGGCTCTTTTTTGATTTCCAATAACCTTGTTAACATTTGATTTAACTGAACTTCAGGCACACTGTCTACCAAACCGTGATAATCCTTAGGAGTGATCCCCTGACCGTACAATACCTGTAGCCATGAGCTTTCAAGGAATAGATCATTCTGTTCTCGTAGCAGATTACCGCTTTCTTTAAACAACGCAATTTTATGTGCTAGGGAATCGGGCAAAGTAATATTTCGCATGTCATTGAAAAAGGCGCTATCGGTTCGCTCATTTACGGTGTAATGCAAAACAAGAAAATCTCTGATTTGTTCAAACTCTAATTCAGACTGCTTGTTATATTCCGTTTCCAAACTCGGTGCAAAGCCGTTGTGGGGAAACAACTGAATTAAGCGAACAATTGCAGATTGAATGAGGTGAATACTGGTAGATTCAAGTGGCTCTAAGAATCCACTTGATAGACCTACTGCTACTACGTTTTTGTACCACTGCTTACGTCGTCTGCCCGTCGTAAACTTTATCAGTTTAGGGTCGCCCAATGGTTTGGTATCTAAGTTTGAGAACAAGGTGTCACAGGCCTGATCATCACTGATATAGCGTGAACTATATACGTGGCCATTACCATTTCTGTGTTGCAGTGGGATCCTCCATTGCCAACCCGCATCGTGGGCAATAGAGCGCGTGTAAGGCGCGGTTTTTTCATGTCGCTCAGACGGTACAGCAATGGCACTATCACAAGGAAGTAAGTGAGACCAATCGTCGTAGCCAGCGCCCAGCGCTTCCTCTATCAATAGCCCCTTAAAGCCCGTGCAATCAACAAATAAGTCCCCTTCAACCACGTCCCCCTTTTCTAAGTGAAGTGCTTGAATAAAACCGCTGTCGGTAAAACGTTGAACACGTGAAATTTTACCTTCTTTGCGTACAACCCCCATATTTTCACTCAGCTTTCGTAAATACTGAGCGTATAAACTGGCGTCAAAGTGATAGGCGAAAGGTAGCTCAACGACTGGGTCTTTGGCATTTATCTGCGCAAATCGTCCCGCTTCAGCGGCATGGTAATTTAGGTCAAAATCCCACAGGTCGTCTTTTAGGCCTTGCTGGCGCGCCTTTACCCAATAGTGATGAAAATGACAAAACGCCATGCTTTTGCCCGGCGCACCAAAGGTGTGATAGTAGCTTTCACCCTTCGTTTTCCAATTTTCGAACCGTATAGCAAGTTTTATCGTTGCTTTAGTATCATGAAGAAACTGTGCTTCGTCGATACCTAACACTTGGTTTACTAGGCGTATTGGGGGGATGGTAGCTTCGCCAACACCGACCGTACCAATCGCTTCAGATTCAACCAGAGTAATATCAACTGCTTTACCCAACACCTTTTTCATTAATGATGCAGCTAACCAACCAGCCGTTCCACCGCCGGCAATCACTACACGCTTTATCGGTTTATTATGAGGATCTTGCATAAACTTCTCGCAATTCGTACCAAAAATTTTGAAGGGTTCCTTTCATACAAAAAGAAAAGCCACCATTTGCTCTCTCTTTTAGCACAAGCTAAAACAAAAAGCAGCAGGTGGCTTTACACACACGAAGAAATTAGAACTTGTAGTTAAATCCTAGCAAGTAGTTCGTTCCATAAGTTTGGAACTGCGTGATTTGACGGCCGTCAGCCGCTGACGCTTGAATATCATCTTCATCGGTCAGGTTCTGTGCTTGTAAAGTAACACGTAGACCTTCTAGATATTCGATACCAGACTCGCTGAAGTCATAGCCAATTTGCGCATCAACAAGCGTACCGCCTTGCTTTGTTGCATCAACAAGCGCAAGACTTGTACCTCTTTCCTCAGTCAGGAACTGATCGCGTTTTGTTGCAGCCAAACGGAACTCAAAGCCAGCATTTTCATAAAAGAAAGTCATACTGTACGACTCTTCAGACAAGCCAGGAATACGTGTTTCAGTTTGGCCAGGTGCCGCGTCAACTTCACCATCCATGAAGGTTGCACTCGCGAACAAACCGAAGCCTTCAAGTGAGTCATGGATCATGTCAAATGGAAGTGAACCTTGTAATTCGTAACCGCGAACAAAGCCTTCGAACCCATCTAATACACTGCTTACTTGACCTGTGAACAATACAGGAGTTTGACCTTCAGAGCCCTGATGTAGCTCAGGAATATAAAACTCTGTGAAATCAGCCACAATTGACGTGCTACGGTGCCAGTTTTTAATGTCTTTATAGAAGAACGACACAGCTACATAACCTGTATCTGCAAAGTAATTCTCATAAGCTAGGTCAAACTGGTTTGCTTCAAGTGGACGCAATTCAGGGTTACCCGAACTACCACCCCATGGACCATTTTCAATGTCAGGGCTAGTGATTTGGTTATCGTTGAACGAGAACGTAACCTGAGTATTTGGACGCATGTCATCCATACGCGGACGAGAAATAACTTTACTCAAGCCCAAGCGCACAAACTGGCCCTCAGCCACTTCTGCTGAAAGGTTAAGTGTTGGAAGAACATCTGTGTAGTCTGCGCCACCTGTTACAGGGCTAGCAATGGTGTAACCTTCGCGATCAGACGTTGCAGAGAAACCTGTTGATTCTTGATCTGCACTTACTACTTGCAGGCCTACGTTACCGCGCACCCAAATATCGCCAACTTCCATTTCCAAATCTAGTTTGGTGTAAAGGGTAAGTAGCTCTTCATCGACGGTGTAAGTATCACCTAAGCGATCGTTTTGTACGCGGCTTGCATCGCTTTCAATGTAATAACCACTTTCGAAAAGACCTAACGAGTCGTACGCTAACACGCCGTCAATTCCAATAAAGTTAAGGTTCGTTACGCCTAGCACTTCAGGAATAGCAGCATTTCCAGGAAACGAAGGCGCTGTTAGGTAAGCACCGTTATTGTCTTTAGATTTAGAGCGGTCAGAATATACAACACCAGCAGATAGGCCAGTTACCACACCCCAATCTACATAGCCTTTAACGTCGAAACGAAGGGTATCAAGCTCTTCTTCGAAAAGCGGCTGGTTTACGAAACCATCCTGTGCATTAGACTCAAGTAACGGACGTGCGCCCCATGCTTGCGGACCTGCAAGGCTAATAAGTGTTGGGTCGGTAAGGTCAACCGGTGCAATAGTTGGGTGGTCAGAGAACATTACACCAGAAGATGTCATTTCCCAGCTACGTGCAGTTATTGGACGGCCTTCAGTACCAGCACGACCTACACCTGAGTAGCTTTCTACATCGACAATTTCTTTTTCAACTTTACCAGTAGAGTAATCTAGTTCTAGTGTCCAAGAGTCGTTGATTTGGTATTCAGCATTAATGCCTACTGTGGTTAGGTCTGCTTCTTGACGACGCGCATCGTTACGAACAACGCTATAGAAACCATCAGAGTAACCGCTGGTTACCAGTCCGTTTTCAACACCAGTGATAGTGTAAGCGCTTGTACCCCACTCTGCACCGCCTTCTTCAAGACCACGACGTACGTCGTCTTCAACGAAATCGATATAAAGTGCATCAAGTTGGATATTGAGCTTGTCGGTAGGCGCCCATTCAACAACAGCGGCAATTGAGTCTCGTTCTAGCATTGCTGAACGCTGGAATGAATCGTGACCACCAAGAACTACTGTACCTTCAGGAACTTCTACAGGGTCTAGGTCACGGCGCTCATTATCAAAGTTCACACCCGCATAACCCCAACCGCGGAAGTGTTGCTCCTGGCGCGGAGACTCCATGCTCGCAACAGTTAACGCTAAACCAATCGTATCGTCAGCAAATTGATCGACAAAGTTTACAGAAATGCGGTGACCGTCGTTGTCAAAATCTGGGTTTGGAGAGTCTTCAGCATTCTTTTCGAACGTGCCGTTTACGGTAAACGTGCTTTCTGCCGTTAGAGGCTTAACCGTTTGAAGGTCAATTGAACCACCGATATTTTGGGTAGTCATGCCCGCTTCTGGTGTTTTGTATACCAGAATGTTTGAAATGATTTCCGTTGGATAAAGGTCAAACTCAACCCCACGGTTATCACCCATACCTAGAAGCTCACGACCGTTCAGTGACGTACCAACGTAGTTCTCGTTAAAACCACGAACAGAGATACCACTTGTACGACCGTTACGACGTTCACCGGTTACACCAGGAAGACGTGCGATTGATTCTGCGATACTGGTATCTGGTAACTTACCAATATCTTCTGCTGATAACGCTTCAACAATTGAGGTGTTATCCATTTTGATTGCTTGAGCACGCTGTAAGCTGCCGCGAATACCGCTAACCTGAATAACTTCAAGGTTTGCTTCGTCAACAGCATCAGTGTTTGCATCTTGTGCAAATGCTGGTGCACTACCAAACGCCATACCGCCTGAAATAAGCGCAGCTTTAATTAGGTTGGGTTTAAATTGTTTCATAAAACGGGTGTCCCATACGGTTATAGTTGTTGTCTTTTTGTTGTTCTTATGACAATTAAATGACAATACATCTCGTCCACATAATGCTATAGAGGACCTAGGGTTTGCACAATTGCCTGCATACGTATTCAATAAAATTTGTGCAACACGCCGTTAACAAAGGATATGCAGGCCTTTATGTAATTTAACAACACAATATGGATTATACGGGGCTTTTACGGCAGATCGTTGTAATTTTGTTACATGAATTTCTGCAGAGTTGTTAATAAGCGCGCACAAAAAAGCCCGCTTAAAGCGGGCTTTTATCACAAAATTGTTAAGCGTTAGCTTACCAACCTGTAGTCTCGCGAAGCGCCTTGCCGATTTCAGCAAGTGAACGTACAGTTTTAACGCCAGCGTCTTCTAGTGCTTTGAATTTCTCATCAGCAGTACCTTTACCGCCTGCGATGATTGCACCAGCGTGACCCATACGCTTACCTGGAGGAGCAGTAACACCAGCAATGTAAGAAACAACAGGCTTTGTTACATTAGCTTTAATGAACGCTGCTGCTTCTTCTTCAGCTGTACCACCGATCTCACCGATCATTACGATAGCTTCAGTTTGTGGATCGTCTTGGAACATCTGAAGGATGTCGATGAAGTTTGAACCAGGAATTGGGTCGCCACCGATACCAACACAAGTAGACTGGCCAAAACCTTCGTCAGTGGTTTGCTTAACCGCTTCGTATGTAAGTGTACCAGAGCGAGAAACAATACCTACTTTACCAGGCTTGTGGATGTGACCAGGCATGATACCAATTTTACACTCTCCAGGAGTGATTACACCTGGGCAGTTTGGACCGATCATGCGAACGCCTTTCGCTTCTACGTATTCTTTAACGTAAAGCATATCTAGCGTTGGGATACCTTCAGTGATACATACGATTAGCTCGATACCCGCATCTGCAGCTTCAACAATTGAATCTTTACAGAAAGGTGCTGGTACATAGATAACTGTTGCAGTTGCGCCAGTTGCTTCTACCGCTTCACGTACAGTATTGAATACTGGAAGACCTAGGTGCTCAGTACCGCCTTTACCTGGTGTTACACCACCAACCATTTGCGTACCGTAAGCAATTGCTTGCTCAGAGTGGAAAGTACCCTGACCGCCAGTGAAACCCTGACAAATTACTTTAGTATCTTTATTAATTAATACAGACATTATTTGCCCTCCGCTGCAGCAACAACTTTCTGCGCTGCATCAGTTAGCGATTCAGCAGCAATGATATCTAGACCAGAGTTCGCTAGAACTTCACGGCCAAGTTCTGCATTGGTACCTTCAAGACGTACAACTACAGGTACTTCTACGCCAACTTCTTTAACCGCACCAATGATACCTTCTGCAATCATGTCACAGCGAACGATACCACCGAAGATATTAACCAATACCGCTTTAACATTGTCATCAGAAAGGATGATTTTGAATGCTTCAGCTACACGCTCTTTAGTTGCGCCGCCACCAACGTCTAGGAAGTTAGCTGGCTTGCCACCGTGTAGGTTTACGATGTCCATAGTACCCATTGCTAGGCCTGCACCGTTAACCATACAACCTACATTACCGTCTAGCGCAACATAGTTTAGTTCCCACTGAGCAGCATGAGCTTCACGCGCATCTTCTTGTGAAGGATCTTGCATATCTTTCAGCTTAGGCTGACGATATAGCGCGTTACCATCGATACCTACTTTCGCGTCTAGGCAGTGTAGGTTACCGTCAGTTTTGATAACTAGCGGGTTGATTTCGATAAGCGCAACGTCAAGCTCTTCAAACATCTTAGCTAGGCCAAGGAAGATTTGAGTGAATTGCTTGATTTGTACGCCAGAAAGACCTAGAGCAAACGCCATTTCGCGCGCTTGATAAGGCTGAGGACCTACAATTGGGTCGATTTCAGCTTTAAGGATTTTCTCTGGAGTTTCTTCTGCAACAGTTTCAATCTCAACGCCACCTTCAGTAGATGCCATGAATACAACGCGACGGGTTGTACGGTCAACTACTGCACCAAGGTAAAGCTCGTTAGCGATATCTGTGCAAGATTCAACTAGGATTTTGCTCACAGGCTGACCGTTTTCGTCAGTCTGGAAAGTCACCAAATTTTTGCCAAGCCAGTTTTCAGCGAAAGCGCGAATGTCGTCTTTGTTTTTAACTAGCTTTACACCGCCAGCTTTACCGCGACCGCCCGCGTGTACCTGACACTTAACTACCCACTCGTTTCCGCCAATTCGGTCAGCGGCTTCTACAGCACCTTGAGCAGTGTCTGCTGCGTATCCTTCAGAAACAGGCAAACCGTATTCTTTGAATAACTGCTTACCTTGGTATTCATGCAAATTCATGGTGTTTCTATCCGATTTTTAGTAAGACAAAAGCCGCAAATGCGACTTGATTATTTTGACTGATATTATAGGGCAAATATCAGCGTTGCGTTAGGCGCAAAGCAGGCATACACAAGCTAAGCGCCTAACCACAATTCCGTGAGACGAAAGTCTTATACGTCTAGAAGTAGACGTGTTGGATCTTCTAGCATCTCTTTAACGGTTACCAAGAAACCTACTGATTCTTTACCATCGATAATACGGTGGTCATAAGAAAGCGCTAGGTACATCATTGGTAGAATTTCTACTTTGCCATTAACAGCCATTGGACGGTCTTGGATTTTATGCATACCCAAGATAGCGCTCTGTGGCGGGTTAATGATTGGTGTAGACATTAGTGAACCAAACACACCACCGTTGGTGATTGTGAAATTACCACCTTGTAGTTCAGCCAATGACAGCTTACCGTCACGGCCTTTAAGTGCTAGTTCCTTAATTCCTTTTTCAACACCTGCCATGCCTAGTGTGTCAGTATCTTTAAGTACTGGTGTTACAAGGCCACGTGGTGTAGAAACAGCAATCGATACATCGAAGTAGTTGTGATAAACAATGTCATCACCGTCGATAGACGCGTTAACTTCAGGGAAACGCTTAAGGGCTTCGGTTACCGCTTTCACGTAGAAAGACATGAAACCAAGGCGAATACCGTGACGCTTCTCAAAGCTGTCTTGGTACTGCTTACGAAGGTCCATGATTGGCTTCATGTTTACTTCGTTAAACGTTGTTAGCATTGCCGTAGAGTTCTTCGCTTCAAGAAGACGGTTAGCAATTGTCTTGCGAAGACGCGTCATTGGAACACGCTTCTCGGTACGATTACCCGTTGGTAAGTCAGCTGAAACAGATTCAGACGCAGCAGGCGCTGCCTTCGCTGAGCTGTCGCCGCCTTTAAGGTATTTCTCTACGTCTTCTTTAGTGATACGGCCATTTTTGCCAGTGCCTTTCACTTTAGCTGCGTCAACACCTTTTTCTGCAAGTAAACGACGAACAGAAGGACTAAGCGCATCACTGCTCTCGTCACTGTCATCGCTTTCGCTTGACGCTGCTGGAGCAGAAGCGCCGCTTGCTGCACCTTCTACAAATTTAGCAATCACTTCTTCAGCTGTTACGGTGGCGCCCTCTTCTGCGATAATTTCAGCAAGAGAACCGTCTGCAGGAGCAACAACTTCTAGTACTACTTTATCAGTTTCGATATCAACCAAGTTTTGGTCGCGAGAAACTGCTTCACCTACAGCTACGTGCCACGTTGCGATTGTCGCGTCAGCTACAGATTCAGGAAGTACTGGTACTTTAACATCAGATGTTTTTCCAGAAGCCGCTGGAGCCGCATCTGATTTAGAATCGTCTTTCGCTTTGCTTTCTGTTTTAGCTTCAGCTGGTGCAGCAGCACCACCCTTTTCTAGTTTAGCAATAACTTGCTCGCCTAAAACAGTTGCACCCTCTTCGTTTAGGATCTCACCAATTGTACCGTCCGCTGGCGCCACAACTTCTAAAACCACTTTATCAGTTTCAATATCAACCAGGTTCTGGTCTCGTTTAACTGCGTCACCGGCCTTTACGTGCCAGGTTGCAATGGTGGCATCGGCAACTGACTCAGGTAGAACCGGAACTTTTATCTCAATTGTCATTACTGTTCCTTATTTAATTGTGAGTGCGTTTTCAACCAGGGCTTTCTGTTGCTGGTTGTGAACGGATACATAACCTACTGCAGGTGACGAGGATGCATCACGGCCTGCATATGTTAATTTTGCACCATCTGGAATTGCTTGCCAGAAATGGTGTTGGCTACAGTACCAAGCGCCTTGGTTTTGAGGCTCTTCTTGACACCAAACCCAATCTTTTACGTGGCTGTATTGTGCCACAACTTTAGCGCATTCTTCTTGTGGGAATGGATAAAGTTGCTCTAAACGGATGATAGCGACGTCTGTTTGCTCATTTTTACGGCGCTGGTCTAACAAATCGTAGTAAACCTTGCCTGAACACATAACAACACGCTTCACATTCTTCGGATCGATATCATCAATTTCGCCAATTACGTTATGGAATTTGCCTTCTGCAAGTTCCTCTAACGAAGATACAGCCATTGGATGACGTAATAGTGACTTAGGTGACATCACGATAAGTGGTTTACGCATTGGACGAACCACTTGGCGTCTAAGCATGTTGTAAACCTGAGCGGGTGTTGAAGGTACACACACTTGCCAGTTGTGGTCAGCACACATTTGCAAGAATCGCTCAAGACGCGCAGAACTATGCTCTGGGCCTTGGCCTTCATAACCATGTGGAAGTAAAACGGTTAGGCCACACAAACGGCCCCACTTCGCTTCACCTGAGCTCAAGAACTGATCAAATACAACCTGAGCGCCGTTAGCGAAGTCACCAAACTGGGCTTCCCAAATTGTCAGACACGTAGGCTCCGCTGTCGCATAACCATACTCAAATGCCATAACCGCTTCTTCTGAAAGCACAGAGTCGTAAATTTCGATCTCGCCCTGTCCTTCACGAATATGCTGTAGTGGCATATATGTCGACGCATCTTTTTGATTGTGTAACACCGCGTGACGGTGGAAGAAAGTACCACGGCCTGAATCCTGACCGGTAATACGAATATCTTCGCCGGCATCAACGATAGTTGCATAGGCCAAGTTTTCAGCCATGCCCCAATCAAGCATTTTCTCGCCAGCAACCATCGCTTTACGGTCTTGGTAAAGCTTGTTTACGCGAGACTGAAGCTTGTGCTCTTCAGGAATAGTAGTGATTGACTCACCTAGCTCTTTGAGCTTCTCAACTGAAAGCGAACCATCGTAAGGCGTATCCCAGTCGTGACCAAGATATGGAGACCAGTCAACGCTGTGCTCTGTCATTGGACGCCACTCTTCAACAACGCACGCGCCATGGTCAAGAGCTTCACGGTACTCTTCAACATAACGATCTGCATCACGTTGCTCTATCACACCTTCAGCAATTAGCTGATCAGCATAGATTACGCGTGGAACTGGATGCTTTTTAATTTTTTGGTACATCAACGGCTGCGTGGCGTTTGGCTCATCCGCTTCGTTGTGACCATGACGACGGTAACAAACTAAATCAATTACAACGTCTTTCTTAAACTTATTACGGTATTCAAGCGCAAGCTGCGTAACAAAGGCAACCGCTTCTGGATCGTCTGAGTTCACATGGAAAATCGGTGCCTGTACCATCTTCGCGATGTCAGTACAATATTGCGTTGAACGGGTATCTTCAGTCTTCGATGTGGTGAAACCAACTTGGTTATTTACCACAATACGAACCGTACCACCTACAGCAAAGCCGCGAGTTTGCGACATGTTGAAGGTTTCTTGTACTACACCCTGACCAGCAATTGCCGAGTCACCGTGAATAGTGATAGGCAGTACTGTATTCGTGTCATCATTGCGACGCGCAAGACGTGCACGTACAGACCCCATAACTACAGGGTTTACAATCTCAAGGTGAGACGGGTTAAACGCTAGTGCTAAGTGAACATTGCCGCCTGGAGTCGCGAAGTCAGACGAGAAACCTGCGTGGTATTTCACGTCACCCGCGCCTAGTGAGTCGTCGTGCTTACCGGAAAATTCATCAAACAGCACCGATGGGTTTTTACCCAATACGTTAACTAGCACGTTCAAACGACCACGGTGAGCCATGCCGATAACCACTTCTTTGGTACCAGCAGTGCCAGCCTTGGTGATTAAACCTTTCAGCATAGGAATAAGTGCATCGCCGCCTTCTAGAGAGAAACGCTTTGCCCCTGGGAATTTAGAACCCAAGTACTTTTCCATTCCGTCAGCCGCAGTAAGACCTTTAAGAATTCCTAGCTTTTCGTCGCGAGAAATTTCAGGCTTTGCTTGAACAGATTCAATTTTTTGTTGCAACCAGCGTTTCTGTTCAGTATCGGTAATATGCATGTACTCTGCACCGATAGAGCCACAGTATGTGCGGTTTAACGATTTAAACAGTTCACCCAATGGCATTGAATCTTTGCCAATGGCATACGAACCTACATTGAATACTGAATCGAAATCTTGCTCAGAAAGGCTGTGGTGAGAAAGTTCTAAGTCGCGTACACGCTCTTGTTTCCATAGACCTAGCGGGTCAAGGTTTGCGTGCTGATGACCGCGGAAGCGGAACGCATTGATTAACTGAAGAACTTTAACTTGCCTGTCGTCTGAAACATTTGCAGAAGGCACAGACGGACTAGACATGCGGGCGGTTGGCCCTAACGCAGCAAGTTGCCTAAATTGATTTTTAATTGTTGTATGATTGGTTTCTAACTCTACGCCATCGACTTTGGGGAGGTTATCGAAGATTTGTCGCCAATTTTCAGAGACACTTTGCGGGTCTTCTAAATAAGTTTCATACAACTCTTCAACATAGGCAGCGTTGGCACCTGCCATGTGCGAGGAATCCCACCACGCTTTCATCACGCTTTCTTGCATTTAATTTGCCTTGCTACGTTTTATAAAATCTAGTTAACAATCAAGATGTATTATAAGGTTATTCTCAGCATAACCAAGTGTTATAACAGCGAATATATAAAAAAATAGCCATCCTTTTGGGATGGCTATTTAGAGCATCACTATCTGTAACTTTAGGAAGTTATCAGAATATAGTACTAAACAGCCCGTTGTAAAAGCATAGACTTAATTTGGCCTATCGCTTTTGTAGGGTTTAAGCCCTTAGGACATACACTTACACAGTTCATGATACCGTGACAGCGGAATACGCTGAACGCATCATCAAGGTCGTTAAGACGCTCTTCAGTTGCCGTATCACGGCTATCGATAAGGAAACGATACGCGTGAAGTAGACCAGCAGGACCGATGAACTTATCAGGGTTCCACCAGAAAGATGGGCATGACGTTGAACAACATGCACATAGAATACACTCGTAAAGACCGTCAAGTTTCGCACGCTCTTCAGGTGACTGTAAGTGTTCACGCGCTGGCGGCTGCTTACTGTCGTTGATTAAGAACGGCTTAATCTTTTCGTACTGTGTGTAGAACTGCGTCATATCAACAACAAGGTCACGTACAACAGGTAGACCTGGAAGTGGACGAACTACTATTTTACCTTTGCCCAGTGCAGATAAAGGAGTGATACACGCAAGGCCATTTTTGCCGTTCATGTTCACACCGTCTGAACCACACACACCTTCACGGCAAGAGCGACGGAAAGAAAGCGTCGGATCTTGCTCTTTAAGTGCAAGTAGCGCGTCTAGCACCATCATGTCCTGACCTTCCTCTACTTCTAGAGTGTAGTCTTGCATGCGAGGCTTCGCATCTACTTCTGGGTTGTAACGATAAATCGAAAAAGTTAATTGCATGATCGTTGCCTCTCTTAATATGAACGCACTTTAGGCGGGAATGCTTCCCTAAGCTTAGGCGCCATATTCACTTCACGTTTGAGCATTTTATCAGTGTTCGGATCGTAGATGCTGTGGCATAACCAGTTATCGTCATCACGGTCCGGGAAGTCGAAGCGGCTGTGAGCACCACGGCTTTCCGTTCTGAAGTTCGCTGCTACTGCTGTGCTGTACGCGGTTTCCATTAGGTTATCAAGCTCTAAACATTCAATACGCTGGGTATTGAAGTCTGCGCTCTTGTCGTCAAGGCGTGCATGCTTAAGACGCTCGCGAATTTCGCTAAGCTCTTTAAGACCTTCCGCCATTGCTTCACCTTCACGGAATACTGAGAAGTTAAGCTGCATGCATTTCTGCAAGTCTTTCTTAATTTGTACTGGGTCTTCGCCCTTACCTTTCTCTGAATTTTCCCAACGGTTGAAACGCGTCATAGAGGCTTCAAGATCAGACTCTGATGCGTCGCGTGTTGGTGCCATTTCAGACAATGTCTTACCAAGGTGTAAACCAGTCGCGCGACCGAATACAACAAGGTCAAGAAGTGAGTTACCGCCAAGACGGTTCGCACCGTGTACAGATACACAGGCAATCTCACCACAGGCAAATAAACCGTTAACAACCTTGTCGTTACCGTTTTCATCAACCGTTAGACATTGGCCATCAACATTTGTAGGAATACCACCCATCATATAGTGACAAGTAGGAATTACTGGAATTGGCTCTTTCACTGGGTCAACGTGTGCAAACGTACGTGAAAGTTCAAGGATACCAGGTAGACGAGACTCAAGAACGTCTTTACCAAGGTGGTCAAGCTTAAGCTTAATGTGAGTACCCCATGGGCCTTCACAACCACGACCTTCACGAATTTCAGTCATCATTGAACGGGCAACAACGTCACGACCAGCAAGGTCTTTCGCGTTAGGCGCATAACGTTCCATGAAACGTTCGCCGTCTTTGTTTAGAAGGTAACCACCTTCACCACGACAACCTTCTGTTACCAATGTTCCTGCGCCAGCGATACCCGTTGGGTGGAACTGCCACATTTCCATATCTTGAACTGCAACGCCTGCACGAAGTGCCATACCAACACCGTCACCAGTATTGATGTGTGCGTTTGTAGTAGATGCGTAGATTCGACCTGCACCGCCTGTTGCTAATACAACAGCGCGAGACTTGAAGTAAACTACTTCACCAGATTCGATATCAATCGCGGTACAACCAACAACGTCTCCGTCTTGGTTCTTAACAAGGTCAAGTGCATACCACTCAGAGAAAACTTTTGTTTTGTTCTTTACGTTTTGCTGGTAAAGAAGGTGTAGAAGCGCGTGACCAGTACGGTCAGCTGCAGCTGCTGTACGAGCGCCCTGCTCGCCACCAAAGTTCTTAGACTGACCGCCAAAAGGACGCTGGTAGATTTTACCGTTTTCGAAACGAGAAAATGGTAGACCCATATTTTCCATTTCGATAATTGCTTCTGGACCAGTTTTACACATGTATTCGATAGCGTCTTGGTCACCGATATAATCAGAACCCTTAACGGTGTCATACATGTGCCATTCCCAATTGTCTTCGTGTGAATTACCAAGTGCTACAGTAATACCACCTTGAGCAGACACAGTATGAGAACGGGTTGGAAATACTTTTGATAACAGTGCACATGATTTACCAGACTGCGAAATCTGTAGTGCTGCGCGCATACCTGCACCGCCAGCACCAATTACTACTGCATCAAACTCGTGAACGGGTAAACTCATTTTACACTCCCCACAATACGAATAGGCCAACAGCTACATAGCCGAACGCGATGATATTTAAGATATATTGTAGTCCTGCGCGCAGACCTGCTGATTTAACATAGTCTGTAAGCACCTGCCAAAGGCCGATGCGCACGTGGATCATCACTGCTACTAGTGCTGCCAATGTGAAAACTTTCATAGCCAGGCCAGAGAACAACCCTCGCCATTCGATAAACGTTAGGTTATCGGTGGTAATAAAGAACCACGCCATGAAAACCGAGTACGCGAAAATAATTGCTGCTGTAGCGCGAAGTGAAACGTAGTCTTGTACGCCGTCACGCTTAATGCTTGCTTGGTTGGTTACCATAATGCAACTCCCAATACTACGGTCAGTACAACCCAAAGTGCGATTACTGCTTTTGCACTTGTGTTACCCGACTCTAATTCTTCCCAGTGACCTAAATCCATAACAACGTGTCTTAGGCCGCCTAGAATGTGATATGTCAGCGCTGAAGCTGTGCCAATTGCGACAAATTTTCCAAAGAAACCGTCCATGATTGCTTGTACGTCCGCGAAACCTTCAGGCGAATGAACAGAAACTGCCCATGCCCAGATAACAAAAAGTAGCGCGAAGAACATTGCAACACCGGTTACACGGTGGAGAATTGACGAAATAGCAGAGGGCGGAAATTTAATAGTATTGAGTTCTAAATTTACTGGTCTTTGCTTTTTCACAATGTATGCCTGTTTAATCCGTAGGGGATAATGAATTTCTTACCTTTATTATGTCCTGAGTAAGTGAATTCGATTTTTAACCTGTTAATTGCCTCATCCATTGAGTTGTTAACAATTTGTGAATTATTCTTTAATGCCTGTAACAGAATAATTATTCCATTTCCAAAGCACCGCTGAGTATATCCAGCGTAGTATATAATTACAATTTTTTGTGCCGTAGTAAGACTTTAGTCGCTATATACACTTTTAAGATAATTATTTTGAATAAAAAGAGATCAAAATTGAGCGCAACTCGTTTAAACGAGCGCAATTACAGTGTTAAGAAGTTTACCAGCAGCTAAATGGAATAACTATGCATAACAACGAGAAATTAAGCACTTTTAATCTGTATGCGTATTTATTCCTCATCAAAAGGTTACTTTTTAAACTAACCTGTTAATATATTTATCGTTCGGTGGTTTACCTTTATCGAAAAGCCATTGATAATTGCACCGTATCGGGCAAAGTGAAATCCCAACGAGTTAATTAATCGTTATCTGATTGCTAGTATTTTTTTAAGCAATTCGGAATATTTATTGTGCAAATATGCAATTAAATTGACTTGTTGGTGCATAATAAAGTACAAATACGCCCACTTTTCCCAACGAAGCGGATATTTTCGTCCGTTTTCGCTGCAAACAGAACCATTCTGAGGAGAGCATTTTATGGCAGATCAGAAAGCCATTCTTAAAGCCGGCGGTAAGGAAATCGAGCTTCCTATCTTGTCTGGCACCGAAGGACAAGATGTAATCGATGTCCGTACGTTAGGCCAGCACGGTTATTTCACGTACGACCCAGGTTTTATGGCGACAGGATCTTGCGAGTCTTCAATTACCTACATTGATGGCGCTCAAGGTGTATTATTACACCGCGGTTTCCCTATCGAAGAACTAGCGCGTGACGCAGACTACTTAGAAGTTTGTCACATGCTTCTTCACGGTGATGCACCAACAAAAGAACAGTACGAAGAATTTAAAGAGACAATTACTCGTCACACCATGGTACATGAACAAATTAACATGTTCTTCCACGGTTTCCGCAACGACGCCCACCCTATGGCAATGCTATGTGGTACTGTTGGCGCGATGTCTTCGTTCTACCACAGCGATTTAGACGTTTCTAATGAAGAACAGCGCATTCGCAGCGCGCACCGTCTAATTGCTAAAATGCCTACTCTTGTTGCTATGTGCTACAAGTACAATGTAGGTCAGCCGTTTGTTTATCCACGAAACGACTTAAGCTATGCAGCTAACTTCCTGAACATGATGTTCTCTGTACCGGCAGAAGAATATCAAATCAGCCCAGCTGTTGAGCGTGCGATGGACCGTATCTTTACGCTTCACGCAGACCACGAACAGAATGCTTCAACGTCTACCGTTCGTCTTGCCGGTTCTTCTGGTGCAAACCCATATGCATGTATTTCAGCTGGTGTTGCTTCACTTTGGGGTCCTGCTCATGGTGGTGCAAACGAAGCATGTCTGAACATGCTAGAAGAAATTGGCACAGTTGATCGTATTCCTGAGTTTATTGCACGCGCTAAAGACAAGAATGACCCATTCCGTCTTATGGGCTTCGGTCACCGTGTTTATAAGAACCACGATCCACGTGCAACAGTAATGCGTGAAAGCTGCCACGAAGTATTAAGCGAGCTTAATGTAAAAGATCCACTACTAGAAGTAGCGATGGAACTAGAAAAGATTGCGTTAAGTGACCCGTACTTCGCAGAGAAGAAACTGTTCCCGAACGTAGACTTCTATTCTGGTATCGTACTTAAAGCGATTGGTATTCCAACGAACATGTTTACGTGTATTTTTGCCCTGTCCCGTACAGTAGGTTGGATTTCACACTGGCATGAAATGATGAGCGACCCTAAACAAAAAATTGGTCGTCCTCGTCAGCTTTACACTGGTCATAACCAGCGTAAGTACACGCCAATTAAGTAGTAAATTAGTAAATACTGAACTAAGTATTACGCTTAATAGTAAAAATAGCGCCTTTAAGGCGCTATTTTTGTTTATACAAGATTACTTCAAGGAACAACAATGCCCTATTCAGCGGTTTTTCTAGGTATTGCCGGTCTCATTCCTTTTGTGGCTATGCCACTGGCTTATCAGCTTAACCTGTTATCGCTTACACAAAGCGCCGTTTACTTTGTCCAATACTCAGCCGTGCTATTATCTTTCTTTGGTGGTATCCATTGGTGGGACGCAATAAGTAATCAACGTTACGACAAGCAAATGCTAGTCGCTATGTTGCCGACCATAATTGGGTGGTTGTGTTTAGTGTTCTCTCACGACGTGAAGGTGTTTGGTGTTTTATCGCTAAGCTACGTCGCCGTACTTATTTACGACAAGTTTATCCTTAGTCTTCCTAAAGAGCAGATTGTAAGTTACATAAGCTTGCGGATGGGATTAACAAGTGTCGTTGTTATCTGTCACGCCTGGATGATTTACTTGCTCGTCTAACGTTGTTACTCACAGCTTAGCGTTAAAGGCATGACATTAGTTAATTGCAATAAAAGTAATAGAGGCAAAAGGCTGCAGTGATTAAGCGAGTGTCTAACTCAATCAAAGCGGTTACGCATAACCTTTATAAATAATTGATAAACAATGATTTAACAGGTATAAATCTCGAAAACAAAAAAGGCGATAATATCGCTATATTATCGCCTTCGCTTTTTACTTATCTAGGGCCTGTTGACCTTTGCTGTACATTTTTGCAGCGGTCTGTGTGCCATCTAGACAAGGCGGATGTTTGGCGGTTTAGTGGTTCTAAATCGAAAACATTCAACGCAGTATAGATGGCTCAAAGGCGCTGCCCGAAGGGGTCGTTATGGAAGCCTTTTACTCTTTGTCACAGTCCTTTAACTTAGCCCGCTAGGCTTGCAGGACTGTTTCGCGATTGAAAGGCTTCCACTTAGACCAAAATTCGTACACCAAAGGTCAACAGGCCCTAGCGTTAATAACGAAAAGTACCGTGATTATTCAGCGCGAATAAGTGAAAGTAGCTCTTCGGTTTTTTGTTCCATCAACGCAATGTCGCCTTTGCTTTCGACGTTTAAACGAATAACTGGCTCAGTATTCGATTTACGTAAATTAAAGCGCCATGTGCCAAACTCCAGACCCAAACCATCGGTAGTATCGATTACGCTGGCTAGTGGCTGATATTTACTTGTAACGCGTTCCAGCGCTGCGTCAGCATCTTTTAGTTTACTGTTAATTTCACCAGAAGATGGAAACGCTTCAATTCGCGCTTTTACCATACTCGCTAGTGTTTGCTTTTTCACACACACCAATTCGGCAATTAACAACCAAGGGATCATGCCTGAATCACAGTAGGCAAAATCTCTAAAGTAATGGTGAGCACTCATTTCACCGCCATAGACCGCATCTTCTTTGCGCATACGCTCCTTAATAAACGCATGGCCGGTTTTCGACTTAATAGGTGTACCACCTGCGTTCGCTACGATATCTTCTGTATTCCAGTATACGCGAGGGTCATAAATGATTTTACTGTCGGTGTTTTTCTCGATAAAGGCTTCAGCAAGCAAGCCAACGATATAATATCCTTCAATAAATTCACCATCAGCGTCAAACAAGAAGCAACGGTCGAAATCACCATCCCATGCAATGCCAAAATCAGCTCCCGACGCTTTAACAGCGTCAGCCGTGTCAGCACGGTTTTCAGGCAACAATGGATTGGGGATGCCGTTTGGAAATGTGCCATTAGCATTGTGATGTACTTTAACAAACTCTATCGGAACACCCTGCACTTTCATTTCTTTTTCAATAGCGTCTAGCGCGGGGCCTGCGGCACCATTACCTGCATTAACCACCACTTTTAACGGCGTAAAATTGCTCAAATTAACGTAAGAAAGCATGTGAGAAACATAGTCAGACATACACGATTTAACTGCATATTTATCGGTTTCAGAAAGCTTGTCTTCTTTTACATGGGCCGTACCGTTAAAAAACGCATCAGCATCAATCAACGCCCCCTCAGTGTAGTGTGCTAATCGCTCTGACACGAAGCTATCTTCTAGTGCTTCCGCTTTCTCTTTTATCGCGTTTAGGCCTGTGTCGCCACTAATTGGAACAGAGCCTGACTTCACCAGTTTCATACCGTTGTAATTAATGGGGTTATGACTTGCCGTTACTTCAATACCACCATCAACGCCAAGGTGTTTGGTAGCGAAATAAATTTCTTCTGTTCCTGCCATGCCAATATCGGTCACTGTTGCACCAGCATCGATTAGACCCGCGCTTAACGCTAATTTTAATGGTGTTGACGTAAGACGCACATCACTACCAACAACAACAGTTTTCGCACTTAATTCTTGCGCAAAAGCATAGCCAATTCGATACGCTACATCTTCAGTCAGTTGTGAGTTCAATTCGCCACGAATATCGTACGCTTTAAAGCAGGTAATTGGGGTTGCCATTTGGATCGAAATTCCCTGTGTTTTAACTATTTATGATTACATTATCGCTTTTTACAACAAAAAAGCGCATACGCCCCTTTGTTATTGTCGTAAAAGAGATTAGACATACTGATATTAAATCATTAGAGGGAGTGAATTACTAATTCAATTTGAACAGCGCAACGTTTTGCTCACGCTGTTTTCAATCGATGAGTTTAAAGCGCGAGTTCGAAGTAGATACTGTTATGGAAAGCGCCTTGATGACGATACTTTCGGCGAAAGCACAGCTTTGGACTAAAACCATTCTTGATAAGAACTTTTTCAGAAGCGGCGTTATTATCCATGACTTCAGCAGTGAGCAATTTTATGCCCATGCTTTTGGCCTCCTCAATTAAAAATGAGACGCAGTGAGAAGCAATGCCTTTTCCACAATCCTTCTCTGCAACTCGATAGCCGATTTCCGCCTTGTCGCCTGCTCTATTTTTGATGTTAGCACGCGCTACAATCTGGTTATTTCGTAGCTCATCAACAAGCACATAACCCCAAGCTCTTTTCTGCTGTTGTAAGTAAAGCAATTCGCTAATGTGGTAGCCAACGCCATCCAATGAATAAAACGCTGCCTCTCTTGGTGCTATAGACAATTCAAAATAGGCTTTGTTACTACGTTCAAATTCTAAAAGTGATAGCACGTGTTTTTCGGCGACGCTTTCAAAATGCATTGGCAGTGCTACTCCTTGCTGAACCTAACGAAAAGGTATTGATTAAAAGCCCAGTCTAATACCAGTCCGCATAGATAATTACCCATCGTCGAATCAAAACAGGCAAACCTTGTATCTACTTTGCTAATGAACCGCTTTGGTAATCGTTAAATGCCTGAACAATTTCCTGCTGAGTGTTCATTACAAAAGGCCCATATTGGACCACAGGCTCTTCAATAGGTTTACCTGAGACCACTATAAACTTACAACCCGTATCAGCGGATACAGATAGCTGCTTGCCACTTTGTGACAAAACACCCAGCTCTCCCTGCGACACAATTGTTTCTTTGCTAAGTTCGCCGCTATTAATGACCACGATTCCCTCGTACACATAAATAAAGGCAGCTTCATCCGAACCCAGTGCAATTTCCGAACTCCCGCTTCGTAGTGCAACGTCTAAAAAAGTAGGAGCAACCGCCGTTGTCTTCACAGGCCCTTTCACACCGTCAATTTCACCTGCTAACACTTTTATTACTGCATCTTGAATGTGTACTGTAGGCACACTATCTGGCTGTATGTCTTGATAGTTCGGCGCTGACATTTTCTCTACGGCCGGAAGATTCACCCACAGCTGAAAGCCTTGTAACAAGCCCTCCTCCTGCTCTGGCATTTCTTCATGTATTATGCCTCGACCCGCATTCATCCATTGAATGCCACCAGCATCAATAACCCCCTCATTGCCTACAGAGTCTTTATGGCGCATTTTTCCTGCAAGCATATAAGTAACTGTCTGAAAACCACGGTGAGGATGTGGTGGAAAACCAGCAATGTATTCACCTGGATTATCTGAACCAAAAAAATCCAACATTAAAAAGGGATCGAGGCGAGGTAGATCAGGTTGTCCGATAATACGAGTAAGCGACACGCCTGCACCATCACTTGTTGGCATACCTGTAACCACTTTCTCTATCGATTTTTGTTCACTCACTTCCACTGACATAATGTGTATCTACCTTAAATCTTAACCTTCACTATCTTTTACGAACTTCGCGTTTAGCTTTTTGTATTACTGACCATTTGGGTGCTTTAACGTCCTATTTTATCGCGACCGTGAGGCGACATAAGATCTTGCTCTGGCCCAACGGGGATTACCTGGGTTGGATTTATCATAGTATGGCTGTAGTAATAGTGCCTTTTGATATGGTCGAAGTTTACCGTTTCAGCAACACCCGGAACTTGATAAAGTTCTTTCATATAGCCGTAAATATTTGGATAGTCTGCAATTTGTTTTTTATTGCATTTAAAGTGCCCGTGATACACAGCGTCGAAGCGTATCAGCGTGGTAAATAAGCGCCAGTCAGCTTCTGTTATTTTGCTGCCAACCAAATAACGTTGTTTACTCAACCTTTCTTCAACCCTATCTAGCGCGCAGAACAATGCAGTTACTGCCTCTTCATAGGCCTCTTGCGTTGTAGCAAATCCAGCTTTATACACGCCATTATTTATGTCGTGATACACCATATTGTTGATGGCATCAATTTCTTCACGTTGGGCGTTAGGATAATAATCGTCTTCATTATTAGTCAGTGAATTAAACCCACTGTTAAAAATACGGATAATTTCAGCTGATTCATTATTAACGATAGTTTCTGTTCGTTTATCCCAAAGGATTGGAACAGTGACACGGGTGGTTATCTCAGGTTCTGCCTTAGTATAAATTTGATGCGCATAATCGAAGTTATAAAGCTTATCCCCCGTTGATCCTGGGTAATCTTTAAACTCCCAGCCTTGATCAAGCATCTCAGGGTGTACCACCGAAACATCAATATGCGCCTCCAATCCCTTTAACTTTCTAAATATGAGCGCTCTGTGGGCCCAAGGACAAGCTAACGAGACATAAAGATGATAGCGATCAGATTCAGCGGGAAACGTGGAACCATCTTCGTTACTGACTTTGTCACGAAATTTAGATGCTTGGCGCTCAAATTTCCCACCATTTTTGCTGGTGTCGTACCACTTATCTTGCCATTTTCCATCAATGAGTAAGCCCATATGCCTGCCCCTTTTTATTACTTCATTAAACAATGAATTCATTTAAACATGTATTGGGTAGAACGTATGTCGCTTAAAATCGGATTTATTATTCGAAAAAACTGGAGTGTATTGATCTTTAGTGTCCACTTTTGAGATGATGCGCGCCCTGCTAGCGTGCTTGCACGTTTTTGTGTAAACACACGCCTTTGAGTTAGTTTATTTTTAAGTGAAGTGAAACATGTCTGATGATCCACGTTTAGGCGGTATTGTGCGTTTATATGGCGCACAGCAAACTAATAATTTAGCCAACAGTCATGTGGCTGTAGTCGGTATTGGCGGTGTGGGAAGTTGGACTGCAGAAGCACTAGCTCGTTCGGGCATTGGTACTATAACCCTTATTGATTTAGACGATGTTTGCGTAACTAATACAAATCGCCAAATTCACGCGCTTTCTAATACCATAGGAGAAGCAAAGGTCGACGCCGTTGCATCGAGAATTCACTTGATAAATCCTGCTTGCAAAGTGAAATGTATTGAGGATTTTGTCACCCCAGACAATACGGCCACACTTTTAACCAAAGAAATGCACGCTGTGGTCGATGCCACCGACAGTATTCGCGCTAAAGCGGCGATGATAGCTCACTGTAAACGCAATAAAATTCACATTGTTACGGTTGGCGGCGCGGGCGGTCAAATAGACCCAACTCAAGTCACTAAAGGCGATTTAGCTAAAACAACACAAGACCCCCTAGCAGCTAAGCTACGCAGTGAGCTTAGACGTAACTATAATTTTAGTAAAAATCCAAAACGCCGCTTTGGCGTTGAGTGTATCTATTCAACAGAGCAATTGCGCTACCCACAACCTGACGGCTCGGTTTGTTACAACAAATCTGCAATGGAAGGTGGTACTCGACTAGACTGTGCAGGCGGCTTTGGTGCTGTGGTCACGGTAACCGCCACCTTTGGTATGTTTGCCGCTGCAAGTGTAATAAATAGATTAACTGGACAAAAATAGACTTTAGCCGATAACTTGCGCACAATAGTCAAAAACTTATAACACCTTGTCTTAACGACTTTTTAAGCGTTAGCTTGTTATACCAAAAGTATCGGTGAGAAGGAGAACAACATGTCACCTGATGAACTCAATAAATTAATGGCAGATTGCGCGAAGGACGCTGTGGTAACAGCAGCTGATGAGTTCGATATTGTACTCGACCACTCACCCGCTAGCGTAGCACTGGTGGACGACATTTTACTTAGTTTCGTAGATAAATATCACGATTTAGCGTTAGAAGATGAAGCAGTGTTCACCATCTGTAATATCTTTGGCGCTTACGTTGGAGAAATTTTAAAAGCGCAGCTAGATGGTGAATGGATTTACGATCAGTCAAATCCTAAAGCACCTGCCGTTTTTCTTCAGGTTGGTGAAAATACCTATGCCTTAGCGGGTATTTGCTATGAACGTCTGGTTAACGACAGTCAAATCAGCGTATTTGCCTACTATGAACAGGCGTTGGGGAACCACTTACGCAGCCACTAACGTTCTGACAGATTTTGCACTCAGTTTTACGTCTGTTCAATTGAGTGCATTTAATATATTTCCGATAAAGATGTTTTTGGAGAATGAGGTTCAGGGGTTAGGTGTTTCCCAATCCTCTACCATCCACTTTAAATGACGACTTTTTGAAATTGCGTACAAGGCTATACTGTAAAAAACGATTTTTACACCCGTAATAGTTTCAAACCCCCAGTGATGATGCATAGCGTAGTAAAGCTGAACACTTAACAATGCCAACACCCCCAATTGAGCCAGCGGAATAACCCATCGGCACCATGCTAAAAAGCCTTTTTTCCATAAGCGATCTCGTTGACTAACCAAAGATAACGCAATTAACACCGGTAAACTTGCCGCTAACCCCAACCCTAACGTTTCTTTTTGTGGGTAAAAGAACGTAAGTAACTCACTAGTTTGAGTGCGGGAAGCCAGAGAAAAGACGAACGCGAGCCAGTCAATGCATAGAAGTATAAACACGCTGTAAAGCCAACGGGGAGGTAGAATTCGCCCTGACTCATCATAAAAAGTTAGCGGTAATTTAAGCATGCATTCACTTCTATTTTATTAATTTGAACCCTAAAGCGCATTCAACTCTGATATGTTTACTTTCAAGAAGTGATAAATGTGGGGGTGAGTAAGGTGTTTTTAAACCTTGTTCGTGCCGCTTTTACAATGAAACCCGTGGCCGTTTACACTTGTTTTCACGTTTAGTGCCTAAATTACGGCTGTACTGTGAGAATGCGTCAATAATTTATATCTTGGTCGCTAATTATATATACTGCGTACAAGCGTGTTTTCCTGTATAATCCGCGGCCATTTTAAGCTCAGTCATTTTCCAGGTGATATTTTAGATGACAGTAGAAACGTTTAATCCAAACAAAGTAGTAAATAAAACCACCACGCTAGAAACGCCAGTGAAGGTATTAAGTGACAACAAACCTTCGCAACAAAGCAATGGCAGCAGAATTGGTTTTGTTAGCTTAGGTTGCCCTAAGAACTTAGTTGATTCAGAGCGTATTCTTACTCAACTTCGCACCGAAGGTTATGACGTAGTCCCTACCTACAACGATGCCGACTTGGTTATCGTTAACACCTGTGGATTCATTGACGCGGCGGTAGAAGAGTCATTAGACACTATAGGCGAAGCACTTAAAGAAAACGGCAAAGTTATCGTTACCGGGTGTTTAGGTGTTAAAGAAGACGAAATTAGAGAGCTTCATCCGAATGTACTGGCTATCACGGGGCCTCATGCCTACGAAACGGTAGTTGAGCAAGTACACGATCATCTTCCAAAACCCCAGCACAATCCGTTTGAAGACCTTATTCCTGATCACGGCGTTAAATTAACGCCTCGTCATTATGCTTACTTGAAGATTTCAGAAGGCTGTAACCACCGTTGCACGTTCTGTATCATTCCTTCTATGCGTGGCGACCTTGTCAGCCGCCCAGTGGGTAACGTACTCGATGAAGCTAAGCGTTTGAAAGATGCTGGTGTTAAAGAGCTATTGGTTATTTCACAAGACACTAGCGCCTATGGTGTTGATGTTAAGCATAGAACGGGCTTTTGGAACGGCATGCCGGTTAAAGCACACATGCAACAGTTGTGTGAAAAGCTGGGCGAAATGGGCATTTGGGTCCGATTACATTACGTGTACCCTTACCCGCATGTGGATGACCTAATTCCACTAATGAACGAAGGTAAAATCCTTCCTTACTTGGATATTCCGTTTCAACACGCCAACAAACGTATTCTTAAGTTAATGAAACGCCCAGGTAGTGCTGAGCGCGTGCTAGAGCGCGTTAAAAAGTGGCGCGAACAGTGCCCATCATTAGTCATTCGTTCGACATTCATCGTCGGCTTTCCGGGCGAAACGGAAGAAGAGTTTGAAGAGTTATTGGACTTCCTTCGCGAAGCGCAGCTTGATCGTGTTGGTGCATTCGCCTATTCCCCTGTTGAAGGTGCAAGAGCAAATGACCTCCCTGACCCAGTGCCAGAAGAAGTGAAACAAGCTCGCCTTGCACGGTTTATGGAAGTACAGGGCGAAATAAGCGCAGCGCGACTTCAAGCGAGAATCGGTAACGAATATCAAGTTGTTATCGACAGCGTTGATGCGGAAGGTGCCGTCGGCCGTACCTATGCAGACGCACCGGAAGTTGATGGTCTGGTTCATTTAAACGGTGTTTATGACGTAAAACCTGGCGATCGTGTATGGGCTGAAGTTATTCACGCTAACGAACACGACGTATGGGCAGTATTGTCTGAAGACCAAGACGAAGAAGACGAAGGCGCTGATCCCGCGCTGTAACTTTCGATTAACTGCAGTCTAAACTCGAAAGTCATCTATTCGTTATTTTTGTAACCCTATCGGCTAATTGCCAGTCGATAGGGTTTTATGTATAACAGACCCTATACATAATTAAACAAGTAAAACTATCAATGCCATCTTCTGTGGTACGTGAATAAAATATGGCAATGTTACCCTACTCCAAACTGAAACACTCTTCCCGCCACATCTTGTCATTTGGCATAGTGCTCATTTTGACTTTCGTATTCAACCCTCGTGCACTCGCCAGTACAGAGTGCAAGACTTTACACACCGCGGGAGCACAACAGTGGTTTCCCTACGCATTTAACGAGTTTGAAGGAAGGTTGAAAGCTACGGGGATAGCATTTGACGTTTTAACCCTGCTAGCACGGGATTTAGGTGTCGCACTAAAGATAGAAACCGGGCTCCCCTGGAAACGAATAGAATCCAAACTCGACGCGGGCGAGCTTGATATTTTGGCGGGAAACTATTGGAACGAAGCTCGTAGTCGAAAATGGCTTATCACCGCACCGTTTGCAGCAGAAGAGGTTTACGTTGTGCTCTCTCCTTCGCTTTCTCAAACGCGAGGTACCGATCTTTCGCTTAACGCACTCGCGCAATATATTGGTGTGATGCCTCGAGGAATAAGCTTAGGTGAAAAATTCGATAGCATTAAATCAAACTTGAATATTATCGAAGTTAAAAACCACGACAAAATGTATGAAATGATGCGTCGACATCGTGCTGATTACGCAGTTTCACCACAAAGCGCAGCACTAAGCCACTTGAACGACCCAGAAAATGATGGCATGCGAATAAGCCAGTCACCTATATCTTCAAACAATGTACATTTTGCTATCTCCGCCAAATCTAAGTGCGCATCACTATTTCCAGAGTTTAACCAAGCCCTTAGCGGTCGTTTAAAAGACGGGTCTATTAAGCAAATCATTGATACGTATGATTTAACGCGCTAAAGCTAGGGCGCATTGGAATCATGTAGTTAAGAACACGTGTAGTTAAGGACACGTGCAATTAAAGACAGGTGTAGTTTAAAAGTAAAAGAGCGCTTTTCGTAAGCGCTCTCTTGGTGTGATGCATTATTGATTGAGTTTGTGGCAAGCCAACATTAAACCTACCAAGGCAACTCGTCACCATTTGAATGGATGAAGCGACCTGCGTTAGATACATTTAGCTCATCTATGCGTTGTGACAAACGCTCAGCACAGGTATCAGCATCAATATCTCCCGCTCCATTCACCATTTCTGTTTGAACGAATCCAGGATGGAAAATACCTACTGCAATTCCCTTGGGTTTCAGATCATTCGCCATGGACACTCCCGCCGCGTTTAGTGCGGCTTTGGACATTCGGTAGCCATAGTAGCCGCCTGACCCATTGTCTGCCATTGAACCCATGCGACTGGTAATCATGGCAATTTTACCGTCTTTTGCCATTGCCGGTAATAGTGTTTGAGTAACTAACAATGGACCTAATGCATTAACCCTAAATTGATAGTCGATGGTATTTGGATCCCAATCGTCAATACTCTCGCGTCCGAGCACTCCGGCATTATTAATGAGCAAATCGATGTTAACGTCCATTAAAGGTGCAAGCTTTTCAGCCAACATTTCTGGTTGGGATACGTCCACACCTTTGATGATTGTCACACCAGCACTGTTTAGCTCGTCGCAACTGTTTCGACAGGTAGCATAAACTTTCGCACCACGTGCTTTATATTGCTTGGTGAGCGCAAGGCCTATGCCTCTGTTGCCACCGGTAATAACTACGTTCATAACGGTTCCCTTGTTACTATGTGTATGCGTTTAAAAGGTTTCACTCACCTTTTACAAGAACTGGCTGTTTAGATAAAGCTTGTTGCTAATTTACTACAAAGCGTCAGCCCTATTTCAGCACTCATTTCTTATTAACTTATAGTCTTTAAAAGACGTTCTAGATCTTCCGGGGTATCAATTCCAACTGGCGGTGGCGCTATCGCCACCTCACAGTGAATCTTATCGCCATACCATATGGCTCGAAGCTGTTCTAAGGATTCAATTTGCTCCAGAGAGCTAGGCGCATAGGCAACATATTGCTTAACGTATTCAGCACGATAGGCATAAATACCTATATGGCGTTTGTACAGCGACGTATTTGCAGATTGCGGGTTTGCCATCATGTGATCGCGTTCAAAAGGAATAGGAGAACGTGAAAAATAGATAGACTCACCCTTTTCGTTTACCAACACCTTAACGATATTGGGGTTAAACACATCCTCAACACGTTCAATAGGCGTAGATAACGTAGCCATCTGGCACTGGGGCGCATTGGCAAGATTATCTGCAACCTGCCTGATGTTTTCAGCGGGAATAAATGGCTCATCCCCCTGTACGTTAACCACAATAGTAGAACTCGCAATGCCTTCTTTTTCGATAACCTCGGCAATGCGCTCTGTTCCAGATTGGTGGTTGACAGACGTCATGCATACTTGAGCAAAACCAAGCACAACGTTTTGAATACGTTCATCGTCCGTGGCAACAATGACGTTATCGGCTCCAGCTTCTTTAGCACGTTCAACCACATGTTGAATCATCGGCTTTCCGTCAATAAGCGCTAAGGGTTTGCCAGGAAACCGACTTGAGCCGTATCGAGCAGGGATCACAACTGTAAATGACATAACTTTATTTCGCCCTTATTTACCACTTAGTTTAACGTTTTATTACCGTGTTGCGTCAACATCGTCTAACGACAATGCTGTTGCTTTACTTTCGATAAGTACAGGGATGCCATCTTTTATATCGAAAGCCAATCTATCAAATCGACACACTAACTGGGTGCTATCATCACTTAGAACTAATTTTCCCTTACACACTGGGCAAGCCAAAACTTCTAAAAGCTTTTTATCAAAGGCCATTGTTATTATTCCTGTCCGTCTTGGTTGATCTTTAAACCTGCCTTGGCAAGTTTCACATTTACTAAATTAAAAAAGTCTGGCGCTAAATGCGCGGTAACAGGTAAAAACCAGCAGTCGTTATGAGCAAAAGGTGCAGCTTTAACGGCGTCTTTTTCTGTCATTAACACTCTGCCATTCGGTATGTCTGACCGTGTGATCGCATGGTGATCCGCCAGCGGTGTAGCCGAAGAAAGCTGGATACCCATTTCTTTAAGCTGAGAGAAAAAACGCTGAGGTGAACCTATTCCAGCAATTGCGCTGCACGGCACTTTATGTATCTCTTCAAGGGGACTGGTTCTTACTCTGTTTGAAACAGAGGTGAAGTCCCCTGCTACTAAGGTCATTAAATATTGAGGCGCTACAGCATGGCTAAATGTCGGCATCGAACGGCTATTATGTATTAGCGCATCAACGGTACCAAGGCGCCATTGTCCTTCGCGAAGGGGCCCCATTGGCAGCAAATAACCACTGCCTACTTTTCTGTCGTCCATCACTACAATTTCAACGTCGCGATGAAGCGCGTAATGTTGAAGACCGTCATCACAAATAATTAAATCACAGTGTAATTCGTCACTTAAGTACGCGGCTCCACGTGCGCGGACTGGATCGATAACAACGTCGCACTGGCTTCTAATGGCCAGTAAACGAGGTTCGTCACCCACTTCAGACGCATCATCTTCGCCTTTCACTAATCGCGGGTATTCTGATGATTTAGCGCCATAACCACGACTTAAAATACCGACCTTTATGCCCTGCTTCTGGTAATAATCGGCTAAAGCTAATACGACTGGCGTTTTTCCGTTGCCGCCCACTGATATGTTGCCAACGACAATCACGGGAGCGTTAGCCGTAAAGGCCTTTTTGAATCCAATTTTAAAAAGTAACCGGCGAATTGCGGAAATAAAGTAGAACAGCAGCGCAAATGGTGAGAGCAGCCACACTAAAGGATGGCCGAAATACCATTTATCGTGCTTGGTTTTGCTTTGTGATTGACTCACTTAGTCTCACCAAATTGCAACGCGTGCAGTTGCGCGTAATGACCACCTTTTTCAAGCAATTCGTTGTGTTTACCTTTTTCAATAATGCGCCCCTGCTCCACTACCATAATGCAATCTGCGTTTTCGATGGTAGACAAACGGTGCGCCACAACAATGCTGGTGCATCGTTTTTGCAGCGTTTCTAATGCGTCTTGGATCAAACGCTCAGACTCTGTATCAAGGGCAGATGTCGCTTCATCCAGAATAAGTATGGGCGCTTCGGCAAGTATTGCCCTTGCAATGGCAATACGCTGACGCTGGCCGCCCGAAAGCATCAAGCCGTTTTCACCAATTACCGTATCTAGTCCTTCAGGTAAGTTCGATAAGAACTCTTCAACATGCGCCATTTTTGCCGCATTCTCGATGTCTTTGCGAGATACATTTTGGCGCGCACCATAAGCAATATTGTTAGCTATGGTATCGTTAAATAGCGTAACGTTTTGCGATACCACGGCGAACTGCGCCCGCAGATCTTTAAGATCAATATCGTTGAGCGCCGTGTCATCCAAGCGAATTTCACCTTCTTGCGGTACATAAAAGCGTGTAAGCAGCGACGAGATAGTCGATTTACCACTTCCCGAGCGCCCTACCAAAGCAATCGACTGCCCAGGGTTTGCGATAAAGCTCACATTAGATAACGCGGGCGTCTGTTTTCCTGGATAAGAGAATGTAACGTCGTCAAATTCAATTTTTCCTGTTGCGCGCTCTACTTTGGTTTTCCCTTTATCTTCTTCGTCTGCTTCATCAAGAATTTCAAAAATACTGGCGCAGGCTGCCATACCTTTTTGAAATTGGTTATTAATGGTAGTGAGCTGTTTAAGAGGTTTAAGCAGCATCACCATACAAAAGACCACATTAATAAATACGCCTGCTGTAAGCTTTTCAAGCATACCGGGCGTGCTGGCAATAAACAGAACGACTGCAAGGGCAATTGACGCTATTACCTGTATTGAAGACACACTCAAAATAGAGGTGACATTCAGCTTCATTGACTGTTGACGGTTGTGATTGTTTTTCTGCTCGAAACGCTTTTGCTCTATTTCTTGACCGCCAAACATGATCACAACTTTGTGACCTTTCACCGCTTGCTCTACCGACGATGTTAGGTTGCCCATTGATTGTTGAATGTTTTTACTTACAACGCGAAAACGCTTACTGACGATAGAAACAATCACCGCCACAATTGGGCCAATTAAAAGAAATATGAGCGAAAGCTGCCATGAGTAATAGAACATGACACACAGCAAACCGATGACCAGTGCGCCTTCCCTCACCAATGTTAGCAGCGCCTTACCAGATGCATTAGCCACTTGCTCTGTGTCGTAGGTGACTTTACTGATAAGCCCGCCAACTGCATGATTATCGTGAAATGCCACTGGAAGATGAATGTATTTTTCAAACAACTGCTGGCGCATGCGCATTACCACCTGAGCACCAATCCAGCTTAGCGTGTAACTACCTAAAAAGTTGAAAACACCCCGTAACAAAAAGAGCGGCACAATCGCATATGCGGCTAGACGTAGATAGTCATGATCGTTTTTCCCCAGTGATTCGTCAATCATTGGCTGAAGCTGGGAAAATACGAAGGTATCTACCGCGGAATAACCAATCATACCAATGATGGCAAAAACGAAAGGCACTTTATACGCTTTAAGGTACTGTAAAAAGCGCTTAATTTGATAATCCGAGTTGTCGGCTTGTTGCATGTAGTTTTTTTAACCTGTTTGAAACGTTAACAAAAACGCGTTGAAAGTATTGTACTCGTTCTCGCTCTAATTCACTAATATAGCGGCAAAATTGGTTAGTCTGCCAACTAAGTGAATAATGTGTGGCCACTTCATACCTATTTAAAGGTATTCGTGCACATCTTCGTTTCGTTACAAGCTAATATTTTTGGCATTTGACGATATTATTTAGTCTTTGAGGTGTCGCGGTGTAATGCCTGGTAAATACCAGCGATTGTTCAACGTTCCACGTTGGGAATCTATGTGAAAAGAATCCTTATCGAAAGTTGCGCTTATATATCCGTGATAGCTTGTTAAATATTGCGTTACGCCCAAACGCTCGTAACGTTTAGCCACAACATACGCAGGAAACTGCCATCGATTCTCATAACCTTGCGTAAAGATCACAGCTTTTGGTGCAACGTGTTCTATAAAAACATTAGTAGAAGACGTTTTGCTTCCGTGATGCGGCGCAATAAGAATGTCGGCACTTAGATTTGTAGAACTCGCTAAAGTATCCATTGAAGCCCCCTCTGAAAAACCATCCATGATTTCACGGGTTATCAACGCGTACTCACTTGTTTTCTCAATGTCACCAGGAATTAACACGCTACCAGCGTCGCTTGTTATTTTAACCACACACGACATGGCATTGTTGTCTTCTTTGTTGCCATTTGGCGGCCATAGAAAATTGATTGTTAAATTCTGCCAGCGTATACGCTTTCCTCGCTCACAACCTAATGTTGGTGTATAGAAAGTGGCTTCTTTAGCTAAGGCGTGTTGTTCAATGGCTAATGCGCCTCCTGCATGATCGTTGTCACTATGCGTATGAACTACAACATCTATATTTGAAATATGCCTACTTTCCAAAAAAGGTAACAGGTGTTTCGTTGCAGTATGAGCATTGCCATTAAACTGAGCACCAGAATCAATAATCATAGCCCGGCCTCCCGCAGTCACTGCAATAGCACTGGCCTGGCCCCCATCAAATACATGCAGCGCCCATATCGATTCATTGGTAGGTAACCACTTTTGAAAAATGCTTAGCGATGGGAGCAAGAGAAGCGCTACGCAGATAGCTTTGTAACGCCATGTTGGCAAAAGAAAAATAAAAAAAGCGACAATTAGACAAAGTGCCGCACCACTACTTACGTAAAAATTGATAGCGCTCCCAGAAAACTGACTAAGAACGTTCAAAAGCGATAACAAATACCCTAAACACACATCACTGTAATGCATAAGCATGCCCGTAACTTGTTGTGCGAAAGGCAACTCAGCAAAATGAAGGACTAACAACGAAATTAAACAAATAGGTAAAAGTAACGATATGACGGGCAAGGCGATTAAGTTGGTAACAACTGCAACAAAACTGGCGCTACCAAACCATATTAGGGTTAGCGGCATCATTATTACGGTAAGCGCTACTTGTAGTTTAAACAAAGACACATACCATGGTGCTCGCTGTAGCCCCCAAACAACAACTAAAAACCAAATGCACAGTACAGCCCCTATGCTCAAGTAAAAGCTAGCGCCTAATATAGAGAGAGGAAAGAGCAACAAGCTCGAAGTAAGCATTGTGAGCGCAACATTTACTGGCCGCCATGCATGTCGAGTAAGAGACAGCACGCACCCCATAGTTACCAGTATCAGCGCACGCACAACTGGCAACGCGCTTCCACTAAGCAATGCGTAACAAAAACAAGCAACAATAAGCACACAAAGTACAGAGGCTCTAATTGGCGCGCTGGTTTGAAACATCTTACTTATTTCCCGCACTCTATTCTTTCGACCTGTTGCCGGATAGTTGATGGAGGCTGAACGTACTAACCAATATTTCGCTCTGCCTAATAGGCTAGTAACATGCGTGAGTAAAAATATAACAGGGTTAAAAAACAATAAGCAGACCCCAGCGATAAGTGATAGATGCATGCCTGATATACTAAACATGTGCCCAGTGCCGGTGCGTTGTAACAGCGTCCAATCACCCAACGTAAAGCCCGTTTTATCCCCTAGCAGCAATGTGCGCCACCATTTTTCATGAACAAGGTCTAGCTTCTGCAATGTTGTAGCAAGTTCATAACGCACTGAGTGATTATGCTTTGTTTTATCGTGCTCTATCGACTTGATATAACCAGTTGCATGAATAAATTGGCTAACCAACTGCTGTTGTCGGCTAGCTCCAACAGGATTAGCCGTACCGTATGCAGGTTTAAGTTTTACAATTGCGGTGAAGGTATCACCGTTGTGCAAACAATTTAATTTCACCTGGGACGGAGAAACTGATTGAGGCCGCACGCCTATAGTCCCCTGTTGAGCATATGCGATTTTCTTGTTGGCTAAGCCTTCGCTTTTTCGATCATTTGGGAATTCATAACGTTGGTGAGTAAGACGAGCTTTGAAATTAAACGTGCTAGTTAAAACACGCTTAGGCAAGGGGGAAAGTATACCGTTGTCTAGAAATGTCGCTGTGCTTTCACGGTCGACAGACTCAATAGCGACAACATAGTGATAAGTCGCTTCCGGCACCCTAGCTGTGCCGAAGACACATCCCCCCGACACAACTCGACCTGAAATTGTGACATCTTGTTGAATTTTCCCTTGGGGCAGTTGCCAAGCGTAGTAAAAATGCCCTACACTCGCCACCCAAAGTACTCCAGACAGCAGCCCGCTCACTGCCCAACATAGCAGCACCTCTGGAAATGCATGATGTTCAGCGGGTTTTGTCGTCGAAATGAATATAATGATAGTCACAGATATTATTAAAATGGCAATCATCAGTGCCATGCTGTGAGTACTTGGAAGTTTTTGCCAGAAAACTGCACTTATTGCGCTAGCGCAAAAACAGCTTAAGCAAATTGTGATACGATTGACCATGTTTTCACGTAGCAATTGACAGTGAGTGAATGTGGGTGGTGCAAATTCATGTTGCGCAATTCCGTTTACTGTTATTTTTTCTGTCTTTTTTGATTTTATTTTCGAGATGCATTGATATTTATGCCTAAGAAATTTATCCGACGTTTTTTGCCAGATCACCAAAGCATTAAGCAAAACAAAGCTTTAAAAATTTTTGGTAGCGTATTGCACGAGCCTAATCTTTGGCACTTAAACCGTCGTTCTGCATCTGGTGCATTTGGCATAGGTTTATTTTTCGCGTTTTGGCCGGTACCGTTTCAAATGTGGCTTTCTGCCGGTTTAGCTATTCCATTTCGAGCAAACCTGCCCTTATCTGTTGCAACTGTTTGGGTGACTAACCCATTTACTATTCCGCCTATATTCTATGGGGCTTACAAGGTTGGTACTACTGTACTTGGGACCAAGCCTGAGCATTTTGAATTTCAGTTTAGTTGGCAGTGGGTTGTAGAAAGCATTAATACCATTGGCCCTGCATTTTTAGTCGGGTGTGGAATTTGCTCGGTCGTGTTTGGGCTAGCGGGTTATTTCTCTTTGAACTGGGTTTGGCGCTTTCAAGTGAAAAAAGCCTGGGAAAGACGCAGACAAATGCGGAATCAAGAAGCCCACTAGCGTGAGAGCCCTACACTTGAGGGTTTGTAGAAATGTTTACCTTTTCTCAAGCCCCTTACAACGTTCAGTACAAAGTACGCCGTAAAAGACAGAGCAAGAATTACAAAAAACGCCACTTCGTATAAGTGGCGTTTTTTATTGGTAACAATCAATATGAGTTCGGCGCTAATTTATTCAGGAAAACCATTACGCCGAGCTCTCTTATTGAATTTAAGCCAAGCAGGCTACTTTTCATGCTCAGATAAAAAAGCGATAAGCGCAGCTTCGTCCCATACCTCCACATCTAGTTCTTGTGCTTTAGTTAATTTGGAACCCGCTTTTTCTCCTGCAACTAGGAAGTCGGTATTCTTACTTACCGAGCCTGCCACTTTTGCACCAAGTAACTGCAAACGTGCTTTCGCGTCAGAACGCCCCATTTCGCTGAGCGTACCTGTAATAACGCATGTTTTGCCTTCAAGAGGCAAATTATCCGAATCTGGCTTTACAATAGCTGGCCAATTAATTCCTTCTTTTAATAGCGCATCAATAACATCGGTATTGTGTGACTCGTTAAAGAAATTGAAAATGTGGGTAGCCACCACTTCACCAACGTCTTGGACTTTAACCAGTGCTTCAAGCGACGCCTCGCGAATAGCCTCCAAGGTTTCGAAGTGCGCAGCCAAGTTTGCCGCAGTAGCTTCGCCAACCTCACGGATCCCCAATGCGTATAGGAACTTGGCAAGCGTGGTTTGCTTTGAAGCTTCAAGCGATGCCAGTAGCTTACTGGCAGACTTTTCAGCCATGCGCTCTAGCCCAACAACATCGCCTAACGAAAGCGTGAAAAAGTCGGCGGGACTGTGCACAAGATCAGCGTCAACTAACTGATCGACTAACTTGTCGCCCAGACCATCAATATCGAATGCTTTACGCGAAGCAAAATGCTTAAGCGCCTGTTTGCGTTGTGCGGCACAAATTAATCCACCGGTGCAGCGGGCAACCGCTTCATCTTCTAGTTTTTCAACCTGCGAGTCACAAACCGGGCATTGGCTTGGGAAGCTAATGTCAGTTTCGCTACCTGTGCGATTAGCTTCTACCACAGACACGACCTGAGGAATAACGTCACCCGCACGGCGGATTACCACGGTGTCGCCAACTTTAACGCCTAATCTGGAAATTTCGTCCTGATTGTGAAGAGTAGCATTAGATACTGTTACTCCGCCTACAAACACGGGCTCTAAACGGGCAACCGGCGTGATCGCACCAGTCCTTCCTACCTGAAACTCAACGTCAAGTAGCTTAGTTACTTCTTCTTGTGCAGGAAACTTCTGTGCAATGGCCCAGCGAGGCGCTCGCGCCACAAAGCCAAGGGCATTTTGCAGGTCAATACGGTTTACCTTAAACACCACGCCGTCAATGTCGTATGGCAAACTGTCGCGCTTTTCCAGAATGTGGTTGTAGTATGCCAAGCAGCCCTTACCGCCATCAGCAGTATCGATATCAGGGCACAGCGGCAGCCCCCAATTACCCAACTGCTTAAGGCGCTCGCTGTGTGTTGTGGGCAGTTCAAAACTTTCAGGTTGCACTACGCCTAGCGAATAAGCATAAAACATCAGCGGGCGCTTGGCCGTAATTTTAGAGTCTAACTGTCGTAAGCTGCCGGCCGCAGCATTACGAGGGTTGGCAAAAACCTTACCCCCCGTTTCTTTTTGGTGTTCGTTGAGTTTTGCAAAGCCATCACGGGGCATAAACACTTCACCGCGCACTTCTACGCGCTCAGGATAATGATCACCACGAAGCGTTAACGGCACATTAGAGATGGTACGCACGTTAGCCGTGATATTCTCTCCTACCTGACCGTCACCACGGGTTGCAGCACGCACTAATTCGCCATTTTCATACAGAATACTTACCGCTAAACCATCTAGCTTGGGTTCGCAGCTAAAATCTAACGTTGCCGAATCTTTTAGTCTGTCTTTTAAACGTTTTTCGAAGGCAAGCAGTGAATCTTCATCAAAGGCGTTATCCAGCGACAGCATAGGAACATCATGGGTAACTTGTTCAAAGGCCGATAACGCTGCGCCCCCTACTTTTTGACTGGGAGAGTTCGGGCTTTGAAGCGTAGGATATTGTTTTTCTAGCGCAATAAGCGCCTGCATATCTCTATCATATACTGCATCAGGAACCGAAGGGTCATCCATCACATAGTACTGATAGTTGTACTCATTAAGTGTGTTGCGAAGTGTTGCTATTTGTTGCTTTGATTGTTCTAAAGAATCTGACATGGAGTTGTTGTCACGCCGTTTAAATAGTTAAAAGTATTACAATTCGTTGCCAAGGCCTATTCGCCCAAGCCGCTGTATGTTCCAAATGGGCTGCAAAAACCTGATCTATTTCAGTCAGGTTGTGAAACGTACAGCCACGCTACAATGCTATGGCTTGCTAGCCCTTGTTATACATCAAAGATCAACAGACCCTAATCAATAGAAAAGGACCTGGGTATGGGCCAAGTCCTTTTTTGTTTTTGCACCTACATGAATAATCCATAAGATTGAGGCGCAAGTGATAAATTAACGCTAGCTGCGCGCAATCATACGCTTGCGCTCGAACTCACGAATTTTCTCGACGTATTGCTGTAAGCCCTGCTTCGTTAATACGCTTCGGCGTCCATCAAGTACTTGTGCGCCGAACTCATCTGCCAATTTGCGGGCTGCATTGTGCATCATGTTAAACACTTGATGAGGGTCACCCTCAATAGGCAATATCATAAACAGCGAAATACCTTGGGTTTCAAAGTTCTCTAGGTTATCAATATCGAAAACCCCAGGCTTAAACATGTTAGCAAGGCTAAACAATACTGGCCCTTTGCCATTTGAGTTTACGTGACGGTGGAAGATGTCTTGATCGCCAAATTTAAACCCTAATGTTAATAGCATAGGTAGTAGCGCCGCGCCTGAAATGGGCTCGCCTTCTGGCGTTCTTACATTTAATACTAAAACCTCGGGTTCAATCGACGACTTAGCGGTCTTTGGTGTACTTCCAGCACCATCAATGCCTGATTCATTAGCACTAAAGCTTTCATCGCCAAAATCAGCGCTAGCTGCTTCGCTGGTGTCAAAATCAATACGCATTTGATCGTCACCAAAATTCGGCTCTTCACGTCTTCTCACTGGCGTTTTGCTTCGTTTGTTACGTGCAAAACGTCGCGGCTGTTCATTTTCTTCATGAACATCGCTGGATGAAACAGACTCTTCGGGTGCATCTAAACTAAAATCAGCAACTTCTCTTTCGTTTTTAGCCGGCGGCTGCACTGTTTCAGGCTCTTCCTCCAGCGTTGGGTCGATATAAAACTTCTGTGCAGGACGAACTGGCTCTGCACGCCCTCTTTCTTGATGACCGCCCGCCTGACTCTGAATTGGGTCATGCGATTGCGCGTTATCCGCTCTCTCTTGAATACTTGGAGTATTTGGCTGTTCACTCTCTTCACGCTGAGCATGCGACGCTAAAGACGTTTCCTCTTGCTCTTCGCCTTCACGAAGTAAGAAGCCTGGAGGTTCAGGGAACGCGGCAAGGTTTTCGTCGCCTCTGTTAGCACCTTTTGTTGATGGGCCATCGGGACGAGTTTGCCCTTTCATGTGTGGCTTCGGATTCGTAACCACAGAGCCATAGAGCTTTGGTGCTTTCTCAGCTTCTTCTTTCCCGTCAGACGGCATAGCTGAATTACCAACGCTGCTTGAGCGTTTACCCGCATGCTCACCGTGTGCGCCCTCTTTTCCATCACCGTGCTCTTTTGACGTGGCATGTTGAGACAAGCTATCGTCGTCATCAAGTTCTTCGCTGCTGTAAGCATGTTTTTCATTGATATCGTGATGTGCAGGGCCATTTGCCGTATTCGTCGATACATTGCTTGCAGCCTCATGCTCTTGGTTTTGTGATTTGCTCACCACGCGCACCGCGCCAATGCCAAGCTCGTCAAAGCCTTCTTGCTCGTCGGACTCGAAATCGTTGTCATCATCTTGCCACTGACGGGGCTCTAAGCGCTCTTTTTCCGAAGGCTTACTGTTTTTACGAATTTTCCAAATACCATGGGCAAGCACTGCGATGATAAAAACCGTGCCTCCAAGGAGTAAAAATAGACGTAATTGATCTTCCATTTAATTTCTTTCGCCCTTTGTTATGCTTCTGCGAAGGCTACAGCCTCGTCCACATCTACCGCCACCATGCGCGAAACTCCCGGTTCCGCCATGGTAACACCGGTGAGGTGACTGGCCATTTCCATCGCTATTTTATTGTGGGTGATATAAATAAACTGCACTGTTTGTGACATTTCTGACACTAAGTTACAAAAGCGCCCTACATTTGCATCATCCAATGGTGCATCTACTTCATCCAGCAAACAAAATGGAGCCGGATTTAATCTGAAAATAGCAAACACCAATGATAAAGCGGTTAGTGCTTTTTCTCCACCGCTTAAGAGGTGAATCGTACTATTTTTCTTACCAGGGGGGCGAGCCATTATCGTCACCCCAGTTTCTAACAAATCGTCATCGGTAAGCGCAAGATACGCCGAACCGCCCCCAAACACTTTGGGAAATAACGTTTTAAGGTCTTCGTTAACCTGTTCAAAGGTAGTAGAAAAGCGCGTGCGGGTTTCTTTATCAATTTTCCGAATGGCCGATTGTAGCGTTTCCAAGGCTTCAGTAAGGTCGTTGTGCTGTGTATCTAAATGTGACTTTCTTTCCGACTGGGTTTCATATTCTTCAACCGCAGCTAAGTTCACAGCACCTAAGCGCTGCAAATTAGCCTGCGTTTTTTCAAGGTCTTCTTGCCAGCGCTTCTCTTCGGCATCTTCAGGTAAGGTTTCTAGAATGCTCTTCAGCGATTGCTGCGTTTCATCAAGCTGTTCTAAAATCGTATTCGCACGTACCCGATATCCTTCAATATCAATGTTGAGTTTATCGATGTTTGTCTGTCGCGTTTGAATATCTTTACCCAGAGCTTGATGCCCTTTTTCGGCTTCTCGCAACCACTGCTCTATATCTTCAAGACTACTTTGCTTAGCACTTTTCAGCTGTTCTAATTCCGCTTTATTCTCTAACAACGACTGTAGCTCTGCTTCTTGAATTTCTTCAGGAGACGTCAGCTGTGTAAGTTCTTTTTGTAATCTTTCTTTGTTTTTTATGTACTCTTCACGCTGCTGAAGGTTACGTGTAACCTGTTGACTATATAAATTCTTATGGTTCTCTAGTTGCTGCTTCTTAAGTGCAAGTTCATGATTTTGCGATGTTAATGTATCTACTAACACGCGCAACTCTGACATAGTTCGCTCATTTGCATCTCGCTTAGCATTCACATCGTCAATGTGTACTTCGTGTTCAAGAATTTGTGCCTCTTGAAGCTCTAACTTTTCCGAAAGCTGAGCTAACTGCTCTTCTTCTTTCGCTAACATTAACTCTTGCTTTGCTAACTCGTCATTAAGTTTGGCAGTGCGTGTAGACTGTTGCTCTTGCTGCATTTCAAGCAAAGAAAGTTTATTTTTAATCTGTGCGCGCTGGTTTTCTTTTTCACCCAAGGCGCTCTGAATAGCCTGCTTTTGCGCTTCGCTCTGTTCAAGTGCCTGTTTGGCGCGCTCTAATGAATGCTCAATCTCATCTATAAGGCTTTCAGTTTCTTCAATGCTGTCTACCAGTCCCTTAATTTTGTTCGCCCGCTGCAAAGCACCGTCGCTTGCTTCGCCAGGTTTCACTACCCACTGTGAGCTTGCCCACAACCCTGAAGGCGAGATTGCGCTAGTAAACCCCTTGGCTAGGCCTTCAGGTTCATCTTCTTTATCAAGAACGCTTACAAAAGCACTTTCAATCGTTTCCGCAAGTTCGTCATCGTTGCTACAAAGGTAAATGTCATTAAAAAATGCGGGAACACGCTGTATTGACGATTCATTACTGCGTGTTTCAGTTAATAGAGCGTGTGCTAGTGAACCCGATTTGGCAGTGCTTACAAACGCCTTATCGGTAAACACTTTAATGCCGCTTGGCAAATAAGCGTGGTTTTGAAGCAGTGCCTGTATGTCATGGCTTTTGGCAACAACGGGGTCTTTAGCGTGTTGTAAAATCGATTCTACACAAGGTGCAAGAGTTTGGTTAGAGCTAAACTGCTGCCACAGCTTTTCTATCCCGTCTAACGTTACGTCTTCATTATTTGAGGCATCTTGTTGAAGCGCTTCTAGCGCAGCTTTTGTCGACAGTGCAGTTTGTAACTGGCCCTGGGTATCACGGCGCTTCGCTTCTATAGCGTTGACTTCGCCTTGTTGCTGCGACACCTTTTGATTGGACTCTTGAAGTAATTGCTTAGCTTCATCAATGTCAAAATCGAGTTCGCTACATTGCTCTTCTAAAAGTGTTATCTGACTGGCAAAATCTTCTTCATCTAGCTGTTTTAGCTCGTCTTGTAGTTCGCTGATACGCTGAGAAGTGCGTAACTGCATGCTCATCGTTGACTGAATTTGGCTATGGCATTGCTGAACATTCTGACGAAGTTGATTGTAGGTTTGTTCTTGCGCTCGCGCTTGTGCGTTAAATTCTCTTAGCGCTTGTTCAGCGTCTTCAAAACGCTCTTTGGCATGCTCTAACTCTGCTTCCTTAAGGGCAAATTCAGGCTCAATGTTTTCAAGCGCCTCGTTTGATACCGCAAGCGCTTCCTGTGCCTCATCAATAGAGTGGTTAAGCAATCCGTGTTGCTCGCTAATTCGTGCTAACTCTTGCTCTACCTGCCCTTTGCGTTGTTTTGCGTGCAGCGCATTTTGCTCTAGTCGTGTTATTGCGTTACTGGTAGTAAACAGCTGCTGCTGAAGATCATCTATCGTTTGTTTTGTTTCTAGCTGCTTGGTTTTGTACGACTCAAGCCCCGCTTCATCGCCCTGTAGTCGAGCCACTAAGTCGTCAACTTCTAACTGGAGTGCTTGCTGCTGTTTTTGCAGCGCTTCAATATGTTCACTATTTTTCAGAAAACGAAGGGCTGCTAACTGGCCTTTTAGCTCTCTGGCTTGTGCACGTAGCGTTTTGTATCGAGTAGCCGCAGCAGCCTGACGCTGTAATTTTTCGAGCTGCTTGCCCAATTCATCGCGCACATCATTCAAGCGTTCAAGGTTATCTTGCGTGTGCCTTATACGGTTTTCTGTCTCTCTGCGGCGCTCTTTGTACTTTGAGATACCCGCGGCTTCTTCTATGAATACACGCAAATCCTGTGGCTTAGATTCAATAAGCCGCGAGATCATACCTTGCTCAATGATGGCGTAAGACCGGGGGCCTAGCCCTGTTCCTAAAAACAGATCGGTGACATCACGCCGGCGACATTTAGTGCCGTTTAGAAAATAGGTAGAGGTGGCGTCCCGTGTAACTAAGCGTTTAACAGATAGCTCATTGTAGTTGGCAAATTCACCCGCTATCCGCCCTGCACTGTTATCGAAAACAAGTTCAACGCTACATTGCCCCACTGGCTTACGAGACGAAGAGCCATTAAAAATCACGTCGGTCATTGCATCGCCGCGTAAGTTTTTGGCAGAACTTTCACCTAAAACCCAACGTACAGCATCAATGACATTCGACTTGCCGCAGCCGTTAGGACCTACGATGGCGGTCATTTCGCCGGGGAATGGAATAGTAGTTGGCTCAACAAAGGACTTGAAACCCGCGAGCTTAATCTTTTTAAGCCTCACACATCATCCCTCTTAAACACAAAGCTGCACGCGGTATCGCCTTGATATTAGCCAGAAACCAGCTAACCATCGGCTGAAATAGCAGTTGATGTAGAAATGATGCAATCACACGGAAGATTCTTTTGTTATTATGCTTCGACTCTACCAAATCTAACAGCTTGTAACAATTACCATTTCACTGAGTTAGGCAGAGAATACGCCAAGCGCGTATGATAGAGCAGATAGTTAACAAACACAGCGTTTCAAACGCGAAGGAGTACGAATGAGTTCAGGCGGTGTACATTATTTCTTTGAAGGCTTTTCGCTTATAAAAACCAAAGGGTTGAAGCGTTTTGTTTTTGTACCCCTAACAATAAACTTAGTGCTTTTTTCTGTGGCTTTTTACTTCTTATTTGGCCAAATAGAAATGGGTATCGCTTATGTGATTGATCTCGTACCTGAATGGTTAGGCTGGATCAAAACAGCGATCAGCTTTTTCTTGTGGCCCCTAGCAGTCATCAGCGTATTGCTCATTTTCGCACTGATCTTTGGCACACTGGCAAACTGGATTGCAGCGCCGTTTAACGGTGTGTTATCAGAAAAGGTTGAGCGTCATTTAACGGGTCAAGATTTAGGTGACGAGGGCGTGATGTCTTTAGTTAAAGACATTCCTAGAACTGTAGGCCGTGAACTTACCAAGCTCGTTTGGTATTTACCTCGCGCTATTGGTTTTTTGTTATTGTTCTTTTTCCTACCTATTATTGGGCAAGTCTTGTGGTTTTTATTTAACGCCTGGATGATGGCAATTCAGTACTGCGATTACCCATACGACAACCACAAAATAGATTTTACGCGCATGCGCCTGCACCTTGGTGAACACAAAGGGAAAGCGATGACGTTCGGAATGATGGTGAATATATTCTCACTTATTCCCGTGGTTAACTTTATCGTTATGCCCGTAGCAATTTGTGGTGCAACGTCTATGTGGGTAAGAGAGCTTAAAGATACACTCGCCAAATAGTGGCGAGTGTATTGTTTTAATGATGACAACTGCGGTTATTTGCCACCAGTAAACGCTTCGTATTCAGCTAACCAGTGTGCGGCTTCTTTTTGGTTGCCGCTATTGTGGAACGCCTGGAAGAAATTCATTGAGATAGGTCGCTGGGCATTTTGTTTTTCCAACTGTTGCTGCCACAGTACCAAATATAATGGCGGGATCACGCCGCTATCGTGATGTTCCATAAAGGTAATTCTGCGGCTGGGCTTATAGCTGTTTTTCCCCAATACGGTGCACGTTTTGGCGCGTGCAATAATGGTTGCAGGATCTATCTCTAGCCAATTTTCAACCGTTTCGTGAGGTGCGTACCAATACTCAGAGTCTACGATTAGGTTTGGTGGTGCAAAATCGCTTATTCCATCTTCATCGCACAGCCTATTCGCCATGCCCTTGCCAATAGGATATTCGTCAGCGAAGCCTGCGAAGTGCGCTAGCTCGTGAACAAACACTGAATAAGCGTCACTAATGTCTAAGTACATTACGCCGTTTTGAACATTTGCCTTACCCTGCTCTGCCACTACTACTGCATGACTAAATTTCTGCTTTTTCGCAATGCTTGCCAAAGGAGTAATACTACAGCCTAAGATCCCAGCGTTCTTATAATCCGGATCGCAGCTTAGTACATCGGGTTTAAGCCAAATAGGCGGGGCCAGGCAAATAGAAAGGTTCTGCAGGCGCTTGTCGTCGTTGAATGAGTTATAAAGACTGTGAGCACGCATGATAGTAGCTAAACTGGTAGCAAAAGGCTGAATACGCTGAAGGCATTTCCCTTCATTCTCCCAGTTAAATGAAGGAGACTGCTTTAGTGCTTGCTGTATAGAATACGGCGAGTAGAGATTGATGGCCTCTAAGGCTTTTTCCGCTTGAAGATGCCCTTTCTTCGCGGCAAAGCTAAAATGCTGCTTGGCCTCAGAAAATTCCCTTTCGTCCCACAGAAGGCGAGCATACTTAAATGCACTTTGCATGTCTAAGGTTGCTGTTGCTGCGAGCAGTGGTTTCGCTAGTTGTTGTTGCCCGTGTAGAAGATACCAATCGGCCAATGCGGCCTGTGCGGGTACGTAGTTTTGTGAAGCCGCGCGTACCAGCCACTTCTCACGTTTTTCTGGCGAATCGGTAGACATTGCAAACGCAAGCTGTGCTTCTGCGACCTCGCCGAGCGCCGCTAAGCGCATAAAGCGCTGTGACGCACCTTCTTCACCTAATATTTGGTACAGCAGCCATGCAGCGTCTGCGTTTTCAAGATTCACTAGCTTCTCTAGAAAATAGGTTGCAGTGGCTTCATCGATATAGTCAGTAGCAATGAAGCCTGCGTTATACGCACGCTCAAATTCACCGAGCAAGCGTGCCTGTGCATTTTCACTGCCCTGCTTTGCAGCTAACCAAAGTAGCGCTAGTGCGTCATGCTTAAGGTGATAGTCAGAATAATTGAAACGTTCGGTAATATCCGAAGTTTGAGCGTCGGGAGAAGATTCTGTGCTGTCCTGTGCCATGCCGTCGGCAGTATTTGCTGAAGCAGAGCTCGCCTTTTCAGTTGGGTCGCTATCTGACACTAGGCTTGCCGGCGTAAGTACCTTGCTTGCATTAGCAATTAGTTGCGGGACATAGCGTCCGCTATCGCCCGCAACTATGAGCAGTGCGAACACTGCTAAAAATAAGCCTCGCATAACGCTTGCTGCTTACTCTTCGCTAACCAGATCGCTGCTAGCTAGTTCACGCAAACGGTTAAGTTCCATTCGTGCGTAGCGGTGTTCAACGTAATCAAATACATTGGTGCTTAATGCAAGCTTGAAGTAATTTGATGCAATACCGCTGTTGCCGCGCTGGGTATGAAATTTACCTAAGTAAAAATACGCTTCACACAACCTGTCTGTTAACGCTTTTTGGCTTTTCACACCGTCTAACAATGAGTTAAGTACATCGTTCTCATCAACAGTACCTAAAAACAAATCCACCAGCGTAGTAGCCCAGTGCTGGTTGTCCAGCGTTGGTCGAATAGAAGCCAAGTATTTTTGTCCTTCAAGCTCTGACACGTCGTGATGCGCAAAGTAAGCCCACAGAGCGCGAAATGGATCGCTGTCATCTTTTTCAAAAAAGCGGTTAAGATCGTTGGTCGCGAGTTCGGCGCGGCCACCGTAATAAAGCGCAATACCGCGATTTAGGAACGCGAAATCATACTCTGGGTTGATTTCCAGCGTGGAGTCGAATGCGTCGTAAGCCTGAATAAAGTCGTTCTGCTGAATATAGTGAATACCCATAGAATTATAGGCTTCAGCCAAATCTGGCTTTAAATTAATGGCTTGGGTGTAATCAAACTGCGCTAAGCCCGATAGGCCCACGCTGTCGTACAACATGCCTCGCTGAAAGTGCAGTTCAGCTTTGTCTTCATCTGATAACGCAGGGCTGGTAAGCACCTGATTGTAACGAGCAATAGCCATTTCGGAACGAGGATTAATGGGTGCAGGTTCGGCTAAAAGCAGGTTTCCCATTTGTGGTCTTTCTGAAACAGGTGGTGTTTGCGCACAACCGGTTAAAATAGCAGCGAATAGAGAAAAAAAGATGAGACTAACGTTTCTGCACATGGTAAAAAAGCATTCTATAAAAAAAGAAAAAACCGCCTGAGCATTAAGTATACGCTTGTTGCGGCGCTAATGCCGCCAACCTTCTCGCATTTGATGATAAAAGTAAAGCGTATTGGGTGGTTAACACAGGTAGCTATGAAGAAAAATAATTTAGAACAACTATCACAACTTGCTTTTGACGCACAGAAAAACTCACACTCACCTTATTCCAACTTTAAAGTTGGTGCTGCGTTGCTTACTCCAAGTGGCGAAACCTTCTCTGGTTGTAATGTAGAAAGTGCTGCTTTTCCATTAGGACAATGTGCTGAAGCTACAGCTATTGGCAATATGGTCACACAGGGACAAAAACGTATTTCGCATATCGTTATTGCGAGCCCGAACGACGAGTTTTGCTTTCCGTGCGGTGGATGCAGACAGAAAATTGCTGAATTTGCCCCAGATGAAACTCCCGTTACCATGGTAAGTCAAAACGGCGAGACATTCGAAACCACCATTGGTGAGTTACTTCCAAATGCCTTTAGAGCACACGATTTAGACAAATAAGTCATTCCTAAAATACTGTTCGTAATCGAGGCTCGAGCGAGTTTCACCGCCCTTACCTCGTTTACGAACGCATCCAGCTAAACGCCATATAAATCAGCACATCAACGGCTTACTCGACTGTTTAATTGAAAGTATTCTTCCTTGCGCATCAAAGGCGAGCGCTACATGCGTGCCAATATTGATATCCCCTTCTATGCGACCGTTAATATTTAATGATGCGATAAGGTTTTCAGAAACCACAACTTGCTGATTTTTGCAGCTCACCAAGAGCCAATACCCATTTTGCGCCGTAAGCGTGGCTGGCTCTAACGTAACCGCTCTAGCGACTAAATTGCTTTCAAGATATTGTTGAGTATAGGCATTAAATCGCGCTTTATAATCAGTACCGGCTTTACCAGCTAGCAGCTTATCTTCCCCTTCGAATCCGTGATATTGAACAATGTCTACACGGTGTGCTGCCGTTTGAAAAGGCGACGAACTATTACGTTGGAATGTACCGATATTGTATACGCCCAACATTGCGACAATAGCAAATGCCACAGCCGTGAAACGTAGGGTTGAAGAAGCGAAGTACGCTCGAATATTAGCAGCCGTAACGGCAAATACGCGTTTTATTCCACTATCACTTTCTATTGCCTTGTTGTGCGCGAGAACCCTTTCACGAATTCGAGCATTAGCCTTTTCACTCATTCCATCATTTTGCTTTTGTACCTGCTGGCTGCGTTTGAACGCATCTTGTAGCTCTTTATCTGATGTAGACATGATTACATTTTCTCCAGCATGGTTTTAAGGCTGTCTTTGGCATAACGTATTCGGGTTTTAATCGTTTCTTTTTCAGCGCCGCAAATAGTGGCGATTTCCGCTAACGAAAAACCTTCAAACTGTAGCGAAAGCGCCTCTTTCTGCTTGTAGGGTAACTGCTGAATACATGCCTTAAACACGTCTTTTTCTATCCCTTTTGCTACATCGTCCTCTACCGAAGACTGTGCATTTTTAAGTAACTCGCTTAACGAAAACGACTCAACTGCCTCGTTGTTAAATTCAAGCTTGGCGTTTTTTCTGAATTCATCAATAAGCGTCCGCCTACCAATAGTGAAAAGCCAAGCCTGAAAATTATCGCCGCTTTTAAATAAGTGACGATTTTCGATAACCTTAATCCAAGTGCGCTGACACATATCTTCTGCAACAGTGCTATCACTTAACACCTTCAAAAAATAAAATAGCTTATGGCTGTGTAAGTCAAACAGCGCGGCTAACGATGCTTCATCACCTTTTGCGCTGTACCGCAGCATTAGCCTTTCACTCACTCCCAGCACTTTTTCGCGCTTGCCTTGAAACAGGCTTTGCAAGCTTGCGCCTATACTCATAGGCAGTCCTTATTGTTCTAATTTGAAATCTAATACTACAACCATACCTGATTGACTAACAGGTTTACCGCCATTCAGCTTGGGTTTGTACTTCCATTTTTTAAGCGCTCTGCGCGCAGCTCTATCGAACACGCGCTTGGGCTCTGAATCTAGTACTGTAATATCAGACACTGAGCCACTAGCACTTATTGTAAACCCTAGCTTTACCCAGCCTTCAATACCGTCGCGACTGGCCTCAGGTGGATAAGTGGGGTCTACCCTAAATTGGGGTGTGGCTTGCATATCACCTTGCGCACTGTTCAAGTTAATCGACAAATCTAACCCCGTATTAGGTATGTGCGTTTTTATCTCAAAGCCGCCTGGGCCTTCATTGGGCTCAGGGTCAATCTCGATAACTTTTTGAGGTGGCGTTTTAATTACCTGCTCAATTGGCACCATAGGTTTTTTAGTGATGGTCCGTTCGTCTTCAGGTTGGTAAATAATGGGCTCAAAGAACACCGGTGGGGCTTCGCTTATGTTTACTTTGTCTTGCTTAATGAGCTCTGCCATTAATACGAAAAGCCCTGCCGTAACGGTACATCCAGCTATAGCAATTGTGGCCGCGTTTAAAGCACGTTTAGCGAAAGGCGCTTTTTCAAACGGTAGTACACTTTGGTGTGTTAAGTGCTTTGGGTTGGCGTTTGGTAAAATTGTTGTTTGCATAATGTTCCCCCTTTTTTCACTAAACGGGGGAACTGATATAAAGGGGTGAATAAATGTGAACGTTTTTATTTAACGTTGACGTTTTACAATGAACGAAAGGTTAACTTTTATTTTGGTTACTCGGCTTTTCGCCTTCACGAGTAGGCTCTACAGACGTCTGATTGGCGCGGTTTTCTTCTTGGCGTTTATTCAGCTTAGCAGCGGCCATAAATCCAATAAAAAATATGGCAAAAATAACAACGCCTACCCAAATCAAAACATTAAAAAGAAAGTCCATATCATTCCCAAATCACAATTTCGTGAAATAACTTTAACATCTATTTGTTTAAGTAGGTTAATTAGATCACCATTGTAACTACACCACCAGCTTAGTTATTCAGAAACTTCAACACCAATAGCCATTACAGACTGTCCGTCTTTGATGGCTGGCATTTGATTAACCATCATAACCGTGCCCAAGCCCGAAGCCGCCGAGTACGCCGTAGCCCAAGTACAGTAGCCAAAGATGATGGGAAGAGATACCTATCGAGCCAACAATAAAATCACCGCCCCACAAAAAAGCCCCAACCACGCCTACACAATGAGGCCCTACTTTTGTGGCAGAGCAACTAGCGTAATGGATACTACTATTTTGCGGGTTGTAAATCTGAATCTCCTGCAGTTTCTGGCTATTGATTCGCTTATCTAGACTTTATTAGCTAATAGTTCCTGTAGCGCTTTCGGCAGTATCGCTTGCGCACTCTTTGTTATACGAGCTTCATTCTTTTGCCACCAAATTCCCGAATATACGACGCCTAAACCGATCGCTGATAGCGCCACTGGAAAAAGCCAACTATCTTCAAAAACGGTAGAAGCAAGATGACCTAAATATAAACAGCATCCCAAAGCACCAAATATGACAAATACACGTCGAACCAACAGAGCACCAGCGCCAATCATGGCAAGGTTTATACAGAAATAGATAAATTTAGACAGTTCGCTGTCTGAATCTTGGCTGGTAAGGCCGCCCCAAAACGCTAAAACGCCGAAAAGATAAAGCCAAAACGCGTAATCTGCTGTGTTTCGCGCCCTGATGTCCACCCAGAACGCCAATAGCGTCATCAACGCGCCAAAGTACATCGACACAAGTGCTCGAAATTGCCACGTGTAGCTGTTCCATAAGTCCTCATGGTCAATAACGAGCATCACAGCGTCCATACTGATATACCAGAGCGTTACCGCAATCGGCATTATTAAGAACGGGTATTTATATCGCCATGCTACGACAAGTCCAGTTACTAGCGTTCCAAGTTCCATATATAACCATAGCCATTTAATGCGGTGGTGAAACTGGCGAAAAACCGTATTGTCGTCGGGCCATAGCCCTAACCATTGCTGAGCTCCGTAGATAGCAATTGGCGTTAAAAAAACTACAAACGTGGCACAGATCCCTGCTGGTATTATTAAATGCTTACGAGCAAAGGAATTGGCAAGCTTTAAGCCCACGCCAGCATAAAGCATAGAGATAAATACGATGCCGGCACCACCAAATTGCTCCCAACCTAAATTCATAAATAGAGTCATGGCGCCAATTGCAATAAGGCCACCTAAGTAGTACAGAATATGCGTGAAGGTGAAAGAGGGAGTATGCTGATTTTCTTCTTGGAAGAAATTGTACAGAGCAATGCCCTGTTGCTCGGAGATGATATTGTTAGCTACTGCTTTTTGAATACTGGCTTTAGATACTTCCATGTACTTCTCTAAATAAGCTTGAAGAGCTGAAGATTATTACTTTACTTTGTTATGGGTAAAAAGCCAGCCTAATAGAAGTTACTCGCTTCCTTTCTCGATATCTAATTCCGCTCTATCGATTAGCGTAAAATAGTCTTCATCAGCGTAAAGCTTTAAAAAGATAGACATAGTGATGCTTGTCATTTCATTTGCCGCCTCTTTAAACCCAGTATTGACGTGAAGATCAAAGCCCGTTGGCGATGCAGAACCCATGAACTCTTGAAGTTCAGTGAATTCTTTTATTGCGTCGGCACTTAACCCTAAAATGTACTCAGTTCGCACTGGCGTTTTACTCAGCCATCCTGACTCGGCCGGCAGTGTTTTTTCTGAAATAACCTCAAGATTATACTTAAAACTTCTTTCTTGCTCTGAGGAGCTAACACCCAAGGTAAGCCAGGTGCTTTCTGGTTTTATTTCGGCAGGCTTGTCTAAGTGAATCTTCGTAAGTAAATGATTGGGGTCGAGTTCAACAAATTTCTCCTCATCAAATGAGCGAAACTCAAGCATTGTTGCAATAGGTATATTGGCACAACTAACTACAAGCAAAGTTAATGAAACAACAAATAATTTTTTGATACTTAACAACAGCGGCTTCCCTTCATTGGTTATTACAAGACATGTTCTAGCAATTCTATACAGTTTTCGTCGTTTCTTTTCCAAAAGCTTTTTCAGATTTATCCCACGTTAAGTGGCCAAAAACGATACCCGCAATGGGAAAGATGATCATCGCAATGACGAGTCTACCCCAGACATTTTCGGAAGGCTCTATAAACGCCATAAGTAATGACCATAATAAACCAGTAGAGACTCCCCAGCCTAAAACGCCGTAAACTAGAACGAAGCGCTGTTTTCCTTTTTCTCTTATGCTCGCCCACTTTTCTAATTTCATCGCAGATATCCTTTTTTAATACTAAGCAATCATTGCAAGACAGACAAAAACCACCACAAAGCTTATAAAACCAACAGCAACGGTCCTTCCCTCATCACGACCTGCTCTTGGATACTTGCCGAAGGTCAGCAATTTGAGCACCACATGGCCCGTGCCCTTCAAAACGAATTCCATAATAGCGTCTATGATAATCCACTTTATTACTCGAAGTATAAAGCGGCCCAGCGGTTCAAATACTTCTTCCATAACCTTTACGCTCTTTAACCTAAAACCTTTTCTATAAAAAGCAACAACCACATTGCTAATACAGCTACGAAATTGACAGTAAACACCAAACCACGCAACCTAATATTGTCAGTAAATATTTGTACAAGACTATGCAGCACCCTGCCAATAACAAATACCCACGCAAGGGAGATTTGCGAATTGCTAATTGGCTCACCTAAGGCAATTAGCAAGGCGCAAACAGCGTGAAAAAATAACGGCCACTCAAACTGATTGCTCAGATTCGCACTTACTTTAGGCTGTATATCAGCAAACGGGTTTGAACCATCTTTGTTTTTCCCTACTCCCCATACCGAAGGCGCGCGAGCTAGCGTGAGAAATACGTAGAGCAATGCACAAAGAAGAATGTGCATAAACATAAGGGTTATTAAATTAGACATCTTGGTTTAATTATCTCGTTGTTATCAAATTTCGTTAGCTATCAACGCTTGCTCGTTGGGGTAATCAACAATGAGTCTTAGGTACAGAAGCGCTGAACCTCCTAACGCGCCATCAATGCGCCTATCCATCATCGAAGACATAAATTGGTGGAAACTACTGTCTGCTCTTCTTGTGAACCAAACTGGGCCAACGGTTTTATTTCCAATTCTTACATGAGGAACACGAATCATGGGTTGATGAGAAAAATCACAGGCATCCTCAATCACTAACCATTCCGGGTTAGACTTCACCCAATCATCGAATATTGAAGCGACAATGAAAGAAGTCGCAACTTGACCGCTTTCTAGCCCTCCTTTTTCCATCGCCTCTGTCGATGGCCATGCCGAAGCACCTGAATCTAATAACATCGGAATGCTTCTGTTATTAACTGAGATATCGATACTTGGAAAAGCCATTGTATAACCACCATCCAGGCCCTTTTGAAATCCCAAAGGAACCGTCGAAAACGCAGTTGATGTAGGAGTTTCATCTAGCACTTCTACTTTTTTCTCAGGGTAATTAAAACTAATTACTTTTTCAGCATGCCAACGTCCGCCTAGCGTTCCGTCGCTTTTCGTAGTCGAACTAAATTCTTCGGATGGTACTACTTGTAATTTTCCAGCCCACCAATTATTCAATCCCGCCATGGGGATTGACGCTTCTGGATCAAACTGAGGCATATCGGTAACCTCGATAACCCCATTTTCAGATTCTTTTTGACTTATCTCCCAACCATATTTTTCGCTAAGCTCTCGTGAGATCGCATTCCAACCACCACCAGTATCAGTAAAAAACGTCAGGGTAGTTCCGTCCGCGAGCTTTGGTTTGAGGTAAATTAAGTTATTCTTAAATTCACTGGGTAACACTTCAGAAAGACAAATAAAAGGGATTGATAAGATTAAAAGCGATACTAAATGCTTCTTCATTGGCCTTCCTTTGGCGTTGTTTTTTTATTTTTTCTGGGCAAAAAAGTAAATTCTTCTAGAACAACATTATGTCTTTGAACGCAATATTTAACATCAATAAAACAACCGAAGCGGTTCCTAAGGCCTTTTGCATATTAAGTAATTTGGCATTGGGTTGGCGTTTAGGCATTAAAAACTGTTTTATGTTTAGTTGCGTTACCAAAAACAGTACCGATGCAAGAAGCATTGAAATGAATAGCAACGGCTGACTGCTTTGAAGCGTGGAATAAGCGAAAAAAAGAGGAATGACAGTAAATAGCGATAATACAATTCTGGCGGGAAGTTCATACTTGACCATAAATAACATCCTTGCTTTTGTAGGCGGCGAGTTTTTAAACTCTAGCGGTTGAAACAAAACGGGGCAACGTTTTTTTAATCCCTTTAATTATCCACTCTAACATCTGAATATTTGAATACTCAAACATCAATCAACGCAACTATCATATCTTTGAACACCTTTCGGCAGACCAAGTGCTACACCGGTGAAAGAGAAAATAAAGATAATCGATATTACAGTTAATCCGGCAAAACTAGACTCGTTTATGTTGGGGCTGACAACTATCGAAAAGGTGTTGATACAAAGCAAAAGCAAGCTTATTTTTGAATACCCTTTAAAGCCTAAAACTCCAGCGAGGACAAGCATTAAAAACGAGCCCGCAACTGCCGGAGTAAATGGCGCAGCGGCCAGTAGCAAACATAAAACCGATATAAGCACAGATAACAATAAGAAGAGTTTTTTCACGTTTTGCCCCTTTTTTGCCGAGCAGCTGAAGATACAAAATAACCACTAAAAGCATAGAGTAAAAACGGCGAATTAATATACTAAGCACATAATAAAAACCGTTCTGTTGCCACCCATTATTTTCTAACTTGTAATGATTGGCCTACACTGAAAAAGCGTTGAACCAAGCCTACCACCTACTCGTTTTCTGCTTTTCTTAGTATTTTAAAGATTCGGCTTATTGTGATTTCAGACAAGTTCCATTCATAACCGTCAAAGTCAGTGGTATTGATAAATTGAACAACCACGGTATCGAGGTCTTTGTCATATTCTGCAAGGCTCTGGTAACCGATAACCAAGCCTCCATGCTCGAAAACATAAGGGTAAAGTTCCGCTTCGCCTTCATCGAAAATAGCGCCGTTATTTAGCGCTCGTAAGAACTTACCCACGTCTTCTGCTGTCGCTAGCATACCGTAGTCACGCGCCTTAACATCTTCCTCGTAACCAACGTAATAGCCGCTCATCACGTTGTCCATATTGACTTCGCTTAATGAAAAATAGGTGTTGTTCAATTGAAGTGGAAGTAAGATGTTTTGCTTAATGTACGCGTGGTGACTGTACCCCAAAACCTTATCCATAATATTGCGAAGCAGCAGATAGTTCGTGTTGGAATACTCATATCCATCACCGGGCTCAAAACTCGCCGGAAGATCTAGCGCGAAGTCGAGCGCTCGCTTGCCGTTTTCCGGTTCGTTTTCCCAGTAGGCAGCATTATCAGTAAAGTTAGGGATTCCTGACTTATGCTGCACCATCATTTTAAGCGTTATTTTTTCTGAATGCTCAATTCTGTCTTTGAGTTCGGGTAAATGATCAACGAGTAAATCGTCTAGGGATAGTCGCTGTTCTCGCGCCATTTTGGTGATAGCCACAGCAATGTACAACTTACTGATACTGGCAATTTTAAATAAAGCGTCGGGGGCAGCGGGTATTCTGTTATCTCTGTCTTTCCAGCCTGCTGTGTAGAAAGCTGGAGGTTTTCCCGCCTGATCCACGTAAACAATCATGCCGTCAAAGCCATGGCTAATTGCCTCATCAACTTGTTCTTGTACTGTGTGTGGCAAAGGTAGGATCCAGGCTTTAACCAATATCCACGGAACGAAAAACAAGGAAACAATAGTACTGACTAGCAGAAGAAGCCTGATAATGGCTGTTCTTCGGTTCTTCGTCATTTTACCCTGCCCTTAAAGATCATCTTGTAACACTATCACTAGGTGTACGCCAACTTATTGCAACCGAAAATACAATTGTTACCTAAACGGCTATCGAAAATGAAACTTACTCATGGTACTTTCGAATTACAGCAATCTTACCGTTCTCTATTTCTAGTACTTCCATCATTACTTGACTGTATTCAATAGGTTGATTGTTTTGCGGGTGCACGCCCTTGGCATAATTCTTATATCTGATAGCAATAGCAGAATGATTAAATGTAAAAACATCTAACAGCTCTGCACTGTATTCTGTGTGTGCGCCTAGATAGAACGTCATGCCCTCTCTCATTTGCTCCTTACCGTCAGGTAATCGCGTATCGTCTATCACCCATGGCAAATGTGAATGACCAACATCATCCGCGAGCAAATTTAAGTGATTTTCAAGCTCAACTTTTGTAGCGCCAGGAGCCTGAGTTGCAACCATTGTGTCGAAGTACTGTTGGGCAAGCTGATTAAGATCTATTTTAATGTCTTCAGCCGAAACCGTAGCTGACACTAGAAGTGATAATGCAAGAAGCAGATTTATTTTCACTAAAAACTCCGTTTCACCTATTTCATATATTAACGAATTTGCCTAACTTGTCTCGGCTGGGACATTTTGCGTAATCATCTTTTTATGACCTTGGTAGCTATCATAAAACTGCTTATGTGCCGCATAAGAAAATGTATCGTTTCTATCGGAATATTGCCCAATCCAATCAATAAGCATTGCTAAGTTGTCATCTTGGGCTTGCTTTGTCTTGTATTTATGGGGCTCCCAAGGTCTCGTCTTTGCGTTTGAAATACAGGATTCAATGGGTAAGTTCATAAATATAATTTCAGTAGACTGCTGTTCTACAGTTTTTAGTAAGTCTGTATAACAGCCTTCAATTACCCATTTGTCGTTAGAAGAAATAAAAGCCTTTATCTCTTCTTCAGACTCCTTGATAGGCTTTCTCTCAGGTGGGCTAGTAGGTTTCCACGCTAATGTATCTAGATCTAAATGAGCCAAACCTTGTGTTTTGCATAAGTGTTGTGCCAGCGTAGATTTTCCAGAACCAGAGTTTCCAAATATTAAAATTTTTGCCAAAACCACCCTCCTTAAATCAACTAATAAAATGCTGAACTAACAATGCGTTTTAAACGACCTGTAACAGTCCACGGCAACGTAGCCAGAAACTACCAAAAGGCCATTAAAAGTGCACTAGCGCTTAAGGTTTTGACTGTGAAGAACCCCAACCGCGTTAACTTGTTAAGTGCGATGTAAATAATTATTAAGCTCATCGACTAACTCAAGTGCTTCGCTTTTCGTTAAGTAAGGTACTTTTATCGTTCTGGCCCAAAAGAAACTTTTACCTGTTTTAGAACTCACTTCTGAAAAAGGCATAGCCAATAACGTGTTATCGTTTCGGTTTGGGATGGGAGTTAAAAACTCTACGTCTCGATACAGTGTTTCACTGTCTGGCGCTTTAACCTCACCTTTCACTTTTGCAGCAGCTATCAAGCCACACCATTTGTGGGAAAAGAAAACAATGTCGCCTATATGAACATGGTGAACAAACCTTTTGGCGTCTCCATACGCCTCCAGACGACTATTATCCATCATCGACCAAATAGAGTCCTCATTCCAACTGCGATTTGTATCAAATAATACACCTTTTACATCACTTGGGTTTTTGTGCTTATCATAGGGAAGCGCAAAGAACTCAAAGTACTTTTCGCCAGCAAGTTCATAAATTCTATAGGGCAAGAAATCGATAGATATACCACTTTTCTTCCAGTAATCGACGGAAGATATTAGTGAGTCATCCGCTGCACTGCCGATAACTAATAAGTGCTGTTTATTATTAATTTCTTTAGGCTCTAATTGGTGCTCAAGACTAAAAGCCTCTCTGTGTGCTTCAACTAGCGACATGTCGCCTTTGCTATATTCTTTGAACTTATTTTCTAATTTTTGATAGCTCCATTGACCAGCATCTTGCGCATATCTCAGCGCTTGATGAACAGCATCTTTCCCGGCAGATGCACGCTTTAGCTCGAATATAACTAATTCGCCACTTTCATTCAGTGCATATATGTCAGCTTCTGCCTGCCATTGTCGTTCTTGAAACACCGGCATCAATCTAGCGTCTTCAAATAAGACGTCTAAAATACTGTTCGCAATTAAGTTTTCTAGATCTTTCTCTAATTTTCCAAAGCTAGAAAAGTCTTTGAACTCTACGGGTTCCAACTTTTCAAATACTTCTGCTTGTTCTTCTATTTTGTAGAGCATGCTTTGCATTCCTTTAAGTGAGTAACAGGTAACAGCTTTGATACAGCCTTCTGCGGCTGCATCAAAGCTGCGATGTTAATTGACTTGTTGTATCTTACTTAACAGCCACTTGATAACTTCAGTTTTACCTACAGGAGAGTAGCGACTTAAATGAGGTAGGCCTTTATGCTTCATGACTACTATAGAGAACGCTTCCTGGTTCCTCTAGATATTCAGACAGCGCTTGTTTAGTAATAATAGGTAATTCATTTTTGGTCATTTTTGCCTCGAAAAAAAATAGAAAAATTTAAGCAGTACAAAAAAGCTATCGCAGCACGTTCTTCTTCGCTCCAACTAACTAGTCACACGGTTATCGTATGTCTTTATATTCAATTTTAGTTGCTGCGAATATGTTTTGAGTTTTGCCGCGTTGCCACTTGGTATTAAAGACAAGACGAACGAGTCTGATCCATCGTCAATGCCAATAATTTCTAACCCCATGCTTTTTGCACAGGTTGAGAATAAAAAGCCAGATTCACTAGATTCTAAGTAGTAAGATATATTGAACTGAGTTTGCATCATATCGTCCGCCAGCTGGCTCGATATGCTGCAAGTAGAAAGTGCATTTTTAGATAAATCGTTTAATAAATCGAAGACATGTTGCGCATCCTCTCTCCAATCTACAATCACTACACGGTTGATGCTTTTTAGACCTTCTATAATTACAAATGTAAGGTCAAATGAATTTTCAAAGGCTCCATCAAATCCGCTTTCTTCTAGTCCGTCTTTGTGTTTTAGTTTGTATGCATTCTTATCAGAAAGGTAGAGTTTAACGTCATTTACAACGGTTTGATTTCCATTGCCGATTATCTTCGCTAATGCAATTTCTGGGGAGTGGTTTTTCGGCTGATTTTCATTACAGCCTATAACAACAAGAGCAGTTATAACTATCAGTAATCTCTTCATCATTCCTTGATTCCAACTTGGTTTTATCCACTACAGTGGGCTTCCATATATAGCGGATACCGACGTAAAAATAACGAGTTAGACAGACCCATAATGTAGACCCTTTTAGACAAAGATGCCTGTCTCGTTTTGTCCTGTGTCTTGCTTAGTCCTCGCTGGCACAACAGAGCCAGCGTTTAGTTTCTAGAATTCAAAGACTTTCAGATTATTGACGAGAACAAGTAGTTTTAGAGCCCCCATTTTTAGTTAATAAAACCCTTTCATCCAACTGTATGATTTCTGAACCCGTGGCGGTTCCAATAAAGGCTTCTTTCAATTGTTGAGGAAATTGTTCAGGTGGTAAATTGCGTCCATCTACAATAAAACGGGTAATAGTAAGCTTAGTAAATGACTCAAGTAATTCGTTTTTATTGAGCTCCCAAGTGCCTTGAGCTATAACATCGAATTCAACCTCTGTACCCGACTCTTTCATACTCATTTCAAGCATCACGTTTGAGCTGCCATTACTTACATACTCCACACTCCCCGTGAACTTGACGCCATCGTCTTGTCCATTACATTCCTAATGGCCTTTTAATAATTCCTGCTGACTTTTCGAGCAGCCTGCTAACATAATTAAACAAGCCATAAAAAAAGCGTTAGTCTTGCAAAGTGTCATAGTAATATCCTTTTATTGGTGTTCTGACAGATCAGTAATAATTATGGCAGCTTAAAAAGACTTTATTGAATTTTTTTGGCGCAAGAGAGTGAGTACAACAACGTAAGCAAGACAGACATAATTCGAAAACACCCAAACTGTCCCTTCGTACACTTTCTTTAATCTAAATACCCATCCAAACTGCTAATCGAGTTAATCAGAGTCGGACAGTCGCAATGCCTAAAGCCCGAAAGTCTCAAATTAGTTTATCGGATACGCCCTATTACCACTGTGTTTCCCGCTGCGTTCGTCGTGCTTTCCTATGTGGCGAGGAAAACGGTAGAAGCTTTGAGCATCGTCGCCAATGGGTAGAAGACCGTATTCATATTTTAAGTGAGGTTTTTGCCATCGATGTATGCGCTTATGCGGTAATGAGTAATCATACGCATCTGGTATTACACGTAAACAAAGAGAAAGCAGACGCACTAAGTACAGAAGACGTAATTCAACGTTGGCATAAACTGTACAAAGGCACATTAATCTCACAGCGCTACCTATCACCAGATTTACGCAAAGAATTACGTGAAATCCAAATTAAAACGGTTGAGTTAACGGCTGAAGTATGGCGTAAAAGGCTAGTCGATATCAGTTGGTTTATGCGTGCACTGAATGAATACATTGCCAGGGCCGCAAATAAAGAGGATGACTGTACTGGTCATTTTTGGGAAGGACGGTTTAAGTCACAAGCGCTATTAGATGAGTCAGCCCTTGCCGCCTGTATGGCTTATGTTGATTTAAACCCAGTACGAGCAAAGATGGCCAAAACTCCTGAGGCATCGGATCATACCAGTATTAAATACCGTATTAACGCAGCCAGGCTAGGCAAAACACCTAAAAGACTTATGCCTTTTGCAGGCAATCCAAGACAAGAGATGCCACACGGTTTACCTTTTACTCTTCCAGACTACTTACAGCTTGTAGATGTAACCAGCCGACATCTTCATCCAAACAAGCGCGGCAAGGTTCAACATAACCTACCCCCTATTTTAGAGCGTCTCAATATTGAACACGAACATTGGATAACATTAACCACGCAATTTGAAACCTGCTTTAAGCACGCCGCCGGCAAAGTAATTCACCTAGAGCTATACGCGCAGAATCAACATCAGCAACGGGTTCAGTGCCGACACAGTGCGATGCGATTACTCGGTTAATTTTGCAGTTTAATTGAGAGTAAGACCGGCACTATATGTATACATCTCTACATAACAATTCCGGGCTTGTTAAGAACCTATTTTTTGCAATGCGCATCCCTATGCGTATACTTAATATGTAGAACAATTTGGAGTGATAGCATGCAAGATTTATATGACATCCATGCCCCAAAAAAAGCGACTAATTTAAGCTTAAACAGCGATTTATTGCAAAAAGCTAGAGACTTAAAAGTTAACCTGTCTGCAACCTTAGAACAGGCACTTAAAGACAAGTTGAAAAGTGTTGAAGATGAAAGGTGGAAAAAAGAAAACAAAGCTGCCATAGCTGCGTACAACGAGTTTGTTGCTGAGAACGGCAGTATAGGTGATGAGTACAGGAATTTCTAATGGCACAGTTTGATGTTTACAGAAACCCAAGCTCAAAAACAAATAGAGCTTACCCCTTTCTTGTAGATGTTCAGAACTCTGTAATTGACCAATTAGCAACAAGGTTAGTTGTACCGCTGACGAAGAATAAGACTAAAAATAGTCTTTATATGAAAAACCTTACGCCGGAGATAGAATTCGAAGGCGAGACATACCTATTCCTGACTCAACAACTGAGTTCCATACCCGAAGATGTGCTACAGGACTGCATCGGTTCTTTAGCGCAATCCCGCGAATTGCTAATAGATGCAATAGACTTTGCTATTACTGGGATATAGCCTTCGATTTCAGGCTCCGCCAAGTGGACATGACGGCGTAATTTGGCTAGAAAAGTAAAGCGATGAGCTAGTAAAAATTACAGGGCTTTATAGTGCGAGTACTCGTCGCTTCCGATATCTCCGGTACCACCACCATCGGAATTGCCAACATGCCTGTCTTGTTTAGTATTCATTGACTGCATCGTTTTTAGCGCAATCCAAAGTATAAAAAAGATGACTGTCTTGTTTAGTCCCCAGATGAATTTAGTGTATTTCACGCAAGCCAAAAACAAAAAAGCCAGCATTAGCTGGAGTACATAAACATGCCTGTCCTGTTAAGTAAGTAAGTATTTTAAGTGTGGTTTATTATTGAAACAAATATGTTTGTCTTTTTTAGTCGTTTAATACACATAAAGGTGACTGTCTTATTTAGTCCCATAGTGACTAATTCCTAAATGTTTAACGACATATGTTGTTTAAAAAGGGGCAAAGCCAAACGAGCCCTTGGATTTTTGTCGCTGGCGATTGTTAGTATTCTTTGTAAAGGTGCCTGTCTTTTTTAGTAGGTAAGTTCATAAATATAATTTCAGTAGACTGCTGTTCTACAGTTTTTAGTAAGTCTGTATAACAGCCTTCAATTACCCACTTGTCGTTGGAAGAAATAAAAGTGTTTATCTCTTCTGCAGACTCATCAATAGGCTTTCTCTCAGGAGGACTAGTAGGTTTCCACGCTAATGTATCTAGATCTAAATGAGCTAAACCTTGTGTTTTGCATAAGTGCTTTGCCAGCGTAGATTTTCCTGAACCAGAGTTTCCAAATATTAAAATTTTTGCCATAGCTCTTAACCCTTATTATCCAGTAGAGGAGCATTACTTCCCTGCCTTACCCGCTTCGAGTATTGGAAGGCCAGCTTCAGTAGGAATATAAATGCGTTCACCATTTCCATCTTGAAGACCTTTAATCCAAACGTAGCGAAGGTATTCTTCATTGCCTTTAAGCGATTCGCCAATAATCCTATTAGCTTCAGCAGCGGCTTTTGCTCGCTCAATATCAGCTAGCCCTTCGGCTTTAGCTTGTACAATTTTAGCCTCACCTTATGCTTGAGCCAGTGTGACTCTGGCTTTCGCCTGCATTAACGCTGCTTGCTCTCTAGCCTTGGCTTCTTCAATAAGTATTTGCTTGCTCCACTCTGCTTCTTTCAGTGCAGCAATACCATCCATTTCTTTCTTATAGACTTTATATTTTGGCCAACCCCAAAATAATGCCGCAATAATTAAAACAATCGATACCACCAAAAATACTAGACTTCCAAAAGCGATAGCATGTCTATTTGGGTGCATTTTCTCTCCTAATTTTTATTGATATTTATTTTTCTAATTTGAGACACTTGAAAGTGAGCTTTTAATTTCGAGACTATAACTCTAGGTCTTTAAGCCACCATTCCTCTTCATGTACGCAAGACTATACGCCTATCTCTGTCTTGTTATGTATACAACTTTTCCACGAAGTACATTAAACCTAACGATACTAAAATAAACGATGAATTTATTAACGCACGAACAGGCCAACTTACATGGCCGTATGAGAGCCCTGCCCTTTTAGAAACTACAACAATCAAACCCATTAACCCAAACCAAGGTGTGAAGAAGATAATGGTTTTCAGCTCAACGATTGAGACCGCTAAATCATGAAGCGCGCCGCTAACGAGAAATGTAAGAAAACTAGCTAAAGAAACAGGAAGAAAACTCGCAAGTGGACGCATAACATTGCGTGATAAGTAGTAACCCCAGATCGGATTCCAATAAAAAAGATGACTGTCTTGTTTAGTCCCCAGATGAATTTAGTGTATTTCACGCAAGCCAAAAACAAAAAAGCCAGCATTAGCTGGAGTACATAAACATGCCTGTCCTGTTAAGTAAGTAAGTATTTTAAGTGTGGTTCATTATTGAAACAAATATGTTTGTCTTTTTTAGTCGTTTAATACACATAAAGGTGACTGTCTTATTTAGTCCGAAACAAATATGTTTGAAGCGATGAGCTAGTACATATTACAGGATTTTATAGTGCAAGTACTCGTCGCTTCCGATATCTCCGGTACCACCACCATCGGATTTACCGTGGTCTGACGACATTATATAAACATGCCCGTCTTGTTTAGTGTTCCTACAGCAAAAAACAAAATATCTAGGATGTTCAACTTGACTTGATCACCAATTTCAATTTTTCTATACAACCCTTGAGGAATTGCCTGCTTCTTCTTTTTGACACTTCCCCCGCTCAAATAAACCATATAACTATCGGTTTTTCTATTATCTTCCACCCATTTTTTCATGACACTTGCATCTACCGAGGGCGTATCTTTAGGTGTAAAGGCTGCAGAAAAAAGACATAGAAAAAAACTAACGACGGTATCACCATCAACCTCAAAAGTAGTATTTTCTTTTTATCACTCATTATTTGATCTTGGTTCTTAAGGAGTTAACTTTTAAATAAGGGGCGCATACAAGTGGGGCATAATAGCGAAGCCGCCCCGCATGTATGCGACCCAGCGAACGAAATGAGTGGCTTAATTTTTTGTTATGTTTCATTCCGCTTCATGTGTATTAGAGGGTAGACATAAACATGCCTGTCTTGTTTAGTAATGCCCAAAAAATCGACTAATTTGAGCTTAAACAGCGACTTATTGCAAAAGCTAGAGACTTAAAAGTTAATCTGTCTGCAACCTTAGAACAGGCACTTAAAGACAAGTTAAAAAGTGTTGAAGAAGAAAGATGGAAAAAAGAAAACAAAGCTGCCATAGCTGCGTATAACGAGTTTGTTGCTGAGAACGGTTGTATTACGCAAACATGCCTGTCTTTTTAGTCCGCTATTTCATGACCCACTTCAGACATCCAAAGTAGTATTAAGCCAGGAACTGATAGAAGTAGAAGGGCAACTGCTGCACCTATACCAGCCACCCACTTCATGTCTTCCTTAATAGAAGACGAATTAAAAAAGTCCTTTACTGTAAAAAGATTTGCGTCATAACAAAGATATGCTAATAGCCCAATTGCACCTACTATTATGAAACCCGCAAGCCCTAGTGCCTTGGAAGCTTCCATTTACTTCCCCCTTCGAAGTGGATTTATTTTAATTACAAAATAGTTTATTCGTCCCCAAACCGTCATGCTAATCCACAACAAACGGAGAAATAAAGTACTGTAATGTCGTTTTTCGCCCATTTATAGAAAACACCAAACCGACGTTCAGATGAATTTGGTGTATTTCACGTAAGACAAAAACAAAAAAAGCCAGCATCAGCTGGAGTACATAAACATGCCTCTCTTATTTAGTCGTTTTTAAACATGCCTGTCTTATTTAGTCGTAAGAAAAGTAGCTAACGAAACAGGAAGAAAACTCGCAAGTGGACGCATGACATTGCGAGATAAGTAGTAACTCCAGATCGGATTCCAATAGTGCCAAAAAATTGGAAAAGATGCGGCACCAAAAGAGCGCGAAAGCATGTTTGTCATGGAGCCACTTGCCCCTAATGGAACCCCATTCCGCTTCTTAACATATTGTGCAAGTGAAAGTTTGCTTTTCATGGTGATTCCGTATATCCACAAACATGCCTGTCTTATTTAGTCTTATATTTACTTTGAACTCGCTTTGACCTTATGCGTTGTTATGTATATAAAAGAAAATGTTATGAAGCAAAACACTATACTCAAGACATAAGCGTATGATGCAATCGCCGAAAAGTGATTAATTAAAAAGCCGATAGCAAAGACTAGAACACCGAAGGCAAAAATGGTTAACCAAGGCACCCACTTTTTACGCAGAATATTTTCGTAATCCTCAATTTTAAGAGTTTGCTCATGAAGATAAATGTGAGTTATTGAAAATACGCAAAATAAAGGAAGAGCTATCGCAAATAAAATAGTTGAGATCTCAAGACTGCAAGAAGTATTTATTTGCTCTGCCCCACTAAATAAAGCCAGAAAAAAAGCAGCACAAAACCCTGATATCGCCGAGTAAAGCCATTTCGCTTGTGTTGCTCTTATATCTTCATGAACGTTTTTAGTCATAAAAAAGTGCTTAACTTGGTTAAAAGATATAACAGCTTACTCATCCCCAAACCGTCATGCGATTCCACACCACTCTCGGGAAACCTGTCCTTGTATTAATAACCACAATAACCCACAACCAACAGAAAAATAAAGAAAAACTGTTATGTCATCTTTAATGAACTAAACATGCCTGTCTTGTTTAGTCTTATTTCACGCATGCCAAAAACAAAAAAGCCAGCATTAGCTGGAGTACATAAACATGCCTGTCTTTCTAGGGCCTGTTGATCTTTACTGTACATATTTCACTCAGCAATACATAGGTAGCTGTCCACTTCCCCTAAACTGAGACAGACTTAATTGGAGTTTTTTGCAATGATTAATGCAGGAGACGACTATGAAAAAATCACGCTACACAGAATCTCAGATCATCGGGAGGAAGTGATATCAGTGTAATAAAATAGGGGCAGTAGTGGAAATGCCTGTCTTCTTTAGTGCTTGGCGCGCCGAGAGAAAGCAAAACCAAGGATAATTAAGCTCATTAAGGTGAACATTGATGGCTCAGTTACATGCACAGATGTTGCCTGACGGACTAGAACATGGCCAATCTGGTAGGGGTAGACTGTACTATTTCTAATAGCTAGTTGACTACCTGCAACAATTTTTCCACCGCTCAACTCATAGTAATATCCAGGTAACACACTTGCAGATAAGGTATTTCTATTGTCCATACTGATATAACGTGATGTACTAGCGGATCCACCAGATTGGCCAAAAACAAATATTTCCATACCATTTATTCTACTCATACCATCTTCAGGGAATAAACCAAAACTAGCTAATAGATCGGCTCCCGCATCGTTGACGGCATTTGGTCTAGTAAATCCAAACTCTGAAATACCTACACTAGTGAATATATCTATAACTTGATCATACGAGGCAAGAGTAAAGCCTTCAGAAAAAAAGTCACGGCCATTAATCCCATTAAGCATATTGTTAACCGAGTTTCTGCCAGTAAGTGACAAATCAAGCCACTCAAGGTTAGTTCTAGTATCGTATGTTAAAAGACCATCTCCTGCCGAATCTAAATCGACTGAAATTAAAGCAGAATAGGTTGGGAATGAAAAAATCATAGAGAATGCAAAAAGTAATGACTTCATATTTTTGGTGCTTCCATTGTGGTTATATCCATTTTAAGTAAGCTAGCGCCCGCATGACGGGCTAATAAAGCTTGGCAAAAATTGGTGAGGCACGAACCAAGCCAAGCTTTATTAGTCCATGCGTTGATACGCTTGTTAGGGCTATTTTACACCAAGATCCTTTTTAGCATTATCAACTAGAATTCCTACGCACTCTTCAGCGACCACTCGGATGCTAGCTATGCGTTTTGCATTATCATTTTCGCGCTCTGCTGAAAACAAGCGATTATTAAAGTCGAATATTGCTTTATATGATGCTTTGTTCAAGAACAACTCACCCAAATTTACTTGTGCCTGTAGGTGAGATCTTGCTACGTGAAACTCCGACTCATTAGTTTGAATTTGTTCTTTTGTATAAGAGACCTCTTCAAACTCGACATCTAACTGGCTATCGCAATATGTAATCAAGCTATTTAAAGCTTTAACTGTGTCTAAGTAGCAAGATAACTTAGTATCCCACCATTTTTCTGTTCGATATTTCTTCAAAGCTAAATAAACAGACAAAAATGCTGTTGGTATGGCTACCAGAACTGAAGTAATTAATTTATCTATCGTGATGAACTCATCCATGACTAATAGCCCTAACGCCTTGCTAAGAGGCGTAAATGCTTGGCTAAAATTAGCGACGCAGGAGCGCAAACCAAGCTTTTTACGTCCTACTTGAGCAACTTGTTAGGCTACGGCTCAACAGTTACACCAAAATTCTCCATGTCCCATTTTTTTAGTATTTCTTGTACTTCATCATCTGTTGAACCATTTTTTGAACCTTCAAAAAGGCTCTGACGTTCATCTGCTAGCTTAGTCAATGAAGCATTTGTAAGACCCGATTGAATATGTTTATACCCATAGATCGCACCTATAGCTAGAACAGGATAAACAATAAGTCTTAATTCATAGATTGGAAAAATGGCGAATACTCTTGAAAAGGCTAAAAATAATAAGATTATGCCCACCCCTTTGACACACTCTAGAACAGCATCGATTTGCCAAGACGTTCTATAAGTATCGGAAAGCTGAATCTTTAATACTTTCCTCAATGTCTCTCTATTTTTAGCTTCCAGCGTTTCCTTTTTTTGTTGTGAGTTTTTGGCTAAAACTTTTTAAATTTTAGGGGTTACTAAATTTGCGATTATTGAAAGAGCTATTGAGCCAATTGTCGTTAATACCCAAAATACTGGCTCTTTAAGAAACTCTAAATTTTCCATGATAATCCTTTAACTTAATCGAGTAGCCTAACAGTCTACTCGTCCCCAAACCGTCATGCTAATCCACACCACTTTGGGACAATTTCTCCTTGTATATGCAACTACTTTAACCACAACCACCATAAAAATAAAGAAAAAAACGTAACGTCGTTTTTTGCGCAAAAGTTAAAAACACCAAATCGACATGCAGATGATTTTGATGTATTTCACGCAAGCTAAAAACAAAAAAGCCAGCATAAGCTGACTTTCAAAACACAAAAACAAATGTCGTCCTATCTAAAAACTACTTCCCCTGCCTAGCAGCTAGCTTCTCCAACTGCTCATCAGTAGCAGGAAGCTGATGCTTCTCTTTCCACTCTGAATACGGCATTTTATATACCACTTCGCGCGCGGCTTCGTAGTCGATATCAGCACCCTGCTCGCTTGCAGCTGCCGAATACCATTTTGCTAAACAGTTACGGCAGAAGTCGGCCAAAATCATCAGGTCAATGTTCTGAACGTCTTTATTTGCGTCTAGGTGTTCTACTAAGCGGCGGAATACCGCTGCTTCTACTTCGGTTTGCGTTTGCTTATCCATTATCTAATACCTCTAAAAAAGCGTTTTTCGTTATGGTTTGAATGTGTGGGTTAACGGATGAAACCCAACCCGCTATCTCTTTTAAAACCCAAAACGAAAAAAGGGAGCCAAGCTCCCTTTTTACTTATATACAGCTAACTAGGTTTAAAACCTAATTGCCATTACTCTGCGTCGTCAGACTTAGGCGCAGGCTTTTCTAGAAGCTCTTTAATGCTTAGGCGTACACGGTTCTGGCGGTCGATTTCCATAACCTTAACGTCAACCATTTGGCCTTCTTCTAAGTAGTCAGTTACTTTGTTCACACGCTCGTGAGCGATTTGTGAAATGTGAACAAGACCTTCTTTACCTGGAAGTACTTCTACGAACGCACCGAAGTCTACAATACGTGTAATCTTACCGTTGTAAGTCTTACCAACTTCAATTTCAGCCGTTACTTGCTCAATCTTGCTAATAGCGATGTCTGCTTTCGCACGCTCTGTCGCGAAGATTTTGATAGTACCGTCGTCTTCAATCTCGATGTTAGTGTCAGACTCTTCAGTAATTTGACGGATCATTGCGCCGCCTTTACCGATAACGTCACGAATCTTGTCTTGGTCAATCTTCATTGTGTAAATGCGTGGAGCAAATTCACTTAGCTCTTCACGGTGACCGCCAATCGCTTCGTCCATTACTTTAAGAATGTGCAAACGTGCTTCTTTTGCTTGTTTAAGCGCAATTTGCATGATTTCTTTAGTAATACCTTCAATCTTAATGTCCATTTGAAGTGCAGTAATACCTTCGGTAGTACCCGCTACTTTAAAGTCCATGTCGCCAAGGTGATCTTCGTCACCAAGGATGTCTGAAAGTACAACAAAATTGTCGTCACTCTTAACTAGACCCATTGCGATACCCGCAACAGACGCTTTAATTGGAACACCTGCATCCATAAGCGCTAGTGAAGTACCACATACCGACGCCATTGAAGATGAACCGTTTGATTCTGTGATTTCAGAAACCACACGTACTACGTACGGGAATTCTTCTTCACTTGGCATTACTGCTTGAATACCACGCTTCGCTAGACGACCGTGACCAATTTCACGACGCTTAGGTGAACCAATCATACCGGTTTCACCAACACAGTATGGAGGGAAGTTGTAGTGAAGCATGAAACGGCTGTCGCGCTTACCTTGAAGCTCGTCAATCATCTGTGCGTCACGCTCTGTACCAAGCGTGGCAGCCACAAGTGCCTGCGTTTCACCACGAGTAAATAGTGCAGAACCGTGAGTACGAGGAAGAATACCTGTCGCTACGTCTAGTGCACGGATCATTGCTGGGTCACGACCGTCAATACGCGGTGCGCCAGAAAGGATGCGAGAACGAACTACGTCAGACTCAAGGTCGTGAAGAAGGTCTAGTACTTCTTTCTTATCTTGTTCTTCGTCTTCAGCAAGGATAGCTTCTAGTGCTTTTTCAGTTGCTGCAGTTACTGCGTCTTTACGCTCTAACTTGTCAGAAATCTGGTAAGCCGCAGTCATTTCTGCTTCAGCTAGTGCTTTAACTTTGTCTTTAAGCGCAGTGTTTTCTGCTTCTGGTGCCCAGTCCCACTTCTCAGTGCCAACTTCTGCAGCAAATTCGTTAACTGCGTTAACCACAGTTTGCATTTGCTCGTGACCGAACATAACCGCACCTAGCATGGTGTCTTCAGAAAGCACGCTTGCTTCTGATTCAACCATAAGTACTGCGCCTTCAGTACCCGCAACAACAAGGTCAAGCTCGCTTTCAGCTTGCTCTTCTGCGCGTGTATTTAGAATGTATTCACCGTTGCTATAACCAACACGAGCCGCACCAATTGGGCCGTTGAAAGGAATACCAGAGATAGCAAGGGCTGCAGAAGTACCAATCATAGAGATGATGTCTGTAGGGATATCTGGGTTAGCAGACATTACAGTAACAACAACTTGTACTTCGTTTTTGAAACCTTCTGGGAATAATGGGCGGATTGGACGGTCGATAAGACGTGCAATCAGTGTTTCACCTTCAGATGGACGACCTTCACGCTTGAAGAAACCACCTGGGATTTTACCCGCAGCGTACGCTTTTTCTTGGTAGTTAACAGTAAGTGGGAAGAAGTCTTGATCTGCTTTGGCTTCTTTTTTACCAACTACTGTTACCAGTACAGACGTATCGTCCATGCTCGCAAGAACCGCAGCTGTTGCCTGACGAGCAATTACACCCGTCTCTAGAGTTACAGTATGCTGTCCATACTGAAATGATTTAGTAATAGGAGTCACTATTTGTCCTTTAATTTCAATCTTTATTTTATCGCTTTTAAACGCGGCGCATAGTATAGCCATGAAGTGGCGTTAATACCATGGTCAAATGTAGCCCCGCGCGGAATTTGTCGTGTTATTTGGTCATTAACCGCTACCACCTATAGCACCATGACTATATGAAATATCTGTGAAATTTCAATTATTGACTATATTTTCATCATACTGACACAAAACAGCGTATGCTAGAACAAAAAGCGAACAACGTAAGAACTTAAATAAACATCACGTGCGACCAATGCGCAGAAGTGATTAACCACAACAAGAACGTCTAATATTAGTGTGCTAAAGGAGATAACCATGTTGGTACTTCGACTTAATAAAGCAGGCATGCCACAAGAGTGGATAGATGTTGAACAAGCCGCAAAGCTTTACAGTCAAGATAAGGTGCTATTTGAGCTAGGTAGCGATGCTATTACGCTTAAGGGAGGCTGGAATCACGAAGGGCTGCAAAGTCAGCTTACCCTGTCTAGTATTATCGCGTGCGACGGCAAGGTAACAGATTTATCTGGCAAAGTTGCCCTTACTAATCGCTATTTGTTTAGGCGCGATAGCTACCTGTGTATGTACTGCGGCAATAAGTTTACGCCAAAGCAGCTTACCCGAGACCACATTATCCCCCGCTCTCGCGGCGGAAAAGACAGTTGGACGAACGTTGCCACTGCTTGCCAGCGATGCAATCACGCGAAAGGTGCTAAAACGCCAGAAGAAGCCAACATGCCTCTACTAGCAGTTCCGTTTAGGCCAAATGTGTACGAGCGTTTTTATTTAATGAACAGGCGAATTTTGGCTGACCAAATGGCCTTTTTACAAGGCCACTTTACCAGCCACAGAGCATGGACGTGCTTGGAATAAACGCTATAGCGCACCGCTAGTAGTTGTCTGTGCTTCGGGCATTGCTTTAGCTTGATTTTGCACTGAAGAAGAATCGCTATGCTGTGCATGAAGCTGGCGTTGCTCTTCTTTTTGCGCTTTGAACCACAGACTTAACCAGTCTGAGCACATTTTATGCTCTAACTCGTGAGCTTCGGCTGTAGGGCAAAACAGGCTTACCTTTACCACCACTTTGGCAAGTTCATTGGTTTTAATCTCAACCTCTGGGTCAATGCGAATAAACTCTTGTTCTAAGTGACGTTCAATTAGGCCTTTGTAGCGCTCTGCTACGTCGCGAAAGTATTCACAGTGCGCTTGTGCTCGGGCATGAAAAGCGGGTAACAAGCTATATGCATTTACCGTAGGCTCGTTAACAATTTCAAACGAGTGTAAACGGTAGCGACGCATAAAGTTAAGATTTCGTACGGTTTGGGTCACTAGCTGACTGTTAGGTACGTACACGTGTTTACCCGTGTAGTTAAAGCTTTCAGGGTCTACTTCTAAAAGCGCTGTCTTTGCCCAGTCCATTTCTACCACTTCACCAATGATGTTGTTCATTTGGATCCAGTCGCCTACCCTGAACGGCCGAGCGCCCAGGTAGTAAATGAACCCCATAAAACACTGAATAAACTCGCGGGTTGCCAACACAATTGCCACCATAAAGGCAGCAATGGAGATTGCCAGTGTTTGGATTTCAGAGCTCCACACCATCATTAATACAATAATGATAAAGGCATTACCCAGCTGCTCTAGGATATTGATTTGGTTTCGGCGGTCTTCGCCACGATGAGAACTAATGCGCCTGATAAGGCGCAACACACCCTTTTTAAGAAAGAGCAGTACAATTAAAAGTACTAGAGATGTCAGCAGTTTATAATCATTGGCAAAACTTATAAATTGATGCCATAACTGCGCGGGGTCTATCACAATCTCCATGTAAGCTCCGTCTGTACTCCGAGGGTAAATATTTGAATAGGCGAAAAAAAAAGCGCCGACGAATGTCAGCGCTTTTAATTATGAAGCATGTAAACTCGTGGCACAATGCCGACCAGTTAAAACATCTTTTTATTAGTCGCGAATTTGGCCTTCGCCATTCACTAAATATTTTTCTGAAGTCAACGACTCCAAGCCCATTGGGCCATAAGCATGTAGCTTAGTGGTTGCAATACCAATTTCTGCACCTAAGCCAAGCTGGCTACCGTCAGAAAAACGTGAAGACGCATTAACCATTACTACACTTGCATCAACTGCGCGTTGGAATAACTTGCCTTTTTCAGCATCTTCCGTACAAATTACTTCCGTGTGGTTACTACCAAATTGCGCAATGTGGTCAACCGCTGCTTCGAAATCGTCAACTACACGGATAGCGATTTCAAGGCCAAGATATTCTTCACCGTACGCGTCTTCAGAAATAACGTCAGCACCATCAAAGTATTGGCTGCCTTTTTCGTTTACGTGAACCTTGACACCCTTTTCTTTGAATGCGTCGGCTACTTTAGGCAGAAAATCACCCGCAACGGCTTGGTGTACAACCAATCCTTCTAAGGCATTACACACGCCAGTACGCTGTGTTTTACCATTTAGAAGTAGCGCCATGGCTTTATCTAAATTGGCATCTTTGTCTACGTAAAGGTGACACACACCTTTAAAGTGCTGGATTACCGGCACTTTAGCGTTGTCAGTCACGTAGTTGATTAGACCTTCACCACCACGAGGAATAATTACGTCGATATAATCACGCTGCTCCATTAGCTCTTGCATTAATGCACGATCTGGATTCGGAACTACCGTTACCAGCGCTTTTGGTAAATTGTGCTTCTCCAGCACGTCTTGCATAAGCTCAGCAATGGCTAAACTTGTATCTAGTGCTTCTTTACCACCACGTAATATTACTGCGTTACCCGATTTAAAGCACAGCGCGCCTGCGTCGGCAGTAACATTAGGTCGTGCTTCGTAAATCATGCACACAACACCAAGCGGTATACGCATTTTCTTAATCTCAATACCGTTTGGACGTGTACCGATAACGCGCTCTTTACCCACAGGATCGTCTAGTTCAACGATAACTTCGATGCCTTCAGCCATGGCTTCAATACGCTCGTCGTTTAGGATTAAGCGGTCAACCATCGCTGCGTCTAAGTTATTCTCTTTGGCGCGCGCGACTTCCTTTTCGTTTACTTCAATAATTTTGCTTTTATTTGCACGAATTGCCGCGGCCATATCAGTTAACACCGCGTTTTTCTGGCTTTCGCTTAAAATAGCCAGTGTACGTGCAGCTTTTTTTGCCTGTTGTGCTAACTCTGTAATAATGCTCATTCTTTCTCCAGATTTGCTATGTGCTGATCAGAAATAATTGGCCCAGTCTTTTCCTCAAACTCATGGGCGAATTCTTCGTTTTCCTGATTCGCAATGAAATTCAATAAACAGCTACTGTAATTCGACTTGGCTTTTACCAGTTTAGTACCGTCTTCTTTACGTACTAGAATGGTGTCGCCTACCGAGAACTCACCTTTCACGTCAATAATTTCGCTACTTGTCAGTTGCTCTGCGTCGCCAGCTAAAGAGGCGTCAAAGTCCCCTTCTACTATCACCTCACCCTGCGCGTTTGACGTATGGCGCATCCAATGCACATTCTCTTGCATTGGCGTGGCGTGAGGTTTGAAATGCGTGCCTGGGTTTTCACCTGCTAGCAGCATATTAAACGACAGTTCAGTAAAGCCGTTAATAATATATGTATCTATACCATGCGAAACGGCTTTTTCGGCCGCTTCAATTTTAGTGCGCATACCACCGGTGCCTACACCGCCTTTTACCGCACCGCCAGCCATGTCATAAATGCTTTGATCAATGGTATTAACTGATTTAAGCAATTGTGCGTCGTCGTGTTCATGCGGGTTCTTATCGTACAACCCATCAATGTCTGAACAGATGATAAGTGCATCTGCTTCAGCTGCCGACGCCACCATGGCTGATAAATTATCGTTATCACCCACTTTCAATTTGTCAGTGGTAACAGTGTCGTTTTCGTTCACGATAGGCAGAATATTGTTGTCCAATAAACTAAATATCGTTTCACGGATACTTACGTAACGCTCTCTGTCTCGTAAGTCAGCATGCGTTAAAAGCATCTGAGCAGACGGAAAATCAAACAGTCTGTCCCATGTGGCAATCATTTCGGTTTGACCCGCTGCTGCCATTGCTTTTTTAACTGCAATATCTGACTTTTCTTGCTCTGGAAACAAATGCGCGCCCGCTGCGACAGAACCAGAAGACACGAGTACAACTTGTGTACCGTTGGCTCTGCATCGCACGATAAATTGCGCAATGCTCAAAAGGTAATGACTGCTACAACCTTGTTGGTTGGGCGATATCAATGCACTACCCACTTTGATGACTACGCGTTTCCAATTTGGATGACTCATAATAAACTTTTTAACCTTAAGATTGTTGATTTGCTAATTCTTCACTGGCTTGCGCGAATGTTGCCTGTACGTTTGACGATGGGTTTTCGCTAAAGCGACTTACCAAATAAAGCGTTAACGTACTTACCGCAAACCCTGGAATAATTTCATAAATAACGCTGCTTAACGTTTTACCGTCAGCTAAAACGGGCGCATAAATCCAGAACAATACGGTTACCGCACCGCCAATCATGCCCGCCATTGCCGCTTTCGCTGTAAGGTCCTTTTTATACAGACAAAACAGTACTAACGGACCAAATGCTGCACCAAAACCTGCCCAAGCATTACTTACTAAAGATAAAATTGTGTTCGACGCATCCATGGCTAATAACAATGCAACCACAGCTACACCTGCTACACCATAACGGCCAATTGTTACCGTTTGCTTTTCACTCAGCGCCTTGGTTGAAGACTTTTTATTTACCATTACGCGGTAAATATCTTCGGTTAACGAACTTGCGCTAACCAGCAGTTGCGACGAAATTGTACTCATAATAGCGGCTAAAATAGCGGCCATTAAAAATCCACTGATAAGTGGGTGGAACAGCAATTGTGAGAAAACAATAAATATCGTCTCAGGGTCGTCGACAGCAAGACCAAACTGATTGGCATAAGCAATGCCTACGAATCCTGTTGCCAGTGCACCAATGATGGTCACTAACATCCACGACATACCAATATTTCGCGCTGTGCCAATGGCATTAACAGAACGAATTGCCATAAAGCGAACAATAATGTGCGGCTGTCCAAAGTAACCTAAGCCCCAACCTAAACTCGATAGCAACCCTACAATCGTTAGCGTTTCTAACGATTCAGAAAAATTGGGTACAGATTGATAAGCGGCGCTTGTCATTTGCGACACGCTATCGAACTCGGTAAACGCGACAATTGGAACTAGTACCAGCGCCACGAACATAATGCACCCTTGTACAAAGTCCGTAAGGCTTACTGCCAAGAAACCACCAAGTAGCGTATAAGATACCACTACACCCAGCGTGATAAATAAGCCTAACTGATAATCGACTGAAAACGCGCTTTCAAACAACTTACCACCTGCAACTAACCCGGCAGAGGTGTATAGCGTGAAAAACAGTACGATAATCACTGCTGAAACAATGCGTAAGCTTGAGTTAGGCGTATTAAAACGCTTGGCAAAAAACTCAGGCACAGTCAGCGAGTCGTTGGCAACTTCGGTATAAACGCGAAGTTTTGGTGCTACTAGTAAATAATTGGCCAACGCACCTGCAACCAACCCTATTGCAATATAAACCGCATCGAAACCGGTTAAGTACATTGCACCTGGTAAGCCCATTAGCATCCAACCAGACATGTCAGACGCCCCCGCAGACAGTGCGGTTACTTGAGGGCTAACTTGTCGCCCTCCCAAAATATAACCAGAAATATCACTGGTAGATTGTCGGTAAGCAAACAACCCTATCCCTAACATCGCTATAAAATACACCGCTAGTGATAGGTAACTTTCCATTGGCATAACGTTCGCTATTTCCTCTATTGCTCTTCGAAAACTCGTAAATGATAACGCCATTTAACCTTTGCTAATTCAAATTCAAAAGCAAATAATTAAATCGAACAATAATCATTAGAGCTCTAACAATATAAGGATCTGACAGAAAATTTCAAGTGCAATTTTTAAACAACATCGTTTAACAGGCACTTATGTTTAAATTAGCACCAACCATGTTTCACAGCATATTACGCTAATAAAATCCAAAATTACCATTAGTATTCATTAACTTAAAAACACTAAGTCATTTATGAAACAATTTAACTTTAGCTGAAAAGTCGCAAAAAACAGCAACTTTACTATCAGCTAAAACATTTTCATTAAAAATACTTTGTTACGCGCACTCAGACGAAATAACATCCAAAAGAAGCTTTTCTACAGGCAGTAAATGGGTAAGTTGCGTACAATCTTCACCATGTAGCGAGCGAACCCGATTAATTAGCTTCTCACATGCCTTTTCGTCATTTTTCACAGTAAATAGTTTCGGATGAATATAATATTTCCTGCAAACGGTGGGAGTATTGCCAAGTTCTGCTGCAACACACTTACTTAACGTACTCTCCCATTTCTTGGTTCTGGAGTTTGCTATCTGTTCATACACACTGGGCAGGTTTGTTAGTGCAAATCGACTTGAAGCCCACGTTCGAAAGTCTTTACAACTGAACTGTTCACTTAGTTCGTTGTGGATGAACGCATTAACGTCTTCGCTCGTTACGTCGTGCCATTGTTTATTCTCATCTTGATAACGAAATAAACAGTAACCTTGTTGTTGCGCACAGTCACAAACTAATGAAGCAAGCTCAGGGTCGTTTACTTTTAGTGTTCTTGGTTTGCCGTGCTTACCAATGTAAGCAAGTTCAACACTATCGTCACACTGCGCTTGTACATGCTTGCGCCGCAATGTAGTTAACCCATATGTGTTATTTTCCTTGCTATATTGAGCGTTGCCAACTCTAGCACCTGTGTAATCGAGCAACAGGCACACCAGCGCGCAAGCTCTTTCTTGCGTCCATGTTGGCTGTGAAATTAATGAAAGACAGTGCTTACGGAACTCAGGAAGTGCATTACCAAAGGCAACCAAACGCTCAAATTTTTTTACTTGCTGCTGCTCGTGCCATTTGTCGTGATAGATATATTGTTTTCGCCCTTTTTCGTCATAGCCGACGGCTTGAACGCTGGCTTTACTGTCACGGCTTATAAAGGTGTCGCGCCAATTTGGAGGAATGACAAGCTTTTTGATACGCTTTAGCACGCGCTCTCCTGTGACTTTTTTTCCACTTGCATAGCGATAGTAAAACCGTTTATTACCGCAAGCGATGCGCCTTATTGATAGATGGCTATCATCAGAGTAGACGTTGCAATAGCCCTTAATCCGTTTCATTTATAGATACTCCTTTCCTTACCAGCTAAGAAGACCGACTGTTAAGGTGCTGCTACGGCCGTAGATGCTCGCTGTGCTTTCTTAGTCAGATTGCAAACAACGGTACCAAATCTCAATTTATAAATAGAATCTACAGAAGAACGTACAGAAATGATCACTACACGCAAGTAACCTTGCCGCAAGCCGATGCTTCCACGGCAAGACAGTGATTTTAAAGGCCATAACGAATTTTCACGCTATGTGTAAAATTATCACAGTACCGGTTGTTTGGTCCGGCAGCGACGCTTGCTAAAACTCAGCATATCGCTTCGAAATCCTTCTTTATTTCGCCTTCCAGCTTAATAAATCATATTTAACCTTCCGAAAATAACCCTAAAAAACAATAGTATAAAAACGAACTTTCTCTTTTTTATACTAAAGTATAAACCGCTACTTTTCTTCGTCGGAATGCAACTTGAATAAGTATGAACAATAGTTGTCGAGTTACCTATGCACTTGGGTGAAGCCGAACAGCAATACCCTTTGAAGTGCAAGTGAAGTGGATTGATTTAGAGAGTCCAAGTAAGAAGTCGAGGATTTAAAGATGAATGTTCAAAGTTCGAAAAACGTAGAGTCAAAAAGCGAAAACAGTAATGAACATGAGAATTTGAGAGCCCATGTTGTATCAACCGGTGATTTGCAAGTCGCGGCTGTATTTCCGTCAAAACTTAAAGTGCAGGAAGTACTTGAGATAGTTCAAGACCAAACATCTGTTGAGGTATCTCAAGTAGAAATTATCGAAGCTGGCGACCCTAAAATGAGTGAAAAACTTGAACGTAACAGCGCTGCCATTGGCAAAAGCATGTGGTCGTCCCACCTGTTGCTTGGTTCAATCGGTCTGATTGTAGGTTTAGTGGCGGCATTTTTGTTAACGCAGTTTGGCCCAGCGCTTACTCAACAAAATCCCTTATTTACCTACATAGCACTAATTAGCCCAGGCATATTCATTGGGTTATTCATAGCGGGTTTAATCGGTTTACGTCCAGACAGAAATGAGGTTATACAGACCGTAAGACACGCGGTTAGATATGGTAAAGTTGCGCTGGTAATTAACCTTAAAAAGTCACAGTCTGCTTCTAAAGTCTCGCAATTACTGAAGCAGCACACCGACAAAGTGGTCGAATCTATTCGGTAGCAAGACTAGCGACATAATATGGAACGCTGCTTCAAAGCAGAATGTGATACAGTAATCATAGCGGAGTTATCAATCTAGCTGTTCCAATATTTTCGAAGGGCAATATAACGCACTCCACGTTTATTGCCCTTCGTCGTTTGGTCGGCGTTATTCTGAAAGAGAGATTAGGCACCAATTGTATGGATTTACTATTTTTTGATTTAGATGGCACTTTATTAAATAAGTCTTCTGAAATCTCCTCGTTTACTAAAGAGACGTTGGGCTTGCTTGGTGAGAGAGACATTGCATTCACCGTAGCGACGGGTCGTACCATGCATTCAGCGCAATTTGTGCTACAAGGTCAGTCTTTTGTACTCCCTCACATTTATAATAATGGGGTGGCAATTTGGGATCCTGCCGGAAACGCGCTAACACTCGAAAATTTGCTCGCGCCCAGTGAAGTAAATCTTATTATCGAGCACGCCGTAAACAACAATATCACGCCTTTCATTAACACAGTGAATATGGATAGTCCAGATCACGAGCACGTGATTTACCATTCGTCGCCTAAGCATCAGGTGGAACACGATTTAATTGAAAAGTATTTTTCGCGCACTAAAGCGCGACTAGCGTCTATTGAGTCGCTACCTGCTAATGCACATATTACAAACATTAGTATGATCGGAGATGCACCGCTAGTCTATGACATGTATAAGCAGCTTAACATGCACGGAGGACTGATAGCGTACTCTGGGCCAGCTATCGAAGGGGATGAGTACCGTTGGATGGATGTACACCACAATCTTGCGAATAAAGGTAGTGCGGTAGAGCTTTTGCGCCAACAGTTGAATGCAAGCAACGTTATTGTGTTTGGCGACAGTGATAATGATTTAAGTATGTTTAAGCTAGCAGACGAGGCTTATGCACCTTCTAACGCTAAACCTTATATCAAAGACGCCGCCACTTCCGTCATTGGGCATCACGATGAAGATGGAATCGCCCGCTTTCTACGAGAGCGATTCTCACTTTAGAAGATGCTGATTAAAAAGCATCGTGAAAATGGTAGCCTTCAAACTATATGAATTAGGCTAGTTAATTAAGGCTACCACTCTATAGGCTCTCTATCTTTTAAGAATTGGCCATGGGGGCCGCCCTCTTCCATGGTTGCTAACCAAATAGCCGTATCTGCTCCCTCCTCGGGCGTTTTGGGCGCATCACTTCCACCCATTCTGGTATGCACCCAACCCGGGGTCATGCTATTAACGGTTACATCAAGAGACTTACCGTCAGCAGCTTCATCAACTACCGCTGCCATCTTAACCGTAAGCGCATTAATAGCAGCCTTTGTTATCGCATAGCACATTGGCCCTTTCAGCCCCTCGGCGAAGCTACCGTAACTAGAGCTTACATTGATAATACGTCCAAAACCTCGCTCAATCATTTGCGGTAACGTTTGCTGGATAAGTGTAAGCGGGGCGTTCACATTAATTTGCATCGATTTAGCCAACGTCTCAGAATTTACATCTTTCCATGGCGTGTCGTCTAAGATACCTGCATTGTTTATGAGGATATCAATAGGGCCATACACGGCCTCAGCTCGAACAAACGCATCGACGATGGCTGTTTCGTTATCAAGAGGCATCTCAATAATATGCAAATCCCCTCCCACAATATCTTTCTTGGCTTCAAGGCCGGCCTCTTCGTCTCGACACCCCATTAGCACTTTATAGCCTTTAGACAGCATTCCTTTTACTATTTCTAGACCTATACCTCTGTTTCCACCTGTAACTAATACGTTTTTCGTCATTGCCAATACACTCCTTGCATTTACGCTTGGGCTTGTTTTGCCTCAAAACGATTGGATAAATAAAAACACAGCGGGAAGATTACACTCCACACTAGAGCGATAAAAATATAAGAAAGCATAACGCTTGCGCCCAATTCAACCGCACCGAATTTGGCGCCGGCGATATAACTGAGCGGCGCGAAGATAGCTCCAGCAAGCGCCGCAACGGCCATTCGACCATTAAAGGCGGTTAAACTGTGATAGACCGTACCTGCAAAGGCTGCCCATAGAAGACTTAGCCAAATTGGAATTGGCCAGAAGCTGACTAGCGTTTCTTTCTCGTTAAAAATGAACAGCCCGCTTTGGGTTAAAAGTGCATCAACCACCGTGCCCAGTAAAAATACCGTGCCCATTAGCTTTATATCTTCCTCTCGCTTGGGCGAAATGGTTATCCATAGAAGGATCAACCCTAACACTGGAATTACTGCTTTGTTCTGGAACAAGATGACCAGCCACCAAATTCCTTGGAACCATACAAAGTTCGCAACCTTTAGTACCGCACTATTCTTCATTTGAAACGCTCATATTTTCAATATCAAAGCATACGTTTACCGGTAAGTGATAGTTCAACCCTATTGCGACAAAAGTAAACGAAAACGCTCTAGTGTAAGTATAGATGCATAGACTGTTTGCTCTTTCCAATTACAAAGGATGTATTAATCGTGAAAATGGTGAAGTATTACGTACTTGGTGCATTAGTGGCGTTAGCACTAACGTTGACCGTGCCAGTGATATTATTAAAAGTGGTATTTGGTTGGATTGCATTTTCCCTTATTGCCGTAAGCAGCGCCTATTTGCTCAACTATCCAAGCCTGTTTCGCAAACGTGAGGATGGCTCAATACCATTCTACATACGCTGGATTTTTGTACCTTTTTTACTGGGCTCTTGGCTTTACAATGAATTCGCACGCAGAACGGATAAAGTCCCCCCCCTACAAAAAATTGAGCCGCACTTATTCCTTGCGTGCCGCATGTCGGGAAAACACGTTAGCCTTTTAAACGAAAACAACATTGATGCCATTCTTGACGTAACCGCTGAATTTGATGGACTGGATTGGACGGCATATCAAGAAGATTACCGCTATTTAAACGTACCGGTACTCGACCATACCAGCCCCACTCCTGAACAGCTTGTTTTAGCAATAAATTGGTTAAATCAGCAAATTTCTGAAAAGAAAAATGTTGTTGTGCATTGTGCGCTTGGACGAGGTCGCTCTGTTCTGGTGGTTGCAGCCTATTTGCTGGCCAAAAACCCTACGTTGAGTGTAGATGATGCATTACATGAAATTAACCAGATACGCCAAACAGCAAGGCTCAACAAACGTCAATTAGCATCGCTGCAGCAGATTAGAGATGGTGGCTTACTTTCACTACAAAAGAATCTAACCCTTATCGTTAACCCAGTTGCCGGGGGCGGTAAATGGGAGCAATACCGAGATGACGTTCTTTCTCGATTAAATGAAAAATTCAAAGTGACCGTGAAAGAAACCACACCTGAAGTAGATGGTAAGGCACTAGCAGAAAAGGCAAAACAAGACGGCGCCCACATTATTGTCGCATGCGGCGGCGATGGAACGTTAACTGAAGTCGCCTCGGCTTTGGTCAACACCGACGTTACCATGGGGATTATCCCTTTTGGTACAGCAAACGCACTGAGCCAAGTGTTGCATGGCTACATTAGTAAAGTCATGCCTATTAGTACAGCATGCGACATCATTATAGAGGGCAACACCTTAGCCATAGATACCGCGACCTGTAACGACCACGTTATGCTTTTGGTAGCAGCAGTTGGCTTCGAGGAAAAAATGATTTCGGCCGCTGATCGCGACGAAAAGAATGTAGGCGGCCAGTTTGCCTACCTAAAAGGGCTATGGAACGCGATTTCAAATAATGAAAACATGACGTTTAAAGTAGCAAAAGACAACCAGCCAGCTGAAACCTTAGAAACGCCGAGCTTTGTTATTGCAAACGCAGCCCCAATGACCACAGCACTTGCTCAGGGCGCAGAGCCGCCTGACATCACCGATGGGAAGCTTGATTTGACCTGGCTATTACCTCAGCCCAGCTCTGATAAACAATTCGCATCGTTAGCAGAGCTAGTGCTAAGTCCAGCTGAAGCAAAGAAGCAATCTGAATCAATACGGCACGAACGCGCATCAAGCATAACGTTAACATTTGATAAGCCCACGGCGTATGCTGTCGACGGCGAGATCTACGAAGGCGAAAAGCTTGAGATAAAAACATGCCCTCGAAGCCTTAACGTTCTCACCAATTTTGAAGAAAAGGATTAAGCAGTACATGACTCAGAAAAGTAACTTTGAAGAAATCTATACCTTTCTTAATGAGAAGTTTGCTAACGAAACGGAATATCTACAAGCGGTACACGAAGTATTAGAAGATATTGTTCCTATTCACAATGCAAACAAAGACTACAAAGCGTTCGATATTATAAGACGCATTTGCATGCCTGAACGCATTATTTATTTTACCGTGTCGTGGATGAACAGTGATGGCAATATTGAAGTCAATCAAGGTTGGCGTGTACAGCACAATTCAGCCATGGGTCCTTACAAAGGTGGCTTGCGCTTTCATCCTACCGTCAACTTATCGGTGCTTAAGTTTCTTGCTTTCGAACAGTGTTTCAAAAATGCCCTGACCGGCTTACCCATGGGTGGAGGTAAAGGCGGGTCAGACTTTAACCCCAAAGGGCGTACTGATCGCGACATTATGTTGTTTTGCCAAGCCTTCATGCGTGAATTACAGCGACATATTGGCGCGAACACCGATGTACCTGCAGGTGACATAAACGTCGGCGCGAGAGAAATAGGGTACCTTTATGGCGAATATCGCAGGCTAAACAATAAGTTCGAAGGCGTATTAACTGGTAAAGGCTTAGAATTTGGTGGTAGCTATGTACGTACTGAAGCTACAGGCTTTGGCTTAATTTACTTTTTAGAAGCGGTATGTCGACATCAAGGTACTCCAATTGAAGGCAAAACCATTGCAGTGTCTGGAGCCGGAAACGTAGCGTTGCATGCTGCACTTAAAGCGGTAGAGAAAGGCGGAAAAGTTATTTCGCTGTCTAATAGCCGAGGGCTTTTACATAATGAGAATGGGTTAACTGATACCGCGTTTAAATGGGCAATCGACAACCATGCAAACCGCAACAATATCCTTGCTGACATGGCAGATGAAAACATGGGCAAGTGGATAGCTGATAAAAAGCCTTGGCATTTAAAATGCGACATAGCACTGCCTTGCGCTACGCAAAACGAACTACTTGAAGAAGATGCAAAATCACTGCTAGATAACGGCTGCCAAATGGTACTAGAAGGTGCGAATATGCCGTGCACAAATGAAGCGCAGGCTTTGTTTTTAGACGCCCAAATTGCATACGTACCAGGCAAAGCATCAAACGCTGGCGGCGTTGCGCTATCGGGCTTAGAAATGAGCCAGAACGCCATGTTCAATCAACGTAACGCAAGCGCACTCGATGAACAGCTCTATTCAATTATGGAAAGCATTCATCAGCGCTGTGTTGATGAGGGTAAATCTGAAGGCGATGCTGGAAGCAGCTACGTTGATTATATGAAAGGCGCCAATGTAGCAGCATTTCGTAGACTCGCTGACGCCATGGTCGCACAAGGCGTGTAGCGCATATCCCATCTCCCTCTTTCGGTAAATTCACGGACTTACTGCCGTGAATTTATCGGAAACTGACTTGTAAAATTTGCGTTGTCCCCTTTCCCAATTCAATGACTCTGTGTCACTTCATTTGAAATTTCTTATAAAAATCAGCGCGTAACAGATATTCCATTCATGGAATAAAAATAGCATTACCACAGGTGTGATTCATTTTTTAGGTATTTATAAGGAACTACCCATGAAAATTTTTGAAGCTTTGCGTCAAGACCATGAAAAGCAACGTTTACTGCTTAAAATACTAGCTGAAACAAGCGGAAACACTGCTGCGCGCCGTGAATATTTTCAAGAGCTTAAGACACAGCTTGAAAGTCATGCCATCGCTGAAGAACGCCATTTCTATTCTCATCTTCTGGAGAAAGATGCCACTGTAGATTTAACACGTCACGGCATTGCAGAGCATCACGAAATTGATGAGCTACTCGCAAAGCTCGATGATACGGATATGAGTTCACCAGCTTGGTTGCGTCATTTGAAAACACTTCAGGAAAAGGTGGAACATCACCTTGCCGACGAAGAACAGGAATTCTTCCAAGTTGCAGGCAATGTACTTAATGACCGCCAAAAAACAAAACTTGCAGATGAATATCAAAAAGAGATGAAGCAAGAGTTAGACGACGAAAAGCTCACCGCCTAACATGGGATATGTCACGTTGCCGAAATCGTCCTATTCGACAAACAGTCATCACGTAAAAAGCCAGCTATTAAAGCTGGCTTTTGTTTATTTCATATTTGGTTGCTGTACTCGCGACGACTATGCAATTTATTGCATAGCCGCCAATACAGCGTTTTTCACCACCTACTTTTTAGCGATGATGTAAACAGCGTGAATAACACCTGGGAAATAGCCAAGAATAGTTAAAAGGATATTAATCCAAAAGTGAGCACCGATACCCACTTGTAAAAATACGCCCAGCGGTGGAAGTAAAATCGATAAAAGTATACGAATGATGTCCATAATAAATTCCTTGTTTTTGAAGTAATTTCACAACTCAGTGGGCAAAATACTCACACTTTGGCGAAGAAATCAGGCCCGCAGAGCGTTTTACACGCTTCATTATTTGTTTTGCATTTACGATGCCATGTCGCCAAATACTGCGGCAAAGGCATGGTGATTACTGTAAAACAATAAATTTAATTTGAAAAAATAGCTATTCACCGAAAGGCGTATTTTGAAGCCAGTCTTCAAGGTCTGAACGGCTAAGTGGGCGACTAATGTAATAACCTTGAACGATATCACAGCCCCAGTCCTTTAAGATTTCAAGCGACGCTACGTCTTCAACACCTTCAGCCACAACCTTTAAATTAAACACATTCGCCAAACTCAGCACGGTATGAACAATTTGCTGGTCGTTTTCATCACTCGCGAGCGACAGAATAAAACTCTTATCAATTTTAATCGTTTTTACGGGCAAGTTCTTTAAATAGGCTAACGACGAATAGCCTGTACCAAAGTCGTCGATGGCGAAATGAAAGCCCCGCGCCGTTAGTTCATTAAGGTTCTCTATAGCAAGCGAGGCGTCAGCAACTAAATCGCTTTCTGTTATTTCAAGTTCCAGAGCTTCAGGTGACAGACCTTCCTGAGTTAAAAGCGACACCAGCTTCCCTAGAAGTACCTTATTTTGAATATCCTGAGTAGATAAGTTCATCGCAACGGTGAACCCATACCCCATGCCTCTAAAATAAGCTAAGTCTGAAATGGTTTGCTTCATTACCCAAGTTGTAACTTGCTCAATTAACCCTGCTTGCTCAGCGATGGTAATAAACTCATCAGGTGGAACGAAGCCCAGAACACTATTATTCCAGCGAATAAGCGCTTCCATGCTGCATACTTTCATTGTCTGCAGATCTATTTTTGGCTGGTAAACCATGGACAGTTCGTTTTGCTGGCTAGCCAGTGCACGTTTTAGTTCAGTGGTAATTGATAGTCTGCGATTGTATTTATCTTCTAGTTCTGTCCTATAGCGAACGCACCAGCTGTCGCTATGTATCGCTTCATCAGTAACAATATTCATTTTTCTGAATAATTCTTCTGATGTTGTTGCATCTTGCGGGCACTGGATAACCGCCATGGCGACTTTTACTGGAATTGCAATCAGGTTACTTTCCACTGGTTGCTCCAATATGTGCTTGAGCGTTTCGAGCTGGTCATCATTAAGTGAATCTTGCGTAATATATAAAATCTCACCGCCAGCTAATCTTGCGGATGTACCAGGCCAACGCTGAAGCCTCTCGGCCAATGCTTTCAGTGTATTATCGCCGTTAGAGTAACCGTAGAGGTCGTTAATGGTTCGAAATCCGATTACGGTAATGGCAACAACCTGTAACTCTCTTTCTTCTTGCAGTTGTGACTCGAAGAAGCCTTCAACATAGTTCCGATTGAAAAGCCCGGTAAGCACGTCGTGTTCTGCTTGATAACGAATATGATTTTCACGGCTTTTAATACTTGCTTGCATGCTGTCGACTGCGTTGGCAAGTTCGGTAATCTCTTTGAGGTTCGACGGTGCGTCAAGGGTTGCGCCATAGCTTCCTGACGCGACCTTATTCACTGCTTTTACCAAGGTAGACACTGGTCGACTCACGTTCCTGGCAAGCAGCAGAGAAAGACCCAGAGCAATGAATATTGCGACTAAGCAAAATGCCAGAATCGTCAATTGAATACGTGTAAAAGCACTAAATGAAGACGTTGTATCTACAGCTAGAGTTATCTTAACCGGCAAATTGCCATCAGAGGCAATATTCACCTCACGGGCAAAGTAAGTAAGCTCGTCATTAAACGTTACATCTATCCACGAGGGGTCGTGTTCTGACGCGAGGATCCGTTGCGCATCATTTTCTTTTAAGGTAGTCGTAAGAACGTCATTGGTATCAGTTCTTGAGATAATAATTTCAGCGTCTACGAGCGCTTTTAGCTCTTCTAATAATCTGCTATCAAACTCAACGCCTATTAGCATGTAATATCTAAGCGTAGGTATTTCTACGCGAATTAGATTTAACTGTACTAATTTGTTATCGACTACGAAGAAACCGCTGTCTTTCCCTTTAGCAACCAATGCTAGGCTACTTTCCACATTTTGACCGACTTCGAATAGGTCTGTACGCGTTACAACTACTTGATGGTCTAGACTTACCAGAGCGATGATATCTGTGTTTAGTCGCTGCGCGTAACTGGTAAACGCCGCTTCAATAGAGGGTATATTCTCTGTGCCAACCGCACGCCTGAAATCAAATGAGCGAGACAGTACTTTTGAAACGTTGCGTATGACAGCTTGACGATCCGCAACCACTTTATCGAATACTTTCTCTGCTAAAACAATATTGTGGTCAATGTTTTGAACAACGAGAGTATTGGCTGAGCGCCACACTGCTCCAATTATCAGAAGTGATGCTATCACAATCCCTATGAATAGGGTTTGGAACAAACTCTGACTAAGTGTTTTTTGCACTATAGTGCCTCGTAAAAATTGTTTTGTTTATGTCGCAGACAGTGTGACTAAGTATTGAAAAGCATAGCCGAATAATAAAAATAGGAACAGACATAACATCCTGTAAATTTTAGATTTTAACGCTTTGTTACAATTAACAAGGCCAGTTAAAAGTGAGCGTACAGGGTCACCTTAACAAGAATTACACAGTGTAAAAACAGAAAAGGCCAGCATTGCGCTGGCCTTTACATTTATTTGGTGCGGAAAGCGGGACTTGAACCCGCACGAGCTATGCTCACCACCCCCTCAAGATGGCGTGTCTACCAATTCCACCACTTCCGCGAAAACTTTTTAGTTTGAACCTTCAGCGTCGTCAGACTTTGGTACGTCTGTTACATCGCTTTCAACAACAGGAACGTCACTTTGAGCTGCATCTTCAATAACTGGTACGTCTTGATCAGCTGGTAGCTCTACTGGCTCTTCTACTGCCGCTGGAACTTCTAGGTTGTTCCACTCATCTTCTGCGCTTTCACGGTTTGCAGTCATTGCACCCAAAGAAAGGCTAATTAAGAAGAACAAGCCTGCTAATATAGCGGTTGTACGAGTCATGAAGTTACCTGAACCTGATGAACCGAAAACAGTGTTTGAACCGCCTGAGCCAAATGAAGCGCCCATATCTGCACCTTTACCTTGTTGGATCAATACAAATCCAATAAGTAATAGCGCTACAATTAGGTATGCTACTAATAGCACTTCGTAAATCATAAATACCTCGTCAGTTTGCCGCTTGGCAAATTGAAATAAAATCTTCAGCTTTTAAACTGGCTCCGCCAATTAAACCGCCATCTACATCTTTCTGTGCAAATAGGGTTTCAGCATTATCTGGCTTAACACTACCACCGTACAAAATACGAAGGCCTTGAGCCAATTGTGCGTCTACTTTATTAAAGTAGCCGCGAATAAATTCGTGTACTTCTTGTGCTTGCTCAGGGCTGGCTGTTTTACCAGTACCAATTGCCCAAATCGGCTCGTATGCAATAACAGTTTTGCTGAGTTCATCTACCGACATGGCGCTAACTAGTGCATCTAGTTGCTCGCCAACAAACGATTCAACATCACCTGCTTCTCTCACTTCAAGTGGCTCACCTACACAAATGATGGGTACGACACCTGAAGAAACACATTGCTTTGCCTTTAATGCAACAAGTTCGCTTGACTCGCCTTGGTCTTCTCGTCTTTCTGAATGCCCAACAATTGCGTAACCGCAACCTGCTTCTTTAAGCATTTCAACTGACAACTCACCAGTGTGAGCGCCGTTATTTAGATGACTTACGTTTTGAGCACCAATGGCAAACGAATGGGTTTCAAATGCGTGTAAAAGAAGTGAAGGAGCGCAAATTACGATTTCCGAATCAGCTTTTACATTCGCCAGTTTTTGATTAAATTCAGCAACTAATGCCAAATTTCCGTTCATTTTCCAGTTGCCAGCCACGAATGGCTTTCTAAGATTTTTACTCACAACGCAGACCTTAGCCCTGTCTTCAAAGCGGGCGTGATATTAACTATTTAATTGAGAAGATACAAGCACAAAAAGCAAAATTTCCTGCTACGCCAACTAATTGGCGAGATTACGAACAGTTTCAGCAATATGCTCTGCCCATTTGTGAGATTGGCTTTCGTCATTCGACTCAACCATCACACGAATTAACGGCTCAGTACCACTTTTACGTAGAAGTACCCTGCCCGTTTTACCTAACGCAGACTCAGCCTCTTTCTTAGCATTTTGTACATTGCTGTGTGCTAAATAATCCACTTCTTGGTTAGCGTACCTCACGTTAACTAGCGTTTGCGGGTACATTTCAAACCCACTTGCTAAGTCGTGTAAGTCCATGTGCGAACGAAGCATTGCAGCAAGCACTTGAAGCCCAGCTACAATACCGTCACCCGTAGAGCTCATATTAAGATTGAGCACATGACCCGAGTTTTCACCGCCAATAGACCAGCCTTTCTGCTGTAGCAGCTCCATCACATAACGGTCGCCAACATTACTTCTTGCGAAAGGAACACCAAGCTTTGACAACGCATTTTCAAGGCCTAAATTGCTCATCAACGTGCCAACGACACCACCCTGCATTTTGCCGTTCTTAAGCGCGTCGCGGGCAATGATGTAAACAATCTGGTCACCATCAAGCACATTACCAAGGTGGTCTACCATCATAATGCGATCACCATCGCCGTCTAGGGCAAAGCCAAGATCAGCACCGGTCTCCTTAACCTTTTCAACAATCGCATCCATTGAGGTTGCGCCCACACCGTCGTTAATGTTTAAACCATTGGGCGCTGTACCAAGTTCGATAACCGTAGCACCTAACTCTCTCAATACATTGGGGGCAATGTGGTACGTTGCGCCATGTGCGCAGTCCACAACAATTTTAAGATCTGTCAGCGATAATTCTGAAGGGAATGTCCCCTTACAAAATTCAATATAACGACCCGCAGCGTCGTTTATACGCGTAGCCTTACCCAGCTTATCAGATGCCACACATGTCATTGGACGCTCAAGCATATCTTCAATCGCTAACTCGATATCATCATCAAGCTTAAAGCCTTGCGCTGAGAAAAATTTAATGCCGTTGTCATAAAACGGATTATGTGACGCACTAATCACTATCCCTGCTTCTGAGCGAAATGTTTTGGTGAGATAAGCAATGGCTGGCGTTGGCATGGGGCCTAGCAAGCCGATATTGATACCAGCAGCTGATAAACCCGCCTCTAAAGACGACTCTAGCATGTAGCCAGAAATACGCGTGTCTTTACCAATAAGTACTTTGTTCGTCCCTCGTCCGGCAAGGACCTTACCTGCTGCCCACCCGAGTTTTGTAACAAACTCTGGGTTGATATTGCTCTCGCCTACCTTTCCGCGGATACCGTCGGTGCCGAAATATTTGCGCTGCGTCATTATTATTCCTTATTTTACTGAATTCAGCATTTTCACGATATTGACAGCATCAGCTGTTTCTTTCACGTCGTGAACGCGAATTATCTGTGCGCCCATTTGGGCGACAATTGTAGCGAGGCTTATGCTTCCCGCCAAGCGCTCATCCACTTTTCTATTTAGCAAATTGCCAATCATCGACTTGCGAGACATGCCTACTAACACTGGGTAACCCAGCTTCATAAGCGATGGCAAGTGTTTCACCAGCGTATAATTGTGTTCCAGTGACTTTCCGAAACCGTAGCCTGGGTCGAACAAAATCTTATCTTTAGCAATGCCCGCTTCTTCACACACTTTGGTACGCGCGAGTAGAAACTGCCCCACATCATTCACTACATCATCATACTCAGGGCTTTGCTGCATGGTTCTGGGTTGCCCCTGCATATGCATTAAACAAACAGGTACTTGTGCTTCAGCTGCTACTTGCAATGCACCAGGCTCTTGTAACGCGCGTACATCGTTGATTAGCCCCGCGCCAGCTTTCACCGCTTCCCGCATAACGTCAGCCTTGCTGGTATCAATAGAAATAACACATGCGGTATTTTTAGCTACGGCTTCAATAACGGGTATTGTGCGGTCAAGCTCTTCCTGCAGCGATACGTCGGGCGCGCCTGGCCTTGTCGATTCACCACCTATATCAATAAAAGTTGCCCCTTCATCAATCATGCGAAGCGCATGGTCAAGGGCTTGAGATACATTTGTGTGCTTGCCGCCGTCAGAAAATGAATCAGGAGTAACATTTAAAATGCCCATTACCTGAGGCTGTGACAGATCTATGAAGTACTTACCAAACTGCATGAATTACCTGCATTACCTTTGTTTTAAAATTACCGTATTTCTTAGACAGAAAATATGTTGAGAAATGAAGCTATAAAGCAAACTGATTTTGACCCGCTGTGTTAGCAATGAAACCTACTTAAAAATGCATGCTCTTTGCCTTGTTGCTTGCTGAATTCTTTGGTTTGTTCTTCGCCGTGTTTTTTCATTGTTCTTTGCAAAGAACAATGAAAAGCGTAACGAAATAAATAACTCAGCTAACACAGTGACATAAACTGTAAGTCAAATTCCCAGGTTAAAATCAATCAGCTCTAACAAAAAACGCCAGTTAACCTGGCGTTTTTCAATGGATGTAGAAGGTTAGCTTGGAATATCGCCCGGCTTACCTACCGACGGTTTGTCTACACCGTCATTTTTGATTTCACCTTCGCGAACCGGTGCACCACCACTTGGCTTGTCGCCACCCGATGGCTTGCTGTCATCCCAGTCAGCAGGAGGACGAACGTCAGTACGGTTCATCAGATCATCAATTTGCTTAGCATCAATGGTTTCGTACTTCATCAGTGCGTCTTTCATTGAATGTAAAATATCGATGTTGTCTTCAAGGATCTTTTGAGCGCGCTCGTAGTTGCGGTCAATCAGTGACTTAATTTCCGCATCAATGGCACGTGCTGTGTCATCAGACATGTTTGTTGCCTTAGACATAGACTTGCCTAGGAACACTTCACCTTCGTCTTCAGCGTAAAGCATTGGGCCCATTTTGCTCGACAAGCCCCATTGGGTAACCATCTTACGTGCAATTTCAGTTGCGCGTTCGATGTCGTTAGATGCACCCGTGGTTACTTTGTCGTCACCATAAATAATGGCTTCAGCAATACGCCCACCAAACAAGCTAGAAATCATACTTTCTAAGTGCTGTTTAGAGTGGCTCACTCGGTCTTGCTCTGGTAAGTACATGGTCACACCCAGCGCTCGACCGCGTGGAATGATTGACACTTTGTATACCGGATCGTGCTCTGGCACTAAGCGACCTACGATAGCGTGACCCGCTTCGTGATACGCTGTCATTTCTTTTTCAGGCTCAGACATCACCATAGACTTACGCTCAGAGCCCATCATGATTTTGTCTTTCGCTTTCTCAAACTCTTCCATAGAAACAAGGCGCTTGTTGCCGCGAGCAGCAAACAATGCAGCTTCGTTTACTAGGTTAGCAAGGTCAGCACCTGAGAAACCAGGTGTACCGCGAGCAATAACTGACGGCTCTACGTTATCAGCCACTGGCACTTTGCGAATATGAACCTTAAGAATTTGTTCACGGCCGCGGATGTCAGGAAGACCAACCACTACTTGACGGTCAAAACGACCAGGACGAAGAAGCGCAGGGTCTAGTACGTCAGGACGGTTAGTTGCCGCAATAACGATAATACCTTCATGACCTTCAAAGCCGTCCATTTCAACAAGCATCTGGTTAAGGGTTTGCTCACGTTCGTCGTGACCACCACCTAGACCAGCACCACGTTGACGGCCTACCGCATCGATTTCATCGATGAAGATGATACAAGGCGCCGCTTTTTTCGCTTGCTCAAACATGTCACGTACACGAGATGCACCTACACCCACGAACATTTCAACGAAATCAGAACCAGAGATCGTAAAGAATGGTACTTTCGCTTCACCGGCAATGGCTTTTGCAAGCAACGTTTTACCTGTACCAGGAGGACCTACCATAAGTACGCCCTTCGGAATTTTACCACCAAGCTTTTGGAACTTAGACGGGTCGCGCAGGAAGTCTACCAATTCAGATACATCTTCTTTCGCTTCGTCACAGCCTGCTACGTCAGCAAATGTTGTCTTAATTTGGTCTTCACCAAGCAAGCGAGCTTTGCTTTTACCGAATGACATAGCGCCACGGCCGCCGCCACCCTGCATTTGACGCATGAAGAAAATCCATACACCAATAAGCAGTAACATGGGGAACCATGAGATGAAAATAGACGTCAGAAGAGACTGCTCTTCTGGTGGTTCACCGTACACTCTTACGTCGTTCTTAACCAAGTCAGATACTAACTTGTCATCGAAGTAAGGTACGAATGTTTGGAAAGTTTCGCCTGAACGCTTAGTACCTCGAATTTCGCCACTATTATTGATGCGAACTTCTCGAATATTTCCCTGTTCTGCTTCTCTCAAAAACGTTGTGTAGTCAGTTTGCGAACGAGACGATTCACTCGGTGAAAAGCTCTGGAAAACCGACATTAAAACAACGGCGATGACTAACCATAAGATTAAATTTTTTGCCATATCGCTCAATGCTACTAACCTCTATAAACCCGAATTGCTTGTATATTCAACAAGTTGTTTATTGAATAAACGACACAACTCGCAACGAAAACCGCTTATCTCAAAGCGTACTACACTTTATACCCACAAGCCACCAAATACACCTCTCGCGAACGTGATCTGGACGAGTCAGGCTTACGCGTCTTTATGGTTGTGAAAGATTGTTTAAGTGCGTTCATGAACTCAACAAACCCCTCACCTTGGAACACCTTTATGACAAACGAACCGCCCGGTTTTAACACTTGGTGACACATATCAAGCGCTAGTTCGCAAAGATACATGGAGCGAGACTGGTCAACCGACGCGTTACCTGCAAGGTTCGGTGCCATATCAGACAACACAATATCTACGGTGTTCCCACCGATTCTGTTCAATAGTGCGTCGAGAACAGCGTCCTCTCTGAAATCACCTTGTAAAAAGTCTACGCCCACGATTGGGTCCATGGGCAAAATATCGCACGCGATAACTTGACCATTGTCGCCAACGAGCTGTGCGGCTAGCTGTGACCAGCCCCCCGGTGCAGCACCAAGGTCTACAAGTGTCATTCCTGGTTTAATAAGCTTATCTTTTTTCTGAATTTCTTCCAGTTTATAGATAGCTCGCGAGCGCCAACCTTCCTTATTTGCTTTTTGCACATAATGGTCGTTAACGTGTTCTTGTAGCCAGCGTTTACTGCTGGCGGAGTGTTTCTTTTTTGTCATTCCAATACAATGTCATTAGGATTGTAGAGAAGATGGCGTTAGAATACGTTATTTCAAGCATAAACTAACAGATTAATTGTAAGAAATATTACTTCATGAAACTTTCAAATAAACAGAAACAATTCCTAAAAGGCCTTGCACACCCTTTAAAACCTGTTGTGCAGCTAGGTGGGAACGGCCTGACAGAAGGTGTGGTTGCCGAAATTGACAACGCCCTTAGCCATCACGAATTAATTAAAGTTAAGGTGCCAACAGACGATCGCGAAGAAAAAGCGCTAATCATGGATGCCATTGTTCGTGAAACAAACTCAGTTAAGCTACAGGTAATCGGCCACACGCTAATTATCTACCGTCAAAGCGAAGACTGTAAAATTCAGTTGCCAAAATAGCTGCAAAATAACCGAATATAAGGTGCCGATCCCCGTCGGCACCGTAGTTTTTCTTCTTACTTCCCGTTAACATCACTTTAATAATAGTGAAAAACTAGGGTTTAAGGGAAATCTATGACGCTAAATAATCTTACTGCCATTGTTACTGGCGGTTGTTCCGGACTTGGTCACGCCACTGCTATCGCACTTCGAGATGCAGGTGCTAACGTCAGCCTTTTCGACTTAAATGAAGAGCTTGGCGCACAGCGCGTAAAAGAATTAGGCAAAAACAACACACTTTTCACCAAAGTCGATGTACGCGATGAAACTTCTGTTCAAGCAGCTATAGACGCGACAACCGAAAGGTTTGGCGCCATTTCTTTAGTGGTTAACTGTGCAGGCATCGCACCAGCTAAGCGACTGCTCGACAAAGAAGGCAATCCGGCGCCGTTGGGTGACTTCCAGAAAACTATCGATATTAACTTAGTAGGAAGCTTTAATGTTTCTCGCTTAGTTGCAGCGACGATGGCAAAGCAATCGCCAATTAGCGAGGAAGGCGAACGCGGTCTTATCGTAAACACTGCTTCAGTTGCTGGCTACGAAGGTCAAATAGGGCAAACCGCTTATGCTGCGAGTAAAGGTGGTATTATCGGCCTAACTCTTCCAATGGCTCGAGACTTAGCCACGTTGGGTATTCGTGTTAACACCATTGCGCCGGGTGTAATGGGCACGCCAATGCTACTTGCTATGCCAGAAAAGGTGCAAGACGCCCTTTCTGCTAACGTTCAGTTTCCTAAGCGCCTTGGGCTACCTGAAGAATTTGCTAAGTTGGTTATCCATATGGCGAACAATAGCTACCTAAATGGTGAGACAATCCGCTTAGATGGCGGGCTGCGCATGCCTCCAAAGTAGTGAATAAGTACATTAATAATTTAATCAAAAAAACCGCCTTTCGGCGGTTTTTTTAAAGCGTTATCTATCAGTAATAGTTAACTTTTCATTTTGATTAGCGTATCAGCTTCTACGGTGAAACGATTAAAGAAATCGTCTTCTAGTTCGCCAGTGATGCGTACGCGCTCGCCTTTCATTAGCGTTAGGTAACCATCCGCATCCACAGGTGCGTCCTCTAACTCATCAAGCTCTACCGTGACGGTGGTATCGCCCACGTCAATTTGTAACGCTTCTTTGCCAATTGATTTAACGGTACCTACAAGCACCATTTCTTCATCGTCAAACTCAATGTTACTTGCTGTACTTAAATAAAGGTCTGCCGAAGCCTGATTAACCGACTCAGCTAAGTAAACAGTATCCATACCATCAACAATCACACTCTGAGCAACTAACCTTTCGCTCGAAAACATGCCATCATCAAGACGCGCCGTTACCATGACTTCTTCGCCTTTCATTTTTGCATAGGCATTACTGTCAAGGTCGGTGTCTCTTAACTCAACAAAAATGTTCCCGTCGCCGTAATCTAACGTGAAGAATTTTGAATCTACAGCAGACACCTCACCGGTCAACGTAATCCACGTATCACCAGACTCAGATGTTCTGGACTCAGGTTGCACTGACGCTGAAGCTGCTTGCATTTGCGCAGTTTTCATCTCGTCAACGTTAGCTTGTGCCATTGCAGATGAGCCCATCATAGCGAATGAAACCAGTGTTGCTGTAATCGTTCGTTTTGAGTTAAACATCGTAACCTCCTTAAAGGCATCATTGTTATCCATTCGATAATCTCTGATGCAAACCCAATGCCGCGCATATAAATCAATAACTTAAGTGAAACACACTTAAATTATCTATTTGCTAAAAAGAAAAATATTCCGACTATTGAAGAGATTACAATGTATCTTGCATGCGTATTTGTGAGGTGCTTACCCTTCAGATAAAAGAGTTAAAATAATACGCCTTACTGTGTAAAGTAGTGTTATGGAATTAGGTTAAGCACAGTGGACGGCAAATGTCTCACCCTCATCAACATATTGATACGCCACCTATTAGTAGTGATGTCGAAAATAATACTGCAGATAAATTAGAAACCGTTGAAACAAAGGATATAGTCACGCCCTATGCGTTTGGCGTGGCTAGCTCGCTGTTGGGCAAGCGTCTGGCTACACCTTTTCAACGAGGGTTGGCTCAGTGTATTGACCTACTATTTGTCGCCATTTTGAGCTCACTGGATGCACTGTTTTTGGCGATTATTGCTACAGTGACGTTTTATAAAGCTAGCCGCAACGTAGCCAATCAAAGCCATAAAAAAACTACGCGTTCATTTCTTCGAATAGGTGGAGCGTTCATGCTCTTTTGGACAGTGTTGCTTACGTTAGATGCTGCCAATGAGGCTAATTACTTTCGTGACGATGCAACTGTCAGCAACGTGATCGACTCGCCTAATCGCCCAAGTGAGAAAAATGGTGCGAATGATGATATTGGAGTAAATGAGCAAGCTCAAAATAAAGGTGTGCATGAAAATGGCCTACAGGAAGCTGAAGGTATTGAAAGTGACCTAGCAGATTTCGATGACGCAACTTCAGAGCCCTCAGCAAACACATACAGCATTGTCGCGTGGTTCAAAGGGTTAATTACTGAGCTTGGCTTAGGCTTTGGTTGGGCCGCGCTTTATTACAGCGTGTTTACCGCTTGGTTTAACGGAAAAACTCCAGGTAAACGACTGCTAAATATACAAGTACTCAAACTCGATGGTTCTGGACTGTCGCTATGGGAGAGCTTTGGTCGTTATGGCGGTTATGGTGCGGGTTTAGCAACTGGCTTGTTGGGATTTGTGCAAATTTACTGGGATCCTAACCGACAAGCTATCCAAGATAAAATTTCAGAGACTCTGGTCATCAGCACCCGCGATTAGCGCGCTCTGGTACTTGCGTTTAGCATTGAATGGCTGTGTGCACGTTCTACTGAAAAAGCGCATCTTTATTAGCGCATCAACCAAGATTAATGCAAAAATCAAGAAGCGCGTCTCGACACTGCAAGTACGCGCTTCGTTTTTATCTATTCGCCATCGCCACCATTAACAATAAGCGCAATATTGTATAGACGGTTTACGGCATGGTAGTTGATTGAATTTTTGGGGTAACGACCCTTGCTGCTTATTTTACCCGCTTCCTGTTCCATCAAAATAGATAGCGCATCATCAACAGTCTCTACAGTGTAAATATGGAACAGCCCTTTTTTCACTGCGTCGATAACGGTGGCGTCTAATACCAAATTAATCGCATTTGATTTAGGAATAATCACGCCCTGCGTACCGGTAAGGCCGCGGTGTTGACACAAGTCGAAAAAGCCTTCTATCTTTTCGTTCACACCGCCAACCGCTTGCACTTCACCATACTGGTTTATGGAACCCGTGATAGCCAAGGTTTGTAAGCAAGGGATTTCAGTCAACGCAGAGATAAGCGCAACCAGTTCACCAAGGGATGCACTATCGCCATCAATATGTCCGTATGACTGCTCTAGCGCTATATTTGCCGATAGGGTTAACGGGAAATGCTGGGCATACTTGTTGCCCAAGTAGCCGTTTAGCAACATAACGCCCTTTGAGTGAATAGGCTGTCCAAGCTCTACCTCACGCTCAATATCAACAACACCGCTTGCCCCAGCAAACACAGTAGACGTAATGCGTGCAGGCGTACCAAATGCGGTGTCACCAATATCCAATACTGTTAATCCATTTACTTTGCCTACCGCTTTTCCTTCAGTGGCAATAAGTACGTGCCCTTCTTTAATATCGTTTAATAGTGTTTGACTGACGCGGCCGGTGCGACGCTTCTTGGCACTTAATGCTGTTTTTAAATGATCAAATTCTAGCGTGTCAGCATTAGATTTCTGACAGAAATAATAGGCTTCGTTAACTAGCTCGATAACTTCAGCAAAGTGCGCAGATAGCTTTTCCTTGTGTTCAGCCATTCTTAACGAGTACTCAACTAGCCTGCACATCGCGTTAGCGGTAATGCCTTTAAGTCCTAACTGGATAAGGTGCGCACGTACTTTGCCCACGAAATCAAAAAGCGCCTGTCTGGTGACGGGAATTTCCAAATCAAAATCCACCAACACTCTAAACAGTTCATCAAACTCGTCATCGTAATCTTGCAGCGTGTAGTATAAATCACGCGAGCCTAACAGAACGATTTTCACATTTAAGTCGATGGGCTGTGGATTGAGCGTAATGTTGTTCACCATACCCACATCTTGCTGGGGTAAGTCCATGCGCAAGCGCTGCGACTTGATGGCAAGCTTAAGGGTATCCCACACGAAAGGTTGTTCAATAAGTTGGTCGACATCCAACAACAAATAACCGCCATTTGCACGATGGAGCGCACCGGGCTGAATCATGCGATAGTTGGTAAACACGCTGCCGTGAATGTTGGTGTACTCTATTTTGCCAAACAAATTTTGATAAGTAGGGTTCGGCTCATAAATAACAGGGGCTGCGTCATCGAGTTTATTCGACACCAAAACGTTAGGAAGAAATTGCTCTTCTAAAAATATCTTCTTGTCGAAGTCATCACTCTTCTCTTCTTTCTGCTCTTCACTATGAATGACTAAGATAGCGTTGACCAATGCAGTTTTAAGCTGCTTGAGGTACTTCATTACCCCTAGCTCAGACGCGTATTTGTGCTCAAGCACTTTTAGCAGCGGCTTAATCCCCTGCTCTGCGGTCTTTTTGTCAAGCTCACGCAGACGCTCAGAGTTTTCGCGTTTCCACGTAGGCAGGCTTAACAGGCCTTCGCTTAACCTATTTTCTAGTTCGTCAATAAGAGTATAAAACCCTTCCCGTTGTGCGTCAGTTAATGACGCAAACTCTGTGTCACTTATTGGCTTGCCGTTAACGATAGGTGAAAACGTAATAGAGCCACCCTCTTCGTACAGCGCAACATCATTCGCTTGTGCGTAACGCTCTACCGCATCGATAGCCGCATCGTACTTTTGCTCGAACTCTCTGGAAATTGACGCGCAACGGCGCTGATATCCCGGGTTATCAAAGGCAATGGGCAGTGAGTCTAAGACATCGTCAATAAGCGCAGCCATGTCCTTGTGGAATGCTTTTCCACCACCGGGAGGAAATTTTAGCGCAACAGGTTCGCGCTCTTCGTCAAAATTGTTGATATAACAACAATCATCAGGCGCCGGTAGCTGGGCAACTTGGCGTTCAATGTAATCCTTCACTAGAGTGAAGCGCCCCGTAGCGGGCTCACCCATCACATAAAGATTATAGCCTTTGGTGTTAATACCTAACCCAAACGTAAGTGCTTCACGCGCACGCTCTTGCCCAATGAAGGTCGCATTTAGCGCTTCATCATCTTTTAAGGCACTGTTTATCGCTCGGCGATTTATGGTAGGTGAAAGCGCGTCTACATCTAACGCATATAATTTACTGTCTACAGACATGTCTGTTCTATCTTTGTTTCTTTACTTAAGTGAAACCCTAATTAACATTAGTGTCAAACGCTTATCCTGAATAAGGCAGCTTTGCATCGCTAATTGCACAACAAACAACCACCTTCATGATTTTAGAGAGGAATTGACAAGCACTACGAGCTTTTTGCGGCCTTCATTAGAACTGATACCTTGAGGCACAAGGTGTAGCGTTTAATTAAGCCGAAAAGGAGTTAAATACGAAAGAACTTACTTCAATTTAACTGCTGCATTTATTTCTGCCACATAATTTGGATCGGAGCATTAAAATCACAGCGTTAAGAAAAGCGCGCCAAGGTCAGAGCCGTAAGGACAATGTGGTCAAGACAAAGCTCTGAAGAGTCCTGTAACAGCAAGGCTTTAAAGTAGGTAGCAACGCAAGCTGCTTTCAATTACCTTAGAAAACACAAAACCGAAATTCGTTTTGGCGACGAGACCAGGTTTCGCGCGCAATAACCAATGAACAAAAACAGGGTAATAACAATGACAAAAAAATTGAATTCTCGCTCACCCCTTCTGCTCACCTCCTCTTTCCTTGCTACCTTTCTGGGTACGGCATTTTCTTCAATGAGTATCGCTAACGTAAACTATGCAGATAACTCAGGGTTTTCTATTACCAATGAGAGTGAAAGCTATGCGCCAGTTGAAGTCGTGTACTCTCATTTTATTCAACATGTGGATATGTGGTGGCCGAAAGAACACACATGGTGGAAAGGTGCTTTGCGCATAGATGAGCAGGCTGGTGGCTGTTTCTGTGAAACGACAGACACGGTGAGTGCAGCACACATGCAGGTAAGCTATGTTGAACCGAACAAAAAAGTGGTGATGACAGGTGGCTTAGGCCCGCTTCAAGCGATGGGTATGTCAGGTGCACTGACATGGGAATTCAGCACAATAGCATCGAGCACTTCATCGGATGCAAACACACAAGAAGGTCGCATACCGAAAACTAAAGTCACCCTTACCTACCACGCCTCAGGCAATATTCATTTTAATGGCCAAAAAGCATCTAACGAAGACGCCGCCAATTTAGTTCGAGTAGTAGACAAAGTGCAGGCGCAACAACTAAATGCGCTAACCGCGTTTAGTGACAATAATTAGATGTGACACCGGGGCCTGTTTATCGACAAGATAAGATGGCGCCAAGAGAAAGTAAGATGAGCAAATGGGGCGAGTTCCGGTGTTCAATCGACGTAAACTGTGTCATTAATGCTCACTTTTCAAGCAAGCAACAATAAATATTGCCAAGTTCGGTGTTAAGCTATTGAGGCATGGCTTAGCGCTGGGTTATTCTATTGGGCTATATGTATGTTAAGTGGGTGAATCCCACGCGCGGTTAGTTGGCGTTGCTACAAACTCGCCTTATGCCGCCCCATAAACGTTTTAACTTTTAATGCGGAAGCCTAAGTTTCATGGCCGATAATCAGTACAATCCGAAAGACATTGAACAACGCGTTCAGCAATACTGGGAAGAAAACCAATCGTTTAAAGCAAATGACGACGTAGAAAAAGAAAAGTTCTACTGCCTGTCTATGTTCCCATACCCTAGTGGCCGACTTCACATGGGCCACGTGCGCAACTACACCATTGGTGACGTGATCAGCCGTTTCCAGCGCATGCAGGGTAAAAATGTATTGCAGCCTATGGGTTGGGATGCTTTTGGTCTTCCGGCTGAAAACGCAGCAATTAACAACAACACTGCACCTGCGAAATGGACATACTCAAATATTGATTACATGAAAAACCAACTTCGCTCGTTGGGTTTCGGTTACGACTGGGATCGCGAAGTAACCACATGTAAATCAGATTACTATCGCTGGGAACAGTGGTTCTTCACACGCCTTTACGAAAAAGGTCTTGTTTACAAGAAAAACTCTACTGTCAACTGGGACCCTGTAGACCAAACTGTTTTGGCTAACGAGCAGGTAATCGACGGTCGCGGATGGCGCTCTGGTGCGCTGGTTGAGCAAAAAGAGATCCCTCAGTGGTTTATTAAAATTACTGACTACGCCGAAGAACTTTTACAAGACTTAGAACAGCTTGAAGAATGGCCAGACCAAGTACGCGCAATGCAGGCAAACTGGATTGGCCGCTCTGAAGGTGTTGAAATTACCTTCGATTTAGCGTCAGCGGTTAACGACATTGCCGATTTGACGGTATATACCACGCGTCCAGATACCTTCTACGGCGTTACTTACGTCGCAGTGGCTGCGCAGCACCCTCTTGCCGAATTCGCAGCAAAATCGAACCCAGATTTAGCGGCCTTTATCGACGAATGTAAAAACACCAAAGTTGCTGAAGCTGAATTAGCAACCATGGAGAAGAAAGGTTTCGCCACGGGTTTTGAGGTTGTTCACCCACTAACCGGTGAAAGGCTTCCAATTTGGGTCGCTAACTTCGTGTTGATGGACTACGGTTCAGGCGCGGTAATGGCTGTTCCTGGCCACGACCAGCGCGATTGGGAATTTGCGACTAAATACAACCTACCTATTCAACAAGTCATTGCGCCAAACGCAGGTGATGAAGATAAGTGCGACCTTACCGCCTCTGCATTTACTGAAAAAGGTAGCTTGATCAATTCAGCTAAGTTCGACGGTCTTGAGTTCGATGCCGCATTTAATGGTATTGCTGATGAACTTGAAAGCAAAGGCTGTGGAAAGCGCAAAGTAAATTACCGTCTTCGTGACTGGGGCGTAAGCCGTCAGCGCTACTGGGGCGCACCTATTCCAATGCTAAATTTGGAAAACGGTGAATCTGTTCCGGTTCCTGCTGACCAACTACCGGTTGTTTTGCCTGAAGACGTAGAAATGAATGGCGTAACCTCGCCAATTAAAGCTGACCCTGAGTGGGCAAAAACCACATACAATGGCGAAGCCGCGTTACGTGAAACGGATACCTTCGACACCTTTATGGAGTCATCGTGGTACTACGCGCGCTATGCCTGTGCTACTAACAACGACGCCATGCTTGATCCAACATCAGCTAACTATTGGTTACCAGTAGATCAGTACATTGGTGGTATTGAGCACGCTATCTTGCACTTACTTTACTCGCGTTTCTTCCACAAATTATTACGCGATGAAGGCTTGGTAAACTCTGATGAGCCGTTTAAGCGTTTGCTGTGTCAAGGTATGGTATTAGCCGACTCTTACTATCGTGAAGACGCGTCGGGTAAGAAAACCTGGTTCTCGCCTACCGAAGTAAGCACTGAAAAAGACGATAAAGGCCGTATTGTTAAAGCATGGCTAACCGCTGACGGTGAAGAAGTTATTCACGGCGGTATGACAAAAATGTCTAAGTCGAAGAATAACGGTATCGACCCGCAAGAAGTTATTGACCAATACGGTGCCGATACAGTGCGTTTGTTTACCATGTTTGCTGCGCCACCGGAGCAAACCCTTGAATGGGTAGATTCTGGTGTTGAAGGAGCAAACCGCTTCTTACGTCGTATCTGGAAATTAGTGACCGAACACGTTGAAAAAGGCGCGCCAGAAGCGATTGATGTTAAGGCACTGTCGAAAGACCAACAGGCTCTTCGCCGTGAAGTACATAAGACCATTGAAAAGGTGTCTGATGACCTAGGCCGTCGTCAAACCTTTAACACTGCGGTTGCAGCGGTGATGGAATTGTTAAACCACCTTCAAAAAGCACCACAAGAAAACGCGCAGGACATCGCAATTATGCGCGAAGCCTGTGAATCTATCTTGTTGCTTCTAAACCCTATTACGCCGCACATCGCTCACGAGCTTTGGAAAGTGTTGGGTCACAGTGAAGATATCGATTTAGCGTCATGGCCACAGGCTGATAAAGCCGCATTGGTTGAAGACGAGAAGCTTATCATTGTTCAGGTTAACGGTAAGGTGCGCGCTAAGATGACAATTGCTGCTGATGCTAGCAAAGAGAGCATTGAAGCATCTGCGAAAGAACAGCCTAACGTTCAGCAATTCATCGAAGGTAAAACCATTCGTAAAGTGATTGTTGTGCCTGGCAAGCTTGTAAACATTGTAGCTAACTAGGTCAGGTACTGATGAAAAAGCACTTACAATTCGCAGTCGCTGTGTTGGGAACCGTATTGGTTACTGGCTGTGGCTTTCATTTACGAAGTAGCCCTAGCCTACCCGACGACATAAACACCGTTGCTATTGAAAGTGCACGAGCACACGCGCCGTTGGCGCGTGCGCTTGATAAACGCTTAAACGTTTACGGTTTATCCAGTGTTAGCGTAGATAAAACATCGCGCTCTAACCAAAACATAAACATCTATTTGCTTCCAGAAAAATTAGAACGTCAGCTGCTGTCGGTTTACCCTTCGGGTCAAGTTGCTGAATATGAACTGATATATGTTGTGCGTTACCGCGTGCAGTTTCCCGGTAAGGAAGCGGTAATGGTGCAATTTGAAGTAGTACGTGACTATCAAGACGACCCTGACCAAGTGTTAGCAAAGTCTCGCGAACTTGAATTGATGCTAAGTGAAATGCGCGATGAAGCCGCTGATATCATGATCAGACGCCTTTCCAGTCAGGCAGCCGCTGCACCAAATGCATCAACTTCCGTTAGTCAGTAAACATCAGAATTTTTCATGCAGATTTATCCAAACCAATTTAGCCAAGATATCACCAAGGCACTTCGCCCGTGCTATCTGGTGTTTGGAGATGAACCCCAGCAGAAGTTTGATGTCATTGAGCAAATACGCGCTAAAGCAAAAGCCAATGGCTTTGAAGAGCGTACAGTACTTGTTGCTGAAACGGGCTTTAACTGGAATCAGTTGATTGAAGCCACGCAAAGCATGTCGCTTTTCTCAAGCCAACAGTTTATTGAACTAGAGCTACCTACGGGAAAACCGGGCACTGAAGGCAGTAAAATGCTGCAAGAAGTCGCGGCATCATTAAACCCCGATATTTTGTTGCTGGTTCACGGCCCCAAAATTGGCAAAGACGTGCAGCGCGGCAAATGGTTTAAAGTGCTTGATGATTTGGGCGCGTCGGTATTGTGTTACCCGTTGGAAGGCAAGCAGCTCAATGCATGGCTAAACCAGCAGTTAAATGCCCACCAACTCTCCGTATCAGCGTCGGGTGCTAAGATGATTGCTGATTTCTGCGAAGGCAACATGCTTGCTGCTAAGCAAGAAATTGATAAGCTCGCCCTACTCTATCCACACCAGTCTATTTCAGACGAACAAATTGAAAAGGCGATGGTTGACCAGTCGCGTTTTAACGTGTTTCAACTAGTTGACGTTATGCTTAGCGGCGACAGTACCCGCTGCATAAAAATGCTATACCGATTAGAGAGCGAGGGTCTGGAGCCTAACATCATTATTTGGGCGCTGATTCGAGAGTGGGAGCAGTTATGGAAACTAAAACTAGCTCAGCAAAGCGGTGCCCCCATTCAGTGGCAAAAATTCGGTATTTGGCGTAATAGACAAGGCTTTTATCAAAGTGCATTGAATCGTCTGAGCGTCGCGCAGCTAGAAGACATCCAAAAAGCGTTGACTCAGTCAGATCATGCATTCAAACAAAATGTCATTGCCCGCCCTTACGTTGAAATGTGTCACCTGTGCATGATGTTCATGGGTATGGACCTTCGCGAAATTCCTTTGTTACAGGCATAATGGGCAATTCTAAGTGAGTCTTTCCGGCGCTTCTCGAGCAAACCCAACGGTGAAAGCCATTCTTGGTGGTACTTTTAATCCGCCGCATAAAGGCCATATTGGTGCGGCACTAAAAGCGGCAGATGAAATTGGGGTAAACCACGTTCATCTCATGCCTTGTAAATTAGCTCCGCATAAGTCAGTAGGTGTGTCAGAAAGCCATCGGGTAAAAATGATTGAACTTTGCGCCCAAAACAATGACAGACTTATTCCAGAGTTAATTGAACTGGCGCTTCCGTCACCCTCTTATACAGTTAAAACACTGCGTGCACTTAAAGAGAAAAGCGATGACACAATCTGTTTTTTCATTGGCGCAGATTCACTGTATAATCTGAACAAATGGTACGAGTGGGAACACCTGCTCGATTATTGTCACTTAGTGGTTATGCGCAGAGACGATGATAAATTTTCGCCTCCTCCCGCAATACAAGCTTGGTTAGATTGTCATGTGGCTAACGATAAAAATGTTATTCACGCAAAGCCTGCAGGCCATGTAGTGTTAACCAACACACCGCTTTTTAGTGTTTCATCTACTGAAATTCGTGACGTACTAGCAAGTGCTGCCACGTCCGAGAAATCGGGTACGCCAAACAGTTCAAATGCTGACCTATCTAACTTGTGGTTAGAAGAAAGCGTTTTAGATTACATAAACGAACATCAGTTATATAAAAGTTAAGTAAGTGAGGAAAACTCTTGGAGAGTCAACAGCTCAAACAGTTTGTTAAAGACAAAATTGACGATATGAAAGGCCGTGATGTTATTGAACTAGACGTTCGCGGCAAATCAAGTATTACAGATACCATGATCATTTGTTCAGGTAACTCAAAGCGCCACGTTTCATCTATTGCAGAAAATGTCATGGTAGAAGCGAAGAAAGCGGGCCACACACCTGGAAGCGTGGAAGGTAAGGAAACCGGCGAATGGGTTCTGGTTGATTTTGGTGATGTTATTTTGCACGTTATGCAAGATGAAACCCGTGATTTCTACCAGCTAGAGAAACTGTGGTCGTAGTGGCGTAAACGCCTGCTATAAACATGCAGTAACACGGTCAATAAAGGCCATACTCAAATGCGTATGGCCTTTATTGTATAAGTGAAATACTAATTCCTGCGGTAAGGGTAAAAGAAGTGCGTATACAAATCGTCGCGGTCGGAACAAAAATGCCAAGCTGGGTAAGTACAGGCGTGGATGAGTTTATTCGTCGTTTCCCTAGCGACATGCCAGTGTCCTTTACTGAAATACCCGCCGGAAAGCGAGGCAAAAACGCGGATATTAAGCGCATTTTGGAAAAAGAAGGCGAGCAAATGCTAGCCGCTATTCCCAAAGGAAATCGCATTGTTACGTTAGAAGTAACGGGTAAACCCTGGGACACTCCCACGCTTGCTAAACAACTCGACAATTGGAAAATGGACGGCCGCGACGTAAGTCTGCTTATTGGTGGTCCAGAAGGGCTAGCACCAGAATGTATTGCTGCGTCGGAACAAAAGTGGTCCTTATCAGCCCTAACCCTACCCCATCCACTTGTTAGGATCATTCTTACAGAAAGCTTATACCGCGCGTGGTCGGTGACGCAAAATCACCCTTATCACCGTGAGTAATTGGTCGCTTTATTAATGCAAAGGAAGTCAATGCAACGAAAACGTCAAGCAATACGGGACCACTCCGCTGAAGCGAACTTGTTCGCGCGCCGAGCGACCATTGCTTTTATTATTGTTGTGGCCATGTTGGGCATTGTACTTAACAACCTCTATTCTTTGCAGGTCACCCAGTTTGAAGATTATCAAACCCGGTCTAACGGTAACCGAATTAAAGTGCTGCCCGTAGCGCCTAACCGCGGTCTCATTTATGACCGTAACGGCGTGCTTTTAGCCGAGAACCGTCCGGTTTTCAGTTTGGAAGTTATTCCAGAGCAAGTGGATGATATTGAACAAACCCTTGCAGATCTGACCGAATTAATGAGCATCACCAGCGATGAAATTGATCGCTTTCAATCTACGCTAAAAGGAACGCGGAGATTTAAACCCGTTGCGCTTCGCACTCAGCTAAGTGAAGAAGAAGTTGCTCTGTTCTCTGCCAGCAAACACAAGTTTCCAGGTGTTCAAATTGAAGCGCGTTTAGCTCGTCATTACCCTTATAAAGAAACGCTTACCCATGCACTGGGTTATGTTGCACGCATTAACAAGCGAGACTTACAAAAACTCGTTGAAGCAGGCCAAGAAGATAATTATGCCGCAACCCACGATATCGGTAAGCTAGGCATAGAAAAATACCACGAAGAGCTGCTTCATGGAAAAGTGGGTTATCAGCAGGTCGAAGTAAACAACCAAGGCCGAATTATTCGTGTACTTAGTGTTGAGCCACCAACACCAGGCAAAGACATCGTACTTAACTTAGATTTAGAGCTTCAGTTAGAGGCTCAGCGAATAATAGAAGGCATGCGCGGCGCTGTTGTGGTCACCGATGTTAAAACAGGTGGCGTACTGGCACTTTACTCTAACCCTAGTTACGACCCCAATTTATTCGTGCACGGTATCAGCAGCAAGAATTACTCTGCGCTACTGAATTCGCCAGACCGCCCGCTAATTAACAGGGCGACACAAGGACAATACCCTCCCGCTTCTACCATTAAACCGCACCTTGGTTTTGTTGGACTAGAAGAAGGCATTATCACCAAAGACTACACCATTAACGATACAGGTCGCTATCAATTGCCAAATGTGTCGCACGTGTGGCGCGATTGGCGTCGATGGGGACATGGAAAAGTTAACGTATCAAAAGCAATAGAAGTGTCGTGCGATACTTATTATTACGAGCTAGCGTATAAATTGGGTATCGATAAAATCAGTGAATCTATGTACGAATTCGGATTCGGAGATTTCACGGGTATCGATCTTTACGAAGAGTCAGATGCCAACATGCCTAGCCGAGGCTGGAAACGCGCTCGCTTTAATCAACCTTGGTATATTGGTGACACCATCCCCGTTGGTATAGGACAGAGCTATTGGACCACCACGCCGGTACAGTTAAATACATCGGTCAACACGCTGATCAATGCTGGGGAACGCTATATTCCACAAATCATTCGCGGTTATATGAACACCGATAGTTCTGTCGACCTTATCCCGCTTAAGTCGCTGCGGCCTATAGAAATTAAGAACCGTAACAATTTAGATGTGGTGTTAAACGCCATGCGCGATGTTGTGAGTGGCGAAGAAGGCGGCGCGCGTCATGCATTTGCAGATACCCCTTACGACTCTGCGGGTAAGACAGGAACAGCACAGTTATTTACCGTTGGTCAGAATGAAAAATATGACGCTACTAAAATTGATGAGCGTCTTCGAGACAATGCCATGTATGTTGGCTTTGCACCGTTCAATGATCCAGAGATATCGGTAACCGTGGTCCTTGAAAACGTAGGCGGTGGTAGTAAGAACGCAGCCCCCGTCGCCCGTCAAATCATGGATTTCTATTTCAGAGACCGTGTTTTTGAAACTGCCGAAGCTGACTCGGCAAACAGTGATAATGAATTAGGGACGAACTAGTGAAGAGAACCACCATAAACCCTAATAAAATAAGTTTTCTTCAGCGCATTCATATCGATGGCTGGCTGTTAGTCGGGCTACTCGTGCTAAGTTGTGTTGGGCTATTTACTCTGTACTCGGCGTCAGGTCAGGATATGGAGCAAATGGAGCGCCAGTTTATCAGGCTGGGGTTTAGCTTTATCGTTATGTTCGGATTAGCCCAAGCCCCTTTGGGCGTGTTTAGGTTTTTCTCTACCTATGCCTATGGTGCAGGTCTGCTCATGCTAATTGCCGTATTATTATTTGGTGATATGGGCAAAGGCGCACAGCGCTGGCTAGATCTGGGCTTTATCCGTTTTCAGCCCTCTGAACTGATGAAGCTTGCCGTGCCTATGATGGTTGCATGGTATATCAGTAAATTCACTATGCCGCCACGCACGACCCACATTATCGTTGGATTTGGTTTGGTGGTCGTGCCCACCATTCTCATTGCAAAGCAGCCTGATTTAGGGACCTCGTTACTCATCGCCAGTTCAGGTATCTTTGCCATATTCCTGGCAGGTATGAGCTGGCGGCTTATTTCAGTAGTGGGCGGCCTCATTGGCGCGTTTGCGCCTGTGATGTGGTTCTTTTTAATGAAGGATTATCAAAAGCAGCGGGTTCTTACTTTTTTGAACCCGGAAAGCGATCCACTAGGTTCTGGCTACCACATAATCCAATCTAAAATTGCCATTGGTTCTGGTGGTGTAGACGGCAAAGGCTGGCTGCAAGGCACGCAATCACAACTCGAGTTTTTACCCGAACGTCACACCGATTTTATCTTTTCAGTATTCAGCGAAGAGTTTGGTCTTACCGGTGTAATGTGTTTAATGGCAATATACATTTTTATAATTATGCGCGGCCTTATAATTTCTAGCCGGGCACAAGACGCCTATGCAAAATTGCTTGGTGGCAGTATTACCCTTACCTTTTTTGTTTATGTATTTGTAAACATGGGCATGGTGTCCGGATTACTTCCCGTGGTGGGTGTTCCCCTTCCTCTGGTGAGCTTTGGAGGAACATCTATGGTGACTTTAATGGCAGGTTTTGGCATTCTTATGGCCATTGCCACTCAGAAACGTTTAATGTCTAGATAACTTGTATGTTGCAGCGCCTTTTTTCGGTACTTGATTTTGTAAAAGCGGGTTTAGTTAATGCGGGTCTTGTTAACCAGAATCTGGCAAACGGGCAGTTCTTTCGCTATGGCTCAGCTGTTTTTATAGTTTTGGCATTAGTGGGATGCCAAAGTGCACCTACACAATCTGGTCGCTATACCCAAAAGCAAGACTCAGCGCCTAAGCACGTAGCCAAGAAACCAGAAACACTTGATGCTGTACCAAAATACGAAGCCTACCGCATGTTTAACAGCAGGCCTTACAAGGTACTGGGCAAGCACTACACGCCAATGGATAGTGGCAAAGGCTATGAAGAGGTCGGCTATGCCAGTTGGTATGGTCAGAAGTTTCACGGTCACTTAACCTCAAATGGCGAAACTTACAATATGTTTGCCATGAGCGCGGCTCACAAAACATTGCCACTGCCCTCTTACGTGCGTGTTACTAACTTGGAAAATAACAAACAAGCGATCGTCCGCGTTAACGACCGCGGCCCTTTTCACGATGATAGAATTATCGATTTGTCGTATGCAGCCGCAGTAAAACTAGGCTACCACAGCAAAGGCACAGCGCGAGTCAAACTTGAAGTTATCCACTTTGACGAACAAAACAATGTGACGGTGGGAAACAGTCCAACCGTTACTTACGATGAATACTTGGGTATTGCGGTAGTACCCGCACCGGCCTTGGCAGCAACTTCACCCACCCCGCCATTAGCCCCCTCTTCGAACACCGCGGATACCAACACAAGCAGCAGTGAGAAAAGTAGCAACGCGGTAAGTGATGCGATTTATATTCAAGTTGCTGCGCTTTCAAACGCCGAGAAAGCAAAATCTATCTCTAACGTGCTATCGGCGTTATATCAAATTCCCGCTCACCTGCCAGTAGCAGATAACATTTATAAACTACAGTTAGGCCCTATCCACGATGAAGCAGTCGTCGCGGAGGTTCTTGAACAATTAAAGCAAAATGGCTATCCCAACGCTTACGCGATTACGCAGACCATGTAGTTGGTTGGGTTGTCGCACGCTCATAAAAACAACGACATTGTGGCAGCATTGTGTCATTCAGCAGGCAATATCACGGTTTCTTCGCCTAATACCTACAATCGCGTAAACTTTTTTGATAAAACCTAGTCTTATAAGCAGCCTTTCGTTAAGATCTCTCGTCACCTCAGATAATAAGTAGGTGAAACAACAGAATTCGGTTACGAACTGGACAAAAGCTAAAATTGGGTAGCCATGTTTTGCGGTCATCGTTTCGCGGTCATCGCAACAATAGGGTAAGCTTTAACTCACACGGATAAAACGGTCAAAGAAATTAGAACCATGCTCAGAATAATTCAACGCGCTAAACCGTCATTACTTTCATTTGCCTTTTTGGTGATAGGCACTTTACTACACACAGCAAATGCTGCCGTAGTCACTCCGCCTGCTCCTTCAGTTGCCGCAGAAGGTTTTCTTCTAACCGACTTTGAAACGGGTCATGTGATTGCATCTAAAAATGCGGACATGCAGCTTGCTCCTGCGAGCTTAACGAAAATAATGACTATTTATGTTATTGGCAAAGAATTACAGGCCGGTAACATCAGCTTAGACGACGAAGTGACTATCTCGGAAAACGCATGGGCGAAGAAATTCCCTGACTCGTCAAAAATGTTTATTGAAGTAGGTACACAAGTTTCAGTACGTGACTTACTACGTGGCATTGTTGTGCAGTCAGGTAACGACGCCTGTGTTGCTATGGCAGAACACGTAGCAGGTTCAGAATCTGCTTTTGCCAGCATGATGAATGCACACACGGCATCACTTGGCATGAGTGGTTCTCACTGGGTTAATGCTCACGGTCTTCACGACCCTGACCACTACACTACCCCTCGTGACATGGCGATTCTGTCTCGCGCGCTTATCGCAGAAACGCCAGAAATGTACAAGATTTATAGCGAGAAGGAATTCACCTACAACGGCATTAAGCAATACAACCGCAATAGCCTGTTGTGGGACAAAAGCTTAAACGTTGATGGCATTAAAACTGGCCACACGTCTGATGCGGGCTACAGCCTAATCACTTCTGCAGAGCAAGGCGGTATGCGTCTAATCTCTGTAGTTATGGGGACTGATAGCGAACGTGCACGTAAAGTTGAAAACAAAAAGCTACTTAAGTATGGCTTCCGTTTTTACGAGACACTTACGCCATACCAAGCTGGTCATAGTTTCGTTGCTCACCGCATCTATATGGGTGATAGAGAGACAGTAGACCTTGGAATTAATCAATCTACCCCCATTACTATTCCACGCGGTCAGGCGGCTAATTTAGAAGCTAACTTCGAACTTGATGACAAGCTTGAAGCACCACTTGCAAAAGGTCAGGTTGTTGGAAAACTTTATCTACAACTAGACGGTGAAGATGTGGCTAGTTATCCCCTAGTTACCCTTCAAGAAGTAAAAGAAGGCAGCTTCTTTAATCGCATGAAAGACTACATTATGCTTCAGCTAGGATTTGACGACGAGTAAACACCTTTACTGAATACGTTAAAAAGCTAGTTGTGAAGCGGCCAGATTTGTTACAATCTGGCCGTTTTTTTATATGATATTTTAAGTACCAAGGATATCGCATGGATACCCGTTTCGACGAATTACTAGATTTTCCAACAAACCAAACGTTTAAAGTCATGGGCGTTGCTCATGAAGACCTACCTCAACAGGTAGTGAGCTGCCTTCAGCAACACGCGCCAGGTGATTACTCGCCTAACGTAAAACCAAGTAGTAAAGGTACTTACCACTCGGTGTCTATCAGTGTGCGTGTAACCAGTAAAGAGCACATGGAAACCATTTACACTGAACTTGCCAAATTAGAGCTGGTTAGGGTTGTACTTTAAGTGAATGAGCAGTCGATAGCGTCTGACGCAAACGGCGTTATAGTGCGCCAGTTAGGGCGTCAGCCGTATGAGCCTATCTTCGAAGCAATGAAACGCTTCACCGATGAGCGAGACCAAAACACCCAAGATGAAATTTGGCTTGTTGAACACGATGCAGTCTTTACGCAAGGACAAGCAGGCAAAGCTGAACACATACTTATGCCTGGTGATATTCCTGTTGTTCAGGTTGACCGAGGCGGCCAGGTGACCTATCACGGTCCAGGCCAACAAGTAATTTATCTGATGCTAAACATAAAGCGCAGAAAGCTAGGTGTTCGCCATTTAGTCACTGCTATGGAAGAAGCGGTGGTCGGACTACTTGGAAAATACGGCGTAACCGCGTATCCAAAGCCCGATGCGCCTGGCGTATACGTCGATGAGAAGAAAGTTTGTTCATTAGGTTTAAGAATACGTAATGGCTGCTCGTTTCATGGCTTAGCTTTAAATGTTAATATGGACTTATCACCGTTTCAGCGTATTAATCCTTGCGGTTATGCCGGTATGGAAATGATCGATACCGCGCGCCTCAATGGTCCAACTACGCTTGAGACCGCTGGTAATGAATTAACGCATTTGTTGCTAGAAGCGCTTTCCATTGCACAGCCAACATACAAAGAAGGTTTTGATGAGTAATGCACGACCTCAAGCGGGGATAAAACTCCGTGATGATGAAAAAGTAAAACACATTCCCGTCACTATTATTCCTACTGAAAAGGAAGAAATGCTGCGCAAGCCGGAGTGGATTAAAATCAAGCTTCCTCGTACTACCGAGAAAATTGATCACATCAAACAGACACTTCGCAAAAACAACCTTCACTCCGTGTGTGAAGAAGCCAGTTGTCCTAACCTTGCCGAGTGTTTCAACCACGGTACAGCCACCTTCATGATTCTTGGTGATATTTGTACCCGTCGTTGTCCTTTCTGTGACGTAGCCCACGGTAAGCCACTGCCTCCGAGCGCAGAAGAGCCAGAGAAGCTGGCTAAAACCATTGCAGAAATGAATTTGCGCTATGTGGTTATTACTTCTGTTGACCGCGATGACCTTCGCGACGGTGGCGCTCAGCATTTCGTAGATTGTATTAACGCCATTCGCGAACACAGTCCAACAACGACAATCGAAGTATTAGTACCCGATTTTCGTGGACGTATGGATCGTGCACTTGAGATTTTCAAAAACGGCGTGCCTGATGTGTTCAACCACAACTTAGAGACGATCCCGCGTTTATACCGTGAATGTCGCCCTGGCGCGAATTACCAATGGTCGTTGGATTTGCTTAAGAAGTTTAAAGCGCAACACCCTGACGTGATGACCAAATCTGGTCTGATGATGGGTATGGGCGAAGAGAACGAAGAAATTCAAGGCGTACTTGATGATCTGCGCGCTCACAATGTGGACATGCTTACGCTGGGTCAATACCTTCAGCCAAGCCGTCACCACTACCCGGTTAAGCGCTACGTACACCCTAAGGAATTCGACGCCCTTGGTGACTACGCAAAAGAAATTGGCTTTACCCATGCGGCATGTGGTCCTATGGTTCGCTCGAGCTACCATGCAGACCAACAAGCAGCGGGTAAAGAAGTTAAGTAGTACCGAACTCCAGCATAGGGCTCAGCCTAACGTTGCTAAAAAGTTGATACAGAATAAAAGCGGTGATCTTCACCGCTTTTTTGTGCCTTCGTATTTCAGGGTGACAAACCCGTGGGTATTGTTAGAATGCCCGTCAAATTACGCTATCCCCTTTTGAAAAGTATTCCCAAATTAAGGGTAAGGTCATTTCATGCGCAAACATATATATATTGCCTATACAGGTGGAACTATTGGTATGAAGCCGTCTAAGCAAGGCTACGTACCCGCTGCAGGCTTCTTGTCAGACACACTGAAAAAGATGCCGGAGTTTCACCGTTCTGAAATGCCCCTTTTTACCCTGCATGAATACGATAACCTTATTGATTCATCAGACATGGATCCGTCTGACTGGCAGCGTATTGCCGATGATATCGCCGACAACTACGACAAGTACGATGGCTTCATTATTTTGCACGGTACAGACACCATGGCATACACCGCCTCGGCGTTGAGTTTCATGCTTGAGGATTTGTCAAAACCTGTCATTGTTACCGGTTCTCAAATTCCACTGGCAGAGCTTCGCTCAGATGGTCAAGTCAACCTTCTAAACGCGTTATACGTTGCCGCGAACTTCCCCATTGCCGAAGTCGGACTGTTCTTCAACAACAGACTACTTCGTGGCAACCGCAGCCGCAAAGTAGATGCAGATGGATTCAGTGCCTTTGACTCCCCTAACTTTCCTCCACTGTTAGAAGCTGGCATTAACATTCGTCTGAAAGCCGGTGAATTAGCGAAGACACCAAATAACACCTTAACGGTATCGAACGTCAAAGCCCAACCGATCGGCATGGTTAGTTTGTATCCAGGTATTGCGCCGGAGGTCATTAAAAACACGCTGCAGCAACCGGTGAATGCACTGATTTTACTGAGTTATGGTGTGGGCAATGCACCTCAGAACCCTGAACTTATTGCACAGTTAAAATACGCAAAAGCCAGAGAAATTCCTGTTTTGAATTGTACCCAGTGTATGCGCGGTCGCGTAAACATGGGTGGCTATGCCACCGGCCATGGCCTACAAGAAGTAGGAGTTTTATCGGGTAGCGATATGACGCCAGAGGCTGCCCTCGCGAAACTGCACTACTTATTAAGTAAAGGGCTTCCTTTTGAGGAAATAAGCCATCTATTAACGCAAAACTTGCGCGGCGAATTAAGCGACTAACAGCGTTACAAAAAAAGTTTTAAGAAAAAGGTTTCAACAAGTGACAACAACATATTCGGGTATGCTTAAAAAAATGCGTACCTCCGCCGATGAAAACAATACCGTGCACTACTCGCTTCCAATTGGTGATGAGTTGGTAGATATCAATTCTCTTATCGGCAAGGAAGTAACGGTAACCTACTCTGGTGAGATCAACTGTGTTCACTGCAACCGCAAAACCAAAAAAAGCTTCAACCAAGGATACTGCTACCCGTGTTTGATATCGCTGGCACAATGCGATAGCTGCATTATTAAGCCAGAAAAGTGCCATTACCACGAAGGGACGTGCAGAGAACCTCAGTGGGGTGAAGAACATTGCTTTAGTGAGCATTTTGTTTATTTGGCTAACACAGGTACGGTAAAAGTGGGCATCACTCGTCAAGTCACCGAAGGCGTGTCTACCCGTTGGATGGATCAAGGTGCCACGCAGGCTACCGTAATGCTGCGAGTTCCTGACAGGCTTACCAGTGGTTTGGTTGAAACGTTATGCAAAGATCACATTGCAGATAAAACCAATTGGCGAACAATGTTAAAGGGCAAACCTGACGAGGTTGATTTAGAACAGGTCAAAACCGAATTAATGGGTAAAATTGAAAGTGAGCTAGAAGCGCTGAAGCAAGAAAAAGGGCTTCAAGCAGTATCAGAAGTGACTACGCCTATCCATGATATTCATTACCCTGTTGAAGATTATCCGGTAAAGATAAAATCTTTAAACTTAGATAAGACACCGTCATTTACTGGTGTGTTGCAAGGTATCAAAGGGCAATACTGGATGCTAGATGGCGATCGCGTTATTAATATCAGGAAGTTCGCTGGTTATAACGTAGACCTATCTTTCTAAGTTAAATGTTAGGGTCTTATTTTAGCTTACTTATAAAAATAAGACCCTTCTTACCCGCCGCTAGCTATCTAATGCGGCAGTTTATTCGAATAGGTATCAACTACTGCCAGAATTCAAAGTAGTCGTTACTATTTCTTTGCGGTTTAGGTGCAGGCTCAAACGCTGGTGTTCCTAAATATAAGAAACCTACCAGCTCGTCTTCTTCACTTAAGCCTAATCCGTTTCTTACCGTCTCACAGTGTGCGTAGCCACCGGTGCGCCACATGCCGTTAAACCCTTGTGCTACTGCTGCCATTTGCATCGCCATAACGCCACAGCTTGCCGACGCTATCTGCTCAACACGCGGTACCTTTTCATGTTCCACATGCTTTGCGATGGCTACGATAACCATAGGAGCGCGGTGAGGAAGCTGCACGGCACGTTCAATTTCTTTCTGCGACTTTTCATTTTCAATAGCGGATTGCTCATAGAGTGCACCTAGCTTATCAAGCCCTTTTCCTGTGCACACGATAAAACGCCACGGAGTAAGACAAGCATGGTCTGGGGCACGTAGTGCAGCCTGCATAATATTCTCTAAGGCATCTCCACTAGGTGCTGGCGCTTCCAATCGAGGCTGAGAACTTCTGTTGAGTAACAATGTTAATGCGTCCATTTACGTCCCTACTTTATTTTTTCGCGTTGCTGTTATCACGCTTCGATTTTCATAATCGAGACAAGCGTGCCAACAACAATAATTTACCTAACCTGATTGCTAGATCCTACGGTTCATAAACGAAAAAGACCAGAAAATTCCGGCCTTTCGTACAGGAAATGGAGCGTCCCTAATTACTTTTAGAACGCATGGCTTTATTCACATAGAAATCGACACTAAAGAAGCGTCCACCACCATAGATAAACAAAACTAAAAGCATAATAAAATAGGTCGCAGCGAATTCGATGCCGTTGTTAAGTACCACAAAGTTACCGCTGGATGTAAGCCAGTCATAATGGCCATACTCTTGTAACAATGATTTAGCTGCCGCAAGCTTTTCTGGCGCCGCCATAATGTTTTCATTCAGTAAGATTGTACCGTCGGCCAACCATGAAGACGCATCAGCAATAGCGAGCCATCCATTCTTAGCGTGAACACTCACCATAGCGACTATCATGGTTACCATTAATGGAATACTCACCAAGCGGGTCAATGCACCCAATAACAATAGAACACCGCCCACGAGTTCTGCGGCTGTAGCTAAGAACGCCATTACAAAAGGCATTGGTAAACCAAGCCCATAATCATCGTTACCAAACCAATCTACAATACTGTCGAAACTGGATGCTTTATTCCAGCCAGCCTGTATCATCACTGGTGCTAAATACAAGCGCAAGAAAAGTAAAGGAATGCCATCTGCCACTTGCAGTCGGGCTACGATTTGTTGGTAAATGTGTGTCATTGTTTAGCCTACTTTGTGTGATTAAGAAATAAGAACGGCACTTTATGAAAAAAATTTCATCGCGCGAAAATAAGCCCTCACCGTTTTTACGGCTAATGAAAAAGGGCCATGGAAAAACCGGCTATAAAGCAAAGAATGGAAAATTCCTTATGACGATGAGCGAGGATAGTCACAAACGTATTGCCTCCCTCATTCGAAAGTGGCTGGAACAATACGAAAAAAAGAACGCAGAATAAAAGTCATCGTAAGTCGTCGAAAACAAAGACACTCACAAAAAATTACAATTAAGTTCGCGATCTTACTCGATTTAGGTAACATAATAGAATGCAGTACGTGAGTAAGGTATGCCTGATCTATCTTGCTCTGGTTAGTTAATTCAAAAAAAGGTAGTGATTAAAATGGCAGCCAAAGGAAATTGGACTAAATCCTTGTTTATTGGCTTGTGGACGGTGCTTAACTTCACCCGCAAACTTTTCTTTAATTTGATATTCATTGTTATTTTTGTTGGATTGATAATCGCAATAACTGGTCAGGACGATGAACAGTTTACCGTAAACAAAGACAGTGCTTTGTTTCTTACGCTTAACGGCAAGCTAGTTATAGAAAAAGAAAGCATTGATCCTTTCGAACAGTTCTTACAAGAATCGCTAGGCAGTGAACCTGAAAACCCAGAAGTACTGGTACGCGATGTAGTGAAAGTGCTTGAAAATGCGCAAAAGGATCGCCGTATTAAAGCTTTGGTTCTTGACCTTCAAGGTCTTACCGGCGGTGGTTTAGACAAGTTGCGCACCGTAGCTAATGCTATTGACGCGTTTAAAGAATCTGAAAAGCCCGTTTATGCCATTGGCGATTACTTTTCCCAAGACCAATATTACTTGGCAGCACACGCTGATAGCATCTATCTGAACCCAATGGGCGGGTTAATGTTCGAAGGCTACGGCCGTTATGGCATGTACTTTAAAGACATGCTAGAAAAGTTAAAAGTAACCACGCATATCTTCCGGGTTGGTACTTATAAATCTGCTGTTGAGCCTATCATGCGAAATGATATGTCTGAAGAAGCAAAAGAAGCGGAGAAACAGTGGTTAGATGGTTACTGGGCGCAATACAAAGCGGACGTAGCAGCAGCTCGCGGTATCGATGAAGCAAACTTTGACGAGACCCTTGAAGGTTTATTAGCAAAGTTTGAAGCGGCAGGCGGCGATTTCGCACAGTATGCGCTTGAGAATAATTGGGTAGACGCATTGAAGACCCGCGAAGAAGTAAGATTGGAGCTCACTGAGTTAGTCGGTGAAGATGAAAACAATCACGGCGTTAACCTCACTTCGTTCAATACCTATCTTAAAGTTGTTAACCCGCCTATGCCGGTTATCGAGTCAGATATGGATAAAGTGGCGATTGTAGTTGCCAAGGGCACCATCTTAGACGGTAATCAAAAAGCCGGTACTATAGGTGGCGACAGCACTGCGCGTCTTCTGCGTAAGGCTCGTCTTGATGACAACGTAAAAGCAGTGGTTCTTCAGATTGATTCTCCTGGAGGCAGCGCATTCGCCTCTGAAATTATCCGTCAGGAAGTGTTGCAGCTTCAACAAGCAGGTAAGCCCGTTATTGCTTCTATGAGCACCTATGCAGCTTCAGGCGGTTATTGGATTGCAGCAAGTACCGATAGAATAATTGCAAGCCCTAGCACAATTACAGGCTCGATTGGCGTGTTTGGTATGTTTATGACCTACGAGAATTCACTAGATTATTTAGGTATTCACAGTGACGGTGTGGGCTCTACAGAGCTTGCAGGCTTCTCTACTGTGCGTCCACTAGCACCAGAATTCGGTCAAATTCTTCAGCGCAACGTTGAAAACACTTACGGAAACTTCTTGTCGTTGGTTTCAAATGCTCGTGGTATGTCGGTAGAAGAAGTGGATAGTGTTGCCCAAGGACGCGTGTGGATTGGCGAGGATGCCATTGAACTTGGCTTGGTAGACCAGCTTGGTACGGTTGACGATGCTGTAGTTGCTGCGGCCGAGCTCGCCGAGCTAGAAAATTATGATACGTTCTACGTACAACGTACGCTGAGTGCCCAGGAAATTTTCTGGAAGGAATTCTTTGGCCAGGCAATGACGTTTGTGGGCAAATGGCAATTTGCCCATGCCGACTCTGCACTGGTAAATGAATTTAAGCGCGTACTTAAAGAGTTCAGTTTAGTAAACCAACTAAACGACCCTAAGGGTACCTACGTGCTATGTTTACCTTGTGACGTTAAATAATACGCGCAGCAAATAAGTAGAAACAGTAAAAAGACAGAGGCAGCAACATCGCTTCAAATGACTTAACTCAAGAACAGCGTCGCGTTATTACCGACGCTGTTTTTTATTGCTATGAGCAAGCAGAGCAATACTTCAAGCAAACGTTCAAGCGCCCTACCATCACTTTTAGACGGTCGGGGAAAAATGCGGGCACTGCGTTTTTACAGCAAAACCGCGTGAATTTTCACCCACTTCTGTTTAAAGATAATATTGATGCCTTTTTAAGTGACGTGGTACCACACGAAGTCAGCCATTTGTTGGTTTGGGTTCTGTTTGGCAGAGTTCAGCCCCACGGCATAGAATGGCAGTCGATAATGCGCAGCGTATTTAACTGCACGCCTAATGCTACCCATCAATTTGACGTGAAACGGGTAGCCCGCACTTTTCATTATGTGTGTGACTGTGACACTTATGCACTAAGTACACGCAGACACAATAATATTTTAAAAGGGGCACAATACAAATGTAGGAAGTGTCAGGCCTTGCTTCGCGCACCAGACGTTGGCAGCCTAAAAGCCTATTGACCCAAGACGCTGTCTGGCGAGCGGTATTTACAGGATACGTGCTGTTAATTAAACCAGTGTTTAGTAAATGCGTTGTCTAAATCTTTAAACGCTGTCTTAAGAAGTTGCGCTAGCTCTTTATATTTTGGTTTTGATTTAGCATTGGTCATAGCTACACCTTGCGAGCGCATTTTTGAGTGGATTTCTTGATACCAGCTTTTCAGTTGTGGTGGAAGGTATTGGTCAGAGCGATGTCCTAGCCAAAGCAAACCTTGCATAGGCAGACTTAAGAAGAAAGCACCTATGGTAATGGTTTGAGGTAGATAATCGGCGCCTAAACTCTGATAGAGCAGCGCGCATGAAACCATTGCCACTGGCGGCATGGTTTTAATTGCAAACTTAGTCGCTGCTACAACTCTACACTCTGGGAAAAAGGCATAGAGTTCTTTTCTTACAGGCCATGTCTTCATGTACTGCTGACCGTTTTTCAACATTGTCATTATTGATTGAGACATGCCTCACCTCTTTGATAAACCTTACTATCAGCATTAATGCTGATATCACTCACGTCATTATTCGATAGTTATAACTAAATTGTAATCCGCTTTTTGGCTAATACAAACTGGTTCTTCTAAATCAGTACGTAATTACAGCGATAAACTATCAACATCGATCTTATCAAATACGATTGCACTGTAGTTAATTAAGTTTCGTTGATGTGGCGGCTGCCTTTTGGTCTGCTGTTAAGATCGGCGTTGTGGAACTAATACACCCTACGTTAATAATTAAAAGGTATAAGTTCAATCTATCTTTAAGTGACATTTTTCTCGCTTAAAGGCATCATATAGCGCTTAAGCCTAAACATTGTGCTGCATGGCTTTGTTGTTACTTTTGTTAAAGCAAGTGAATAACGACCTGCAGATGTTGCGCTGGCAAATTACTATAATAAAAGTAACTAGGTGTTGAGCTTGATTTACAGATTTTCGCCCCTACCTAGCTTTCTAAGAGAAATTTTATAAGTAACCCTATTGGGTGAATTATTTGGAGAGGAAAATGGCAGAAAGCAGACACGTCCGTCTACTTATCTTGGGTTCAGGCCCTGCAGGTTATTCAGCAGCGGTTTATGCTGCACGTGCAAACCTTAAACCTGTACTGTTAACTGGTATTCAACAAGGCGGACAGCTTACTACCACGACAGAAGTAGAAAACTGGCCGGGCGATCCTGAAGGCCTTACTGGTCCTGATCTAATGGTTCGTATGCAAAAGCATGCTGAAAAGTTCGATACTGAAATTATTTTCGATCACATCAATAAGACCGACTTTTCGAAGCGCCCTTTCACGCTTTACGGAGATAGCGGTACTTATACGTGTGACGCACTAATCATTGCTACAGGTGCTTCAGCTAAATACCTTGGTCTTGAATCAGAGCAAGCGTTTATGGGTAAAGGTGTATCTGCTTGTGCAACCTGTGACGGTTTCTTCTACCGCAATCAAAAAGTAGCGGTAATCGGTGGTGGTAACACCGCTGTTGAAGAGGCGCTTTACCTTTCAAACATTGCATCAGAAGTACACGTTATTCACAGAAGAGATAGCTTTAGAAGTGAAAAAATTCTTGAGCAACGCCTTCGTGATAAAGCAGAAAACGGTAACGTGGTTTTACACTTAAACCGTACACTAGATGAAGTGCTCGGTGACGAAATGGGTGTAACCAAAGTCCGTATTAAAGATACGAACAGTGATGCGACAGAAGAGATTGATGTAATGGGTCTTTTCGTTGCAATCGGTCACAAACCGAATACCGATATCTTCGACGGTCAGCTTGAAATGAAAGATGGCTACATTGTTGTAAACAGCGGTACAAACGGCAATGCCACGCAAACCAGTGTTGAAGGTGTGTTTGCTGCAGGTGACGTGAGCGATCATATTTATCGTCAGGCTATTACATCAGCAGGTACTGGATGTATGGCGGCGCTAGATGCTGAAAAATACTTAGATGGTACTATGCCTGAACAAGGTTAATACTGTTTACCAAGCCCTGCTATTCAGTAGGGCTTTTTTCTGGCCCGATTATGATAGCGTTACATTACATCGAAGAAGGCGCGCCCTTCCCTCCAGTCGACACTGCATTAGACGAACCTAACGGCCTGCTAGCATTTGGTGGCGACCTCAGCCCTGCACGTTTATTTTCTGCCTACTCACAGGGCATTTTCCCTTGGTTCAGTGATGACGAACCGCTGTTGTGGTGGTCACCCGACCCCAGAGCCATTATTGAACTCGACAATTTTGTCGCATCGAAAAGCCTTAAGAAGCTTGCTCGAAAACAAAAATACACGGTAACGTTAAATTACGCGTTCGACCGTGTCATTGAAGCCTGTTCATCAACCCCTCGTAAAAACCCAAACACAGGTGAACTCAATAGCGAAACATGGATTACCGATGACATGATTGGGGCTTACCGGCAGCTCAATGGTTTAGGTTTAGCACACTCTGTGGAAGTTTGGGACGGCGAAACACTGGTGGGTGGACTATATGGCGTTGGAATTGGCAAGGTATATTGCGGTGAATCGATGTTTCACCGGGAAAGTAATACGTCTAAACTTGCTATGATGGCGTTGGTTGAGCACATGAAGTCTCACGATATGGCCTTTATTGATTGCCAGCTTCCTACCGATCATTTGACATCCCTTGGTGCGAATGTGTTACCCCGTGAAAACTTTATTGAAAAACTGGAAAACAACAACCACACTTTAACTGAAGACGGTAGGCTGTCAGAAGATTACCTTAATTGTTGGAAGCCAAGAGTGATTACTCCGTGAAGTTTGGTATAACCCAATCATTTTCATGTAGCTATTTGCCCGATGAGCAAGAGCAATTATTAGTATACGCCGAAAATAATGATTTTCAGGCGTGGCGATACTCGCAACTTATTCAAGTGGGATTTCGACGAAGCGGTGAACAAATTTACCGTCCACACTGCCCAGCCTGTAAAGCGTGTAAGTCGGTGCGAATTCCGGTGAATGCTTATACCCCCTCTCGCAGTCAAAAAAGGCTGTTAAAGGCCAACCAAGGGTTTCGCGTTCAGCTAGTTAGTGAAACTAAAAGCACATACTACCCGTTGTATGAACGCTACATTACGGAGCGACATGCCGACGGTAGTATGTATCCCCCGTCACGAACCCAGTTCGACAATTTCGTTTTGTGTGATTGGATGACAACCCATTACCTAGAGGCCTATGATGGCGACAAGCTCATTGCAGTGGCTGTCACTGACGTTGTCGATGCTAACGAATATATGGGTGCACTCTCTGCGCTCTACACGTTTTTCGACCCTGACTATAGCTCTGCGTCTTTAGGTACATGGATGATACTCATGCAAATTGAGGAAGCGAGGCGTTTAGGCCACCACTATGTTTATTTGGGCTATTACGTAGAGGGTTGTCAAAAAATGTCTTATAAACACAAATTTTTGCCATTTGAGCAGTTTAGTGACAATGAATGGCATCTATTTAGCAAAAATAGTAAAATACCCACTTAATTGCTTTACACCGAACCCAAGATTGGGTAAGGTCTGCGCGGCAAAAATTTTGAATTACTGAGGTAACTGCTTTACATGGCAAAAGAAGATTGTATTGAAATGGAAGGTACTGTGTTAGACACGCTACCTAACACTATGTTCCGCGTTGAACTAGAAAACGGTCACGTAGTGACTGCACACATCTCTGGTAAAATGCGTAAGAACTATATCCGTATTCTTACTGGCGATAAGGTCACCGTTGAGATGACTCCTTACGATTTGACCAAAGGTCGTATCGTTTATCGCGCAAGATAATGAGCCATTTAAGCGGTAACGCATAAAAAAAGCCCGATTAAGATCGGGCTTTTTCGTATCTGGGTGTCCTATTTCATCCTCGAAGCACTATCGCTAAAAACAAAGTTACTAACGAAGATATAGCGCTTGATAGACGACATTAGTCTTTCTACCTAGCGCTACATGCTTTATTACATTAGGTTGGCTCTGCTTCTTCAGACGTTGCACCTACACCTGTGTACTCAAAGGTAAGTTTGTCATCAACGCAGTCTACTTTAACGTTTCCGCCTTTAGATAACTCGCCAAACAATAGCTCGTTCGCTAACTCTTTCTTCAGGTCATCTTTAATGACGCGCGCCATAGGACGTGCACCCATTGCCTTATCATAGCCTTTCTCAGCCATGTAAGCGCGGGCTGCACTGGTGACCTCTAGCGACACGCCTTTAACGTCAAGCTGTGCCTGAAGCTCAATAATAAACTTATCTACCACCTGCAAGATAATTTCAGGATCAAGATGATTAAACCAAATAATACCATCTAGGCGGTTTCTGAATTCAGGTGTAAACACCTTATTGATTTCAGACATCGCATCGTGACTGTGATCTTGCTGCTTAAAGCCAATAGATTTACGTACCGTTTCTTGAACACCTGCGTTGGTGGTCATCACTAACACTACATTTCTAAAGTCAACCTTACGTCCATTGTTATCAGTCAGCGTACCGTGGTCCATAACCTGAAGAAGAATATTGTAGATATCGCTATGCGCTTTCTCAATTTCATCTAACAGCACTACTGAGTACGGGTTTTTGATTACCGCATCTGTTAACAGACCGCCTTGATCAAAACCAACGTAACCAGGAGGCGCACCAATGAGGCGGCTAACTGCATGACGTTCCATGTACTCAGACATATCAAAACGTACAAGCTCAACACCCATGATTTTAGCCAGCTGTTGGGTTACTTCTGTTTTACCAACACCAGTTGGACCGGCGAATAAGAAGCTACCAATTGGTTTTGCTTCAGCTCCAAGTCCAGAACGTGATAGCAATATAGCGTCATTAAGCGTCTCTATCGCCTTATCCTGACCAAACACGACCATTTTAAGGTTGCGGCCAAGGTTCTTAAGCACCTCTTTGTCAGAAGCCGATACAGACTTCTCAGGGATACGCGCCATTTTTGCAATAATTTGCTCAATATCGCCCACACCTATCGTTTTTTTGCGCTTGGAAGGCGGCAACAGACGTTGGCTTGCACCCGCCTCATCCATTACATCAATGGCTTTATCTGGAAGGTGACGCTCGTTGATGTATTTAGCCGACAATTCCGCCGCAGCTTGAATCGCTTTTTGTGTGAAACGCACATTGTGGTGCTCTTCGTAGCGACTCTTAAGGCCAAGCAGTATCTTTGTGGTATCGCTGACGCTAGGTTCAGTAACGTCAACTTTCTGGAAACGACGTGCAAGGGCGCGGTCTTTTTCAAAAATACCTTGATATTCTTGATATGTGGTTGAGCCGATACAGCGTAGTTCACCGCTTGATAGCTTAGGTTTAAGTAAATTTGACGCATCCATTACACCGCCCGACGCAGCGCCAGCACCAATAATGGTATGGATTTCATCAATAAACAAAATGGCGTTCTTGTCTTTGCCAAGCTCTTTCAGAATTGCTTTCAAACGCTTCTCAAAGTCACCACGGTATTTGGTACCAGCAAGAAGGCCACCTAAATCCAGTGAGTAAACGGTACTTTCAGCAATAACATCAGGCACGTCTTCGTTAACGATTCTGTATGCAAGACCTTCTGCGATCGCCGTTTTACCTACGCCCGCTTCACCTACTAGCAGCGGGTTGTTTTTGCGACGACGACATAGAATTTGAATAGTGCGCTCTACTTCCGAATCGCGGCCAATCAACGGGTCTATTTTGCCGTCTTTCGCGTGACGATTCAGGTCAGTTGCGTATTTGCTTAATGCTGAGCCACCTTCTTCGCCTGCTTCAGCCTCTTCCGACGCTTCGGGGTTTACGGGCTCATCATCATCCGCTTTGCTTACACCATGGCTAATGAAGTTCACCACATCCAAGCGCGTTACATCCGCCTTCTTGAGAATATAAACGGCCTGAGACTCTTGCTCGCTGAATATAGCAACAAGTACGTTGGCGCCAGTAACTTCGTCCTTACCAGACGACTGAACGTGGAATACCGCACGCTGCAGCACGCGCTGGAAACCGAGCGTGGGCTGAGTTTCGCGTTCGTTTAACTGATCATCTAAAATGAGAGGCGTAGTATCTTTAACAAAAGCTAACAGTTCGCTTTTAATTGCCTCAATATCGGCACCACACGCTTTGAGCGCATCGCGAGCAGCTGAGTTATCAAGCAATGCCAACAACAAGTGCTCAACCGTCATAAACTCATGACGATGCTCTCTGGCAAATACAAACGCGTTATTTAACGTTTGTTCTAATTCTTTATTTAACATATTGCTCGCCCTCTACAAAAAACCTTATGCCTGCTCCATCGTGCACATCAACGGGTGCTGATGTTTGCGTGCGTACTGATTAACCTGCATCACTTTTGTCTCTGCTATCTCAGCAGTAAAAATGCCACACACGGCTTTTCCTTGATAATGAACGGTCAGCATAAGTTGGTTGGCTTTCTCAGCGTCCATATTGAAAAACTGCATGAGTACCTCAATGACAAAATCCATCGGTGTATAGTCGTCATTGTTCAACAACACTTTATACATGGGAGGCGGCTGCGGCTTCTGTCGCTGCGCGTCTTTCTGTTTTTCCTTTTCGATACTAATAGCGTTGTCTTTACTCATAACTTAATAATAGTGGTTTAATGGCACATATGTGTACAAACTTTTGGATAAATTTATTCACATTTGCCCTTGACATAATATGGTTAAAAAATCTACATTTTGTATAGTGGTTTTGAGTATTGCACGTTAGCTACGACATAACTTACTGCGTAGCAGCTACAATCAATACTCTTTCCACCGTGTCTCCGGATCTATAATGGGGGCATATACTCGTGAGTTCAAGGATTAAGAGGAAGTCGAAGTATGGCGGTTGGCAAAGTTAAATGGTTTAACAACGCAAAGGGTTTTGGATTTATCGTTCCTGAGGACGGCGGCGAAGATATTTTCGCGCATTACTCTACGATTCAAATGGAAGGCTACCGTTCGCTAAAAGCGGGTCAAGAAGTAACGTTCGAAGTTCAGCAAGGGCCTAAAGGTCTTCACGCTGAGAACATTGGCTTCAAAGAAGAACCAGAGCGTTAAGAAAAGAATTTTCAAAGCCTGACCCTATACGTCGGGCTTTTGCTTTTCTTGCCATTCAAAATGTGTAGGTGCAGTAAAGCGCCTGTGCGGATAACTGCGTTTTAATTTTCCCTACAAAAATAAGCATTACGTTATCTTAACGTTGTGTATTAAAGTTGCGTAATAGTACAAAGTAAACAATCAACGAGCTTTTTTCCTGTTCCTTTTATCTCCCTCTTATACATTCCTTTCCAAAACATAAGGTATATCGCCCTACCCTTTATTAGCCCTTATACCATATATGGACCCTCTCCGATTGCAAGACACCGTGTTGATTTAATAACGTGATTCACTGCTGCCATATATTCGGCTTTTTCGTGAAGTCAATTGACTTCTAGCCTTGATGGTTGTTCGCATCTTGTTGTCTCATCAATCCGGCGGCCTCGAAGGCCCTTGGTATAAACTGATTTGAACAAGATGGTTATGAACCGTTAATCATCAGTACGTTGTCTTTTTGCAATATGTTGATAGGCTTTCTGTTTTAGTTTATTTACTTATCTTTGGTTTGGGTTTCATCGGCTAAGCCGCTGCTTTATTTATCAGTCCTGGCTGGTAGTCCTGTTGATAGTGCAGCATAGCCCAGGCCATTCTTACCATTTTATTAGCCAGTGCGACGCACGCTTTGTTAAAGCTCATGCGTGCTAAACAAGCCCGACACCACTCGCTCACCTTATCGGTTTTATCACCAATATGGCGCAAGGCGGCCCTGGCTCCGTTAATTATCTGGGTCCGTAAATACGTGTTCCCTCGCTTGCTAATACCCAACAATCTCGGGTTATCTCCCGTTGTATGTTGTTTGGGCACTACACCTAACCAAGCGGCTAAATGTCGGCCGCTATTAAAAGTCTGACCTTGTCCAATGCCTGCATATAAGGCGGTAGCAATCAAAGGCCCAATTCCTGTCATGCTCATTAAACGCTCGCATACAGGCTGGCTTTGTGAGAACGCTTTCAACTCCTTATCCATTTCTTTTATGTGCTCTCGCAGTTCCCGCAAATCATTGAGTAAGCCTTGAAACTGTCGGCGAGCTAACATACTCAATCCATTGTCAGCTTCTTCCAGGGTTAAAGGCAGCTCTTTCACCAAAGTCGCTACACCCCGTGCATACACAATACCGTATTCGCTCAACAAGCCTCTTATCTGATTACTCAACGCCGTTTGCTGCGCTATCATACGCTCTCTAATCCGATGCATAAGCTGGATGTCTTGTTGGTCCTGAGACTTAAACGGCACAAATCGCATCCCTTCGCGTTGTGATGCCTCGGCTATCGCCTCTGCATCATTGTAATCGTGTTTATTGCCTTTTCGGTATGCTACAACGTATTGCGGTGCTATTGCTTTGACTTCATGCCCGGCTTTCGTCAATTCCCTACACCAGTAATGGCAACTTCCACAGGCTTCCATCACTACAATGCATGGCTCCAGTTGACTAAAATAGGACAACATCTGGTGACGCCTTAATTTCTTCTTTCTGAGCACTCTGCCTGACTGATTCATAAAAACTAAATGAAAAACAGACTTGGCGATATCGAGACCTATTGTTACCTTACTCATGTGACCTTCTCCTTCTTGATAGTGATTTGAACAACCCTATCTTGGCTCATTTGAAGCCTTTATGGGAGGAGAGGGTCCATACCATTAGTCCGCGTAGACCATTGCCTACTCAGCTAGGTTTAAAATGTTCGTAATCGCCGCGTGTTAGCGCAGGTATAGTGGTTCTACATAAAAAAAGCCCTCTCGTTTGAAGAGAGGGCTTTTAAACGTTGTTTTGAAATAGCTTCTCAGGTTTGAGAATACTATTCTATGCGCTAGACCTTTAAGCCTAACGCATATACACAAAATACTATGCGCCTAAGATAGCTTTTAATGTCTTACTTGGAGACATGGTTGCGAAAAGCTTGTCTTCGTCAGGGTAGTAGTAACCACCAATTTCTTGCGCGCTACCTTGCGTTGCATCAATCTCAGCCAAGATGTCGTCAATTTTCGCAGACAACTCTTCATACACTGGCTTAAATTGCGCAGCTAGATCTGCGTCTTCCGTTTGGTTCGCTACTTCTTCAGCCCAGTATAGACCTAGGTAAACATGGCTACCACGGTTGTCCAACTGACCTGCTTTACGAAGCGGAGACTTACCATTGTTTAGTAGTTTTTCCGTTGCTTTATCAAGTGCAGTAGCAATAACTTTTGCTTTAGTGTTGCTGTGCTTAATAGCAACATCTTCTAGCGATACAGCAAGTGCCAGGAATTCACCGAGTGAGTCCCAACGCAAGTGACCTTCTTCAACGAACTGTTGCACGTGCTTAGGTGCACTACCGCCCGCGCCCGTTTCATAAAGGCCACCACCAGCCATCAACGGAACAATTGATAGCATTTTAGCACTGGTACCAAGCTCTAGGATTGGAAACAAATCAGTAAGGTAATCACGAAGTACGTTACCCGTTACTGAAATGGTATCCAGACCGCGAATTGCACGTTCCATGCTGTAGCGAATAGCGCGTACAGGAGACATAATTTGAATGTCTAGACCGTTGGTATCATGGTCTTGTAGGTACTTTTCAACTTTCTTGATAAGTTGCGCATCGTGAGCACGTTCGTCATCTAGCCAGAATACCGCAGGCATACCAGATTGACGTGAACGCGTTACTGCTAGCTTAACCCAATCTTGAATAGGTGCGTCTTTCACCTGACACATACGCCAGATATCACCTTCTTCAACATCGTGAGAGATAAGAACATTGCCGTCTTGGTCAATAATCGACACAGTACCGTCTGCTTCTAGTTCAAACGTTTTGTCGTGTGAACCGTACTCTTCTGCTTTTTGCGCCATTAGACCAACGTTAGGCACTGTACCCATCGTTGTCGGGTCGAATGCACCATGCGTTTTACAGAAGTTAATAACTTCCTGGTAAATGGTTGCATAAGTACTTTCTGGAATTACCGCTTTCGTGTCGTGCGCCTTTCCATCTGGTCCCCACATTTGACCAGAGTTACGAATCATGGCTGGCATAGAAGCATCAACAATTACGTCACTTGGTACGTGAAGGTTCGAGATACCCTTGTCAGAGTTCACCATCGCCATTGGAGGGCGGTCGGCATAACATGCGTTGATATCTTTTTGAATTTCTGAGCGCTGGCTTTCAGGTAAGCTCGCAATTTTGTCGTAAACGCTACCAAGACCATTGTTAGGGTTAACACCTAGCTCTTCAAACAGGTCGCCCCATTTGTTGAATAGATCTTTGTAAAATACTTTTACGCAGTGACCGAACACGATTGGGTGAGACACCTTCATCATGGTCGCTTTTACGTGTAGTGAGAAAAGAACGCCTGTGTTTTTCGCATCTTCAATTTGCTCTTCGAAGAATTCACACAGCGCTTTCTTGCTCATAAACATGCCGTCGATAACTTCGCCAGCTAGCAAGTCCACACGCGGTTTAAGGGTTTTCTTACTACCATCTTTACCCGTAAATTCAATGCTTACATAACCATCTTTTTCCACGGTTACAGACTTCTCACCCGAGTAGAAGTCGCCGCCGCGCATGTGAGCTACGTGAGAACGTGATGCTTGAGACCACTCACCCATTGAATGCGGGTGCTTGCGTGCATAATTTTTAACTGCAGTTGGGGCACGGCGATCTGAGTTACCTTCACGTAATACAGGGTTTACTGCACTACCTAGCACCTTACCGTAACGTTCGCGAATGTCTTCTTCTTCAGCAGTTTTTGGTGAATCAGGGAACGCTGGTACGTTAAAGCCTTTTGCGTTTAATTCTTTGATAGTTGCACGAAGCTGTGGAATTGAGGCACTGATGTTTGGAAGCTTGATGATGTTAGCGTTCGGGTCTTGGGTCATCTCACCCAGTTCAGCTAGCGCGTCTGGCACTCTTTGTTCTTCAGAAAGATACTCAGGGAAATTTGCTAAAACACGTGCAGCAAGTGAAATATCGCTTAGCTCAACGTCGATATCTGCAGCCGCAACAAACTTCTGGATGATAGGAAGAAGTGAGTAAGTCGCCAGCATTGGCGCTTCATCAGTCTTCGTGTAGATGATCTTAGACTTGGTCATTATATACCTCAATTTTTTCGACAGGGTACTGTCGTCTTTAGTCCATTAGGTCGCAACAACCCGCAACATGTTCATGTCACGCCCACAGTCATTGCGAAACGTATTTGATGTTTTCCACCTTTTGCTTTTATTAAGCACTAGGTCACTTGCTGTTTTCTTCCCTACATATTATTCAATTCCCTATGTTAGCAATATGCATCTCATGGCTTTGCACTCGACTACCTAGTCGTACGCAATTTCGAGATACGATGTATAAGCAAGCCCGCTTATCACTGCTAAAACTGTCTAATAATTATGCAGATGCGCTCTCTTATAAAAATGGGAGCGACCATTAGTATAGGGTCGAAAGTTTGAGTTACAAGTCATACCATTGTCTTAACTCATAAGATCACCGAATTTATCGACAAACTTCATTGAGCAAACCACTATTTGCGGTTGATTTTCCCATGCGAAGCATCGTCATTTGTCGTAAAATCCCCCCCGAAATTTTGAATTTAAACAAGCGGAAGTAATATGTCTTCAAACGCTAAAGTGGTGCTTTTTAATAAGCCCTTTCAAGTTCTTTCTCAATTTACTGATGCAGACGGTAGAGAAACCCTAAAGGACTATATTGATGTTCCCGGTGTGTATGCCGCAGGACGACTCGACAGAGATTCGGAAGGTCTTCTCGTACTCACCAATGACGGAAAGCTTCAGCATAAACTTGCTAACCCAAAAGCTAAAACCAGCAAAACCTATTGGGTGCAAGTTGAAGGTATTATGGACGAAAAAGCAATGCAGGCGCTGCGTGACGGCGTGGAATTAAAAGATGGAATGACTCGCCCCGCTAAAGTAAAGGCCATGGAAGCACCTAGCGTGTGGCCGCGGAATCCGCCCGTACGCTTTAGACAGTCGATCCCTACTAGCTGGGTAGAAATTACCATTACAGAAGGCAGAAACAGACAAGTGCGACGTATGACAGCGCACGTCGGCTACCCCACCCTTCGGCTCATCAGATATCGCGTGGGTAATTGGACCATTGATGGTATTGATAATGGCAGCTACGTTCACTTTTAAAGGCAATTCAATTTCTAATACTTGAAATCACCTTCCTTGACCACACTAAAAGAGGCACCGAAACGTCACGGATTTTTAGCGCTGTTAAAGGTTGCTGTTCATCTTTGCATATAGACAATTTTTTACAGCAAAGGCCAACGGCCGCTTGGCACATATTTAATTACTTAATCAGATAAGGATTAAATGTGAATTAGCTATCGGAATCTGATAAAATCCGCGACCTCGAAAACGGGCCGATTTGTAAATGGCTGATTAGTGGTACAGCCCACTAAGTGGGTAAGCGCCTTAGCATATTTATCAACATGTTAATTGGTGACTGATTTAACAAATACGGTTTCTTTTTATTAATCAAATGAGTGTGCAATCCATAGTGAGTGATATTGAATCTAACGCCAGCAAAAAAGTGATCGTCGGAATGTCCGGCGGTGTCGATTCGTCTGTTTCAGCCTACCTACTCCAACAACAGGGTTATCAGGTTGAAGGTCTCTTCATGAAAAACTGGGAAGAAGACGACAACGATGAATACTGTGCCGCAGCGGAAGATTTAAAAGATGCACAAGCGGTTGCTGACAAACTAGGCATTGAACTGCACACCATTAACTTTGCAGCAGAATACTGGGATAATGTGTTTGAGTATTTCTTAGAGGAATACAAAGCGGGCCGTACGCCAAACCCAGATATTATGTGCAACAAAGAAATTAAGTTTAAAGCGTTTCTTGAATTTGCAGCAGAAGACCTTGGCGCTGACTACATTGCTACTGGTCACTATGTTCGTCGCCGAGAAGTTGACGGTAAATGGCAAATGCTACGCGGTCTTGATAACAACAAAGACCAGAGCTACTTTCTTTACACGTTAGGCGAAGAGCATGTTGCAAAAACGCTCTTCCCTGTGGGCGACATCGAAAAGCCATTAGTTCGCAAAATTGCCGAGGAGCAAGGTCTTATCACTCACGATAAGAAAGACTCTACCGGGATTTGCTTTATTGGTGAACGCAAATTTAAAGACTTCCTTGCTCGTTACCTTCCAGCTCAGCCTGGCGTTATTGAAACAGCAGAAGGCGAAGAAATTGGCCAACACGAAGGCTTGATGTATCACACGCTAGGTCAACGTAAAGGCTTACACATTGGTGGATTAGCCAAATACGGTGACGACCCTTGGTATGTGGTAGATAAAGATGTTGCTCGCAACGTGCTTATTGTGGGCCAAGGTGCCGACCACCCTCGCCTATACTCGAAAGGCTTGGTAGCAAAGCAGCTACACTGGGTGGATAGAAAAACAATTACAGAACCTGTGCGCGCGGTAGTTAAAACCCGTTATCGTCAGGCCGATATCCCATGTACAATAACGCCAACTCAAGACGACACCATTGAAGTGATGTTTGATGAGCCGCAGAAGGCGGTAACGCCGGGGCAGTCAGCGGTGTTCTATAGTGACGAAGTTTGCCTTGGCGGCGGTATTATTGAGAGTTATATTCGCTGATGTTAGATACCGACATAGAAAATAACCTAGCACTTGCAGGTGTATGTCAAGCTGCTGCGCTGGTTCAACAGCTTGCCAGACGAGGTTCTGCCGATAACGAGGCTATAGAGGCCAGCTTATCGAGCATACTGGTTACTGACCCAGAAACACCTCAACAGGTTTTCGGCCAGCTCGCTAACTTAAAAACCGGTTACACCACACTCGCAGCACAGCTATCTGACAAACAAGCAACAAAAGATACGGAATTAACCCGCTATATAGCTAGTATTCTAGGCCTTGAAAGAAAGCTAGCGAGAAAGCCTAAAGCAATGCAGGAACTGGGCGAACGTATTTCCCATGTTCAGCGCCAGCTTGCTCACATCGATTTCCAAAACCCACAAATAGTCTCCTCTTTAGCGAGCATTTACAGCGATATCATCAGTCCGCTAGCACCGCGTATTCAGGTGGCTGGTAACCCAGATTATTTAAGCCAACCTGCTACTCAGCATAAAGTGCGTGCGCTTTTGCTTGCAGGTGTTAGGGCTGCAGTAATGTGGCGTCAGATGGGTGGAAAACGAAGAAACATTTTATTTAAACGCAAACACATTCTTAACAGTGCTGTTAAAGCACTACGATTAATAAACTAGTGAGGAGCTTAAGGTGGAACTGAGTCAGTTAACTGCAATTTCCCCTGTCGATGGTCGATATGCTGGCAAAAGCGTAGAATTACGCAGTATTTTCAGTGAGTACGGCTTATTAAAATACCGTGTAGAAGTAGAAGTACGTTGGTTACAAATGCTGTCTACTAACCCACAAATTGAAGAAGTTCCTGCTTTTACAGACACGTCAAATGCACTACTAGACAAAATAGTAGCTGAATTTAGTGTTGAAGATGCCATGCGCATCAAAGAAATCGAGCGCACAACAAACCACGATGTGAAAGCGGTAGAATACTTTCTTAAAGAGAAGGTTGCCGACAATAGTGAGCTTTCAGCAGTAAATGAGTTTATCCACTTTGCGTGTACGTCTGAAGACATCAACAACCTTTCACATGGCTTAATGCTTCGCGAAGCCCGCGAGACCGTTATTCTTCCTTACTGTGACAAATTAATTGAAGCGCTAGTAGAGCTTGCTAAGCGCTACCAGAACGTACCTATGATGGCACGTACTCACGGTCAGCCTGCTTCACCTACCACCATGGGTAAAGAAATGGCAAACGTGGCTATTCGCCTAAAGCGTCAGCGTAGCCAAATCGCAGGTGTTGAGTTACTTGGTAAGATTAACGGTGCAGTGGGCAACTACAATGCACACTTGTCAGCGTATAAAGATGTAGATTGGCACGAAGTTTCAGAGAAGTTTGTTACCTCACTAGGTCTAACCTGGAACCCGTTCACTACGCAAATAGAGCCGCATGACTATATTGCAGAAATGTTTGATGCCATTGCGCGCTTTAACACCATTCTTATCGATTTCGACCGTGACGTTTGGGGTTACATTGCACTGGGTCACTTCAAGCAAAAAACGGTAGCTGGCGAAATCGGCTCTTCTACCATGCCACACAAAGTTAACCCTATCGATTTCGAAAATTCAGAAGGTAACTTAGGTCTGGCGAACGCTATTTTTGACCATTTAGCAGCTAAGCTTCCTATCTCTCGCTGGCAACGTGACCTTACTGACTCAACCGTACTACGTAACCTTGGCGTAGGTGTAGGTTATGCGGTTATTGCGTATCAGGCTACTTTGAAAGGTATCAGCAAGTTAGAAGTTAATGAGCAAAGCTTACTTAACGAGCTAAACAACAACTGGGAACTGCTTGCAGAGCCTATTCAAACTGTTATGCGTCGTTACGGTATTGAAAAGCCATACGAGAAGCTAAAAGAGCTGACCCGTGGTAAGAAAGTAAACGCTGAGGTCATTGCTGAATTTATTGATAACCTAGATATGCCAGAAGCGGCCAAAGCAGAGCTTAAGGCATTAACGCCTGCTACATACATTGGTGATGCAATCAGGCTTGTAGATCAGTTATAAGCCCTTACGCTTTCCACTACACTGAAAAACGCGGTCATTAGTACCGCGTTTTTTTATTCCTAAATTTCTCTACATTGAATTTTCACATACCCGTGGGAGCAAGCAAATGGATTTACGCAACACGAACCACACTCCTTTCTCATTGCAGGAAAAACACTGTGTTGTACTTTCCCCCACGGTTTCGAAGGTGTTAAGTACAACGCTGGAAACCAAAAGTAGTGCCGCGAATTTAAAAAGCTGTATAAAAAATGCCGTCGTCATTTTTTGTGACCTATCAGGCTTCCAACAACTCTCAGTTAAATATGGCGACATTACATGCGCCAGACTTGTAGATAGCCTGTTTTCTGAATTCGATGTGCTTGCCGCTGATTTACACCTTTCGCCATTAAAAACCAACGGCGATCAATATATTGCGGTTGGTTTTAGCGGCGAACATAGCAGTACAACACACTCGCTTTTGAACGCTCTGGTGAACGCCATCGAATTCGCATTTCGCGCTCGCGAGCTTGTAAATAGCAACGACCTTTTAGCATCATCTTCAAGTCAACTGCGAGTTGGCATTGCGACAGGATCTTTACTTGCCGGCCAATCTGCTCGCCCGCTTGCAGGCTTTGATATTTGGGGGACTACGGTAAATAGGGCTGCAATGTTAGAGCAATACACAGCACCTAATACAATTGCTATTTGCGAGAAGTCTTACAGCCTGGTTAAACGACAGATTATGCATCGCTCTAGCGCGAGTGCGAATAACCCTTGCTCCTTTAATACGTACTTCACTTGTGGTTCAAATAGAAACGCTAACACTGAGCTCTCAACGCGTGAACACGACAAGCGGAAACTCAGTGAGTCAAAAATGTGTGGCGAAAATTGCAAAGAAACCACATTCCTACCAAAACAGCTGCATACGAAAACAATGCTAATGAGCGCATACGTTTGCTAACTCCTGTCTAGCGCATCTGATAACTACCCATGCCATGTAAACATTGAGCTAAAAAGCACGTGATTTCTAAGTTAGATGAATTACACCTGCAGTAACTCGCCGCGAGTACGAACATGTTAAGTTTCGCTGAGTGGGTAATTATCTATGCGAACCATTATGAATACGGCTTTCCCTGTTGAATCAGGTGAAGCAAATGCAAGGTAGCAATAAATGTTTCAATAATCGATAATGCCCCCCATAAACTTCGACCTCGCTTTTGACAAAGTGCTAACGCTTACCGCATATTTGTAACGCCACGCACAATACTTAAATCAACAGATTAAGCCCATTTAATTGGCTTACTATAAGAGACACTATGCCCACTAACGACAATTCGTACATTATTGATGCACAATCTGGAAACGGCTTTAATGCAGAAACCTTTCTAAAAAACTACTGGCAGCAAAAGCCGGTAGTCATCAAACACTTCTTTGACAACTTTGTAGATCCTATCGATGAGAACGATCTTGCCGGTCTAGCACAAGAGTCGGAAGTGGATGCACGTATTATTAGCAACGTGAAAGGCAGCTGGCATGTTGAACAAGGGCCAATTACCGATTTTGACAAAGCATGTCAGGGCAAATGGACATTACTAGTTCAAGGCGTAGATAAATATGTGCCCGACGTAACCCCTCTACTAGATCCCTTTTCTTTTATCCCTAATTGGCGATTGGACGACCTGATGGTGAGCTTCGCCACCAATGGTGCAGGCGTTGGTGCTCACATCGACCAATATGATGTATTTTTAGTTCAAGGTAAGGGCCAAAGACGCTGGCGTGTGGGCAAGCCGGCGGACTATAAAGAAGTTTTTCCACATCCAAAATTAAGACAAATTGAAGGCTTCGACCCTGTTATAGATGTTGTGGTTGAGCCTGGCGATGTGGTGTACGTACCACCGGGCTGGCCTCATGATGGAGCGACAATTGAAGATAGCCTCACTTACTCTGTGGGTTATCGTGCTCCGGACAATCTGCAACTAGCGGAAAGCCTGGCGATGATGTTGGATAAAGGCGCACATAATTATCGCTTTACCGATGCAAGCCGCTCTATGCAAGGCAATCGTGCTTGGGTAAATCCAAGCGATGTTGCCATTCTTAAGCAGCAGCTCATAGATGCGATAAACGGTGAAGACTTTACTTTGGCACTTCTAGAAGCCATGAGTGAACAAGGCATTCCTGAATATCCGCTAGAAGACGAAGTATCGCTAGAGCAAATTTCAAATGAGTTTGCCGCAGGCATTAGCTTTGTTCCTGCACCGGGTGTGCGTGCATTACTATGTGACGGTAAGCGTGGTCTTCCTCGCGCACTCTTTGTAAATGGCAGTCAGTTCGAATTTGGCAAAAGTGACCAAGAATGGTTTGAAGTGCTGGCATCAGGAGGCGTTTTGAACGCAACGTGTTGCCAAGACGCGCCTTCTTTTACATTTTTAGAAACCTTAACTACACTTATCAATAATGGTTACTGGGAATGGTTCGAAGGTTAACAGGTAAGTATGGCGTTTACGATACAAAACGTCGATTGGGAAAAGGATAAACATCGACTGAAAGCACTAAGGGAACATGTATTTGTTTTAGAGTGGCGCGTCCCCGAGGCAAGCGAGTTCGACGAACACGACAGTTCGGCGTGCCATGTGCTTATCGTCAATGATGAAAACGAACCCATTGCCACTGGGCGCTTAACCAAACGAGGCGAACTAGGCCGAATTGCTGTTAAGCGCTGCCACAGAACATTGCCTGTTTATCGCGCTTTGTTTGAAGCGCTGATTAACACGGCAAAGCAAAACAACGTCCCCATTATCAAAGTAGTCTGCAATTTAGAAAGCGTGTCCTATCACCAATCCATTGGTTTTATTCCCGACGGGCAAGTATTTATGGACGCAGGCGTTCCAAGACAGCGCCTAAAATGTCCGGCAGAGCGATTTCCTCTTCCGGACGTGACTCAACTTCATTAAGCTATGTATTTACAAAACGTCTCACTAATACAGGCTATTGCCTGGAATTAGTTCCAAAGATCTGGCGCGTTCTGCATGGCAAACAAGCTTTCAGCACGATTAATTAGTAAAGCACCAAACGCCTTTTGAGTATCGTCTGCGCCCTCTGCATTAATGAGGTTTTCTGCTTTCAACTGCCAATGCATAGCAAAGTGACGCAGTACGTCCCTGGCGTCTTTGGCGTTATCGACTGATGTGTAATCAGAAGGTAAATCACCACTAATAACCCAATAGCGTTTACTGTCCATTGCTCTAATTTTCCAAACTGCAAGGTACGGCATTAAATAACGACTTTCTTCGGTAATAACAGAATCAAACAACACGCCATTTTCCGCTAAAAATTTGTTTGCCTTTTGAAACTGTTCTCGTACCCACGTTGCGCGTTCTTCATCACTGATTGGTTGGTTTTCTGGTTGTTCTGCCATTTTTACTCTCATTATTATCGTTATCTGTTCTTACTAGTACTGCTACTTGATACCCATGTCTCAGTTACCTTCTAGGCAGTTTTGCCACTAGTTCGTAGCGTACGCCTTTTTTATCTTTGTACTTTATTTCATCCCTGCTTTCCACCGCAATTAGGGCATTGTGCCCACCGAAGGTGTTAACCGCTTACTTATTCGACAATCTTTAAGAATACCCAACACCCAGTTATTCAAAGATCGGGCACAAACATTTACATTTTTCATATTGGCAAATGTGCATCTTTGGGCGAAACTGTGAGATGAAAACTTCACCAAGCCGAGTGTTTATACATGCGAATAGTAAGACTTACCCTTGGAGCAATCTTGTTTATCGGCGGTATTGTTCTAACATTACTTCCGGGCTCTATCTTGTTAGTGATAGGCGGTTTAGTGCTCTTAAGTTACGACTGGCCAAAAGCGCGAAGCTGGCTCAAATACAGCCAAAAAACAATGACGAATGGTGCCCGTAGAATTGATCGTTTTCTTCTTATGCGAAAGCTGCGTTAATTGTTTTTGTTCTAACAGGTGTGCTTTTAGAAAGTTGAGCACGCCATAACGCACAGTGCGTTTCGCCTCCCTCTTCATCTCTCACCACTTTGTCGCAAAGTGTTAGCAATTAAACTTATGTAAATGCGTAATGATGCAATGCGTGTTAACGTAATCTAAAGCATAAATTGCGAAGCCTTTAACAATAATAATAGTGGCAATTATCTGAGCATGCTCAGCATCTTAGATAGTTCGTATCATCAGGCAATGTAACCGTATCGATATGATTTTGTGCAATGCGTTGACCCCGCATTGCGCTGCTTGGGTAGGCCAGGTTTAAACAATCTGGTCCAAGTCATATCTTTCGCTTACCTATGGAGACAAGACCATGATCACGTTTACCGTTAATGGTAACAAACACGAATTTTCTGGTGACCCATCAACACCAGTGTTGTGGTACCTTCGTGACGAATTAAATCTTACAGGACCTAAGTTTGGCTGTGGTATGGCGCAATGTGGCGCTTGTACTGTTCACATTGATGGCATGGCACAACGCTCTTGCGTATTGCCTGTATCAGCCGTTCAAGGCAGAAAAATTACCACTATTGAAGGGCTAAGCGAAAATGGCGATCACCCTGTCCAAAAAGCGTGGGTAGAACACAAAGTACCACAATGTGGTTTCTGTCAATGTGGGCAAATCATGCAAGCTGCCAGTCTATTATCAACCAACCCAACGCCAAGTGACGAAGAAATTGTTCAGAATATGTCGGGCAACATCTGTCGTTGCGGCACGTACCCTCGCATTCACAAGGCCATTAAGTCTGCGTCGAAATCAATAAGCAGCAACGCTGGCGTTAGCTACTTTGACCCAACCCAAGCGGGAGAAGAAGCATGAGTGAGAATACCTATTTTGATATGAATCGCCGCAGTTTCTTAAAATCGACAGCAGCGGCGGGTGCACTGGTTCTTGGTACCTATTTTATGGGTGGTGCACCTCGCGCCATGGCTGGCGTATTAGCAAAGCCAGCGGAAAACGCAAAGCGCGCAAACTTGTTCATTGCACTTCGCCCTGACGGCATGGTTGAAGTAACGTGTCACCGCAGCGAAATGGGTCAACAGATCCGAACCGCCATTGCGCAAATTGTAGCTGACGAGATGGAAGCTGCGTGGGACAAAGTCATTGTTATTCAAGGCAAAGGCGACCCCAAATACGGTGACCAAAACACCGATGGCTCGCGTAGTATCCGCTTCAATATGCAGCGTCTTCGAGAAATGGGCGCAAGCGTGCGTTATATGATGCAACATGCAGCAGCTAAGCGTTGGGGTGTTGAGCCAAGTACCTGTGTTGCCGAGCAGCATGTGGTAACACACACTTCAGGTAAAACGCTTGCTTATAAAGACTTAATAGACGATGCATTAACCATTACGCCGCCAGAAGCAGATAAGCTTAAGCTTAAAGAAAGGAAAGAATGGCGTTACATCAATACCGGTATGGCGCATATCGACCTTCAAGACATCGTTACCGGTAAAGCAACCTTCGCCGCCGACGTGCGCGAGCCAAAAGCACTTGTTGCTATAATCGAACGCCCACCTGTAGTGGGCGGTAAGATGAAAAGCTTCAATGCAGATAAAGCAAAAGCGGTTAATGGCGTTGTTGATGTAATTGAAATTCCAGCGCCAAAAGGTGCGCCTCAGTTCCAACCAAAAGGTGGGCTAGCCATTATAGCTAACAACACATGGGCAGCATGGCAAGGCCGCAAAGCATTAGACGTCACCTGGGACGATGGCGCAAATGGCGACTATAACTCAGCGAACTTTAAAGAGCAGTTGCTTAACACAGTAAATGCACCTCAAGCGCTTGTTAGAGAAAAAGGCGATGCGTTGAGCGTTTTAGAAAAAGCCAGCGACAAACTGGTTGCTGACTATTACGTGCCGCATTTAGCACAAGCCCCAATGGAGCCACCATGTGCTACTGCCATGTACTATAAAGATCGCGTTGACGTATGGGCAGCAACACAAAATCCGCAGGCTGATATGGAAACCGTGGGTGCTATGGTTGGCATGGACAAAGAAAAAATCAATGTTCACGTTACCATGCTAGGTGGTGCTTTCGGGCGTAAGTCTAAGCCTGACTTTTCAGCGGAAGCAGCATTCCTATCAATGAAAACGGGCAAACCAATTCGCGTTCAATGGACACGTGAAGATGATATTCAGCACGGTTTCTATCACGCGGTTTCCGCTCAACATGTTGAAGCTGCACTTGATGAAAACGGTAAAATTGACGCTTATCTTCACAGAACCGCGTTTTCACCTATTGCCTCTACGTTCCAAGAGGGCGCGAACGCACCCTTTAGCTTTGAGTTAGATTTGGGCTTTACGGATAACCCTATTCTTACGCCCAACATGAAGTTAGAGCGCGGTGAAGCGCCAGCCAAAGCCCGTATTGGATGGATGCGTTCAGTATCGAACATCTTTCACGCGTTTGCTGTACAGTCGTTTATTAATGAAGCAGCCCACAAAGCAGGCAAAGACGCTAAAGATTACCTATTGGAAGTAATTGGTCCTGATAGAATTATTGATGTGACGGGTCAAAAAGCCGAATATCAAAACTATTGGGGTGATAAGTCGGTTTATCCTTTGGATACAGGTCGTCTTCGCAATGTAATTGAGAAAGTATCTGACATGGCAGGCTGGGGCCGCAACATGCCTAAAGGCCGCGGACTGGGTATTGCTGCGCACCGTAGCTTTTTAACTTACGTTGCTACTGTGGTTGAAGTTGAGGTGTCTGACGCTGGCGATCTTAGCGTGATTAAATCATGGGTAGCGATTGATGCAGGTACTGTAGTTAACACCGATACGGTTAAAAACCAAACCCAAGGCGGCTCGGTTTACGGTATAACAACAGCAATCAGTGACGGTATAACGTTTGATAAAGGGCGTGTACAGCAGAGTAACTTCCACAACTACCGTGTACCGCGCATGAGCGATTCACCACTAGAGGTAGAAGTTGAAGTAATTGAAAGCGATGCGCCGCCAGCAGGTGTAGGTGAACCTGCAACCCCCGTGTATGCGCCAGCGCTGTGCAATGCCATTTTTGCTGCATGCGGTAAGCGTATTCGCCAGCTACCTATTGGTAACCAGCTTAAAGCGTAAGCATTCTATAGATTCGGCTTAATCGCTGGTTTGATGACTAAATACTAACGCTATTTAAGACAGGCAATCATATCAAAAAGGGTTAACACACACTGTGTTAACCCTTTTTTTATGCATGTATTCGGTAGTGTCTCAATAGTGGCGGGGCAATTATCTTCGCGGATTAGTTCAATAGAAAAGACTATATAAGTTATAGATACTTAGGCAAAAACACGCTATCGAGATAACAACGCAAGCAACAAAAAGGTGAATAAAAACACCATAACTTGCATAGGCGAAAACTGCACATATCAGACCAATAGTGAATTCAACCAGCGCAGCTTCACAGAACGTTCTGATGTTACTGATTACAGGTTGTGCAAAAAACTTAAATTTATAAGCCATCTTAGTTTCCCTCCCCTGCCTCATCCATACTGCTAGCCTAACGCTATTTACAATAGCACACTAATCCAACCGGACATAATTTAACCAAGTAATATAAGAAGGTCTTGAGCTTTGTTGCACATCAAAAAGGCGAAAAAACCTAGTCATTAGCATATTCACCATTTCCAACTAACTAAGCCATTGCTTAAGAGCAGCAGACAACCATTAGAGACAAAAAAGGAGGCCAACATGACCTCCTTTTAGCCAAACTGTAAATTAACCTGTAACCTTTCAATTAAAAGGAAAATACTTTCATTGTTGGACGGTTAATTCCCGCCTTATTCTAATAGGTTATTCTTACTCGTAGTTGCGTTCCATCCACATTAACTGCATTTTAAGCTCGTTAATTTCTTTCTGCGCTTCCGCCAACTGCTCTACCACAGAGCGTGATTGCATAACGTTTTCTTCGGAAGTATTTACTGAAACTGCGCTGTCATTATGTGCCATGAGAATTCAACCAAGTTAATTATTAATCAAAGATTCAAAGTGAAAGTCACTTTGTAATATTACATTTTTAATTACAAAAAGTCATGTTATCAACACGCAAAAATACATAGTTTTGCTAAATAACCACAGTTTTTTTAAGGAATGAAACTTGAGCAAAAATTTGTTTCTAGATGAGTGGCCATCACTTTAAGTTGCCTAACAAAAAAAGAGACCTTATGGTCTCTTTTTCAATAATATCAAAGCGATAACGTCGTGAAATAACATGACGTTAGATGGAAAACTAGATAGCCTTTAAGCTTTCTAGCCTTCACATCCGAACTGCGTGATTAACCGTGCTTTTCAGCAAGGTAAAGCCAGGTTTCAACCACGGTATCAGGATTAAGTGATACCGAATCAATCCCTTCTTGTACCAGCCACGCGGCGAAGTCTTCGTGATCTGATGGACCTTGACCACAAATGCCTACGTATTTTTCACGCTTCTTCGCTGCCTGAATTGCCATTGACAACAATGCTTTGACCGCTTCATCACGTTCATCAAACAAGTGCGCGATAAGACCACTGTCGCGATCTAGACCTAGGGTTAACTGCGTTAAGTCGTTAGACCCAATAGAGAAACCGTCGAAAATGTCTAGGAACTTATCAGCAAGCAAAGCGTTTGATGGCAGTTCACACATCATGATAACGCGAAGGCCATTTTCACCTTTCTTAAGTCCCTGCTCTTCAAGAAGCTCGATAACTTGACGACCTTCTTCTAATGTACGAACAAACGGGATCATGATCTCAACATTGGTCAAGCCCATTTTGTTGCGAACGCGCTTTATGGCTTCACATTCAAGGGCAAAACAATCGCGGAAATCTTCAGAGATGTAGCGGCTTGCACCACGGAAACCCAACATTGGGTTTTCTTCGTCTGGCTCGTATTGATAACCGCCCACTAAGTTGAAGTATTCGTTCGATTTGAAATCTGACATACGAACAATAACTTTCTCTGGCGAGAATGCAGCGCCAATGGTTGAAATACCTTCCACCAATTTCTCGATGTAGTATTCCGTAGGCGACTCGTAGCCTGCAATCATATCGCTAATTTCTTCTTTCAACTCTTCAGGCTGGCTGTCGAAATTAAGTAGTGCTTTAGGGTGCACACCAATCATGCGGTTGATAATAAACTCAAGACGCGCAAGACCAACACCTGCGTTTGGCAAGCGAGCAAAATCAAATGCGCGATCGGGGTTACCCACGTTCATCATGACTTTCAGCGGTAGGTCAGGCATTGCGTCAATGCGTGAGGTCACTACGTCGAACTCTAGTTCGTCACCGTAGATAAAACCAGTGTCACCTTCAGCACAAGACACAGTAATTTTGTCGCCGTTCTCGATACTGTCAGTCGCGTTACCACAACCCACAACCGCTGGAATACCTAACTCACGCGCGATGATTGCCGCGTGACACGTACGGCCACCGCGGTTGGTAACAATAGCAGAAGCCTTCTTCATGATAGGTTCCCAGTCAGGGTCTGTCATGTCAGTTACCAGAACATCACCCGCCTGGATTTTGTCCATCTCTTCAATTGAATCAAGCACTTTCGCTACACCAGCACCGATTTTGTGACCAATTGCACGGCCTTCACAAACAATGTTGCTTTGACCTTTCAACTGGAATCGCTCGATGCTCTGTGAGTCTTCACGGCTGCGTACCGTTTCAGGGCGAGCCTGAACAATGTATAGTTTGCCGTCTGCGCCATCTTTTGCCCACTCGATGTCCATAGGACGCTTGTAGTGGTTTTCAATGATCTGCGCCTGTTTAGCAAGCTCCATTACTTCGTCATCAGTCAACGAGAAGGTTTTGCTGTCAGCTGCATCAATATCGACAATAGACACTTGCTTACCGTGTGCTTCATCATCTGAGTACACCATTTTAGTCAGCTTACTACCAAGGTTACGACGAACGATAGCAGGCAGGCCTTTATCAAGTGTTGGTTTGTGAACATAGAACTCATCAGGGTTAACCGCACCCTGCACCACCATTTCACCTAAACCAAATGAGCTGGTAATAAATACAACGTCTTCAAAGCCAGACTCTGTATCGATAGTAAACATAACGCCTGATGATGCGATATCACTACGCACCATGCGTTGTATGCCTGCAGATAGCGCCACGCCTTTGTGGTCGTATCCTTGGTGAACGCGATATGAAATAGCGCGGTCGTTAAATAGCGATGCGAACACGTGCTTAATTGCCACAAGCACGGCTTCATAGCCTTTAACGTTTAGGAAAGTCTCTTGTTGACCTGCGAAAGACGCATCAGGCATATCTTCAGCCGTGGCTGATGAACGCACTGCAAATGACGCTTCTTCACCTGCATCACCCTGTAATGTGACAAACGCAGTTTTGATTTCTTCTTCTAGCTTTCCTTGGAAAGGTGTGTCGATGATCCACTGGCGGATATTCTTACCCGCTTCGGTCAGTGCGTTTACGTCATCTACGTCTAACGAGTCTAAGACTTCGTGAATGCGCGCTTCTAGGCCACTTTGCTCTAGAAACTCATTAAATGCCTCGGCGGTGGTAGCAAAACCTCCCGGCACCTGCACACCGGCGTTCGCCAGGTTTGAAATCATCTCGCCTAATGATGCATTTTTGCCGCCTACGCGACCCACATCATGCATGCCCAGTTCTTGATACCAAAGTACGTATTCTTGCACAGCCCAAGCCTCCAGCTTTTTTATGTGTAGGGTATGAGGTTAATTTCAGGTTTGTGCTTTTTGTCACCTGAAACTCATCAAATTGTAGTCGATATGTGGTGAAAACCACTGTTAACGCTGTCCATTACGTTTGACAGCAAACCTATTGATATTTGCCATCATTCACAAGAACCGTGTAGCTTTTCGACGAAATCATCTTAGAATGGGGAAATTCAGAAAGTAAACCCTTTATTACTTTTGTAATAAAATTACACCAATGTTAAGGATATGTTGTGCGCACAGCTTTTTATATTTCAGATGGTACAGCCATCACTGCAGAGGTCTTCGGCCACGCCCTGCTTTCCCTGTTTCCCGTTTCTTTCAATCACAACACCATTCCTTTCGTTGAAACTGAGGAACAAGCTCACAAAGTTTTACAGCAAATTTCTGAAAGTTTTCAAGACACCGGAGAAAGGCCGCTCGTTTTTTATACAATTGTGAATGTAGATATTCGCAAAATAATCTCGAAATCTGTGGGCATTAACTATAATTTTCTCGATCAATTCGTAGCGCCACTGGAAAAAGTATTGGGTGTTCCTTCAAAACCAGAAAAACATCGTACACACAGTATCCACGAAACCACCTACGATATTAGAATTGAGGCCGTAAACTACGCACTGGCTAATGACGATGGCTCTAATCTAAAAGATTACGATGAAGCAGACATCATTCTTACTGGTGTTTCACGTTCGGGTAAAACGCCAACAAGTCTTTACTTAGCCCTTCAATACGGAATAAAAGCAGCGAACTACCCTTTTACAGAAGAAGACATGGGCGACATGCTTAAGCTTCCCCCTGCCCTACGCAGGTTCAAACATAAGCTTTTTGGGCTAACGATTGCAGCGGATAGACTCCATCAAATACGTTCAGAGCGCCGTGCAAACAGCAAATATGCATCGCTGCCACAATGTCGAATGGAACTGCGTGAAGTAGAAAACTTGTATAGAAAGGAAAAAATCCCGTTTTTAAATAGCACTAAGTACTCGATTGAAGAGATCTCAGCAAAAATATTGGCAGAGACGGGGCTCAAACGTCGTAAGTACTAAGCGGGCTTTTAAGTATTCAGTAACTTTGTACGAAGCTGCCATATTTACCCGCTGTATTTTATACAACACTTTTTATGTCGCGGTGGTGCCTTTAACTATGTAAAGCGACAAGGCACCACATTACCTAGATTCTGGTCAAGTTTAGGCTAACTAGGCGATAGTAGCTCTAGTATTTGCGGTCTCGCTTGCCCTTTTATTATTTACTATTGAAGCGTCACTTCTTGTTGCTTTCTACCAATTCTTCAAGCGCTACACCTGGGTCTTCTTCACCTGCAACAGATGATGCATAAGGGCTCGCAGCTTCTGCATCCTGATGTGAAACGTCCGCTTTACTATTGGATTGTTTTTCTTCATCTGAAGACAACGTCGTTTTTTCTTGTGAACTTTTTTCTTTTGCTTTCATACCTCTAATCAACTCCTCTACATAAGGTAAAAATTCTAGCACGGTAGCAACGGCGATAACTGATAGTAAATACCATGTTGGAAGGGGCTCTTGCTTAAACCGCAGACCAAAATCAGCAGGACTTTCGCCCAGTCCGAATAACGCTATAAAATGAGACCAATGTCTGGCAATTACCAAAATTAATGCGAGCAGCGGTATCATTTCCAAAAAGCTGTGCACATGCTGCTCAATAGGCCCCACTCTTCTTTTCGATACCGCATAGCTAACGTCCCACAGTGCTGTTAATTCATGTAAGAAGAAAAACAGAATACCTGCAGCAATAATTAAACTATTCACCTCAAAGAGGAGAACCATAAAAAGAGGAATTCCTACCTCTATAAACATCAATAGATGAATTAAGGACTCCTTCGGCCCCGCGGTAGCAGCAATATTACTGCTGCGGTGGCAAAACCAGTCGACTATCCCTGCTGTGAACCACAGCGGTATGATGAAATACATCAATATTAGCTGTGTAACGTCATTCATGACTAAACCTTCTACATTAAGTCTAAGCATTACAGATGTAATAGCTTGTAAACTCGACATCAGATAACGTTGTAACGTTGAAAACAGAAGATTAGATTAAGAATGATTAACATTTTTTAATGTCTAATAGGTAACAGGTTTTCTTATTGGAAAAATTGAAGTTATGCAATCGACAGGTCTTAGCGCTTGCTGATAGAAAATGACTATCACGGATAAACAGTTTCAATTCATTAATTTATCGATATTGTAAACAAATCATAATGATACAATATAACATTGCACATTATCTTGGGAGAAATAACATGTTCACAGAAGAAATGGTTCATACCGCACTACAAACTTGGTGCGACAATGTAGTAGCGGTAGGTAAAGTGCACGCTGAAGGTGGCGATGTAAAAGCATTCGCTTCACAAGTGCTGTCAGATAACTACGACTACGATAATGGAAAAGTACTCTTTAAACCTACGCTTACTTTTGGCTCTCAAACATTTCGCCCAACAAAAAAAGGCGCTTTATCTTATTTCGTAGGCGGTAATAGCGACTATCCAAACGACAATGGCTTTAAATTAAAGCCATGGGTGAAGGTTTGGTATAGCAAAGAAGACTTTATCTTAAACGGTGAGCTTGCCATTGTTCAGTGTAACGTACACTTTATCGGCGAAGACGACAGCCATATTTTTGTAAACAAGAGCTTTGTTTTCAAACAATGTGAAGACGGAAAAATTCGCATTATCCTTCATCAATCTTCGCTTCCGTATCAGCCTTAAAAGGTAGTTGATACGTTTTAACTAATTAAAAAAGAGTCATGACTTAAAGACAGCCATGACTCTTCATTTTTGACTATCCATTAATTATCTGGCTTTGAGGTGTCTCTGCCTAGTGCTTGTTTAAGCTCAGCTAAATAGTTTTCGAAAGGCTTCCACTGCCCCATCCCTGTTTTGTATATAGGTTGGCGAACCTGTTCAGAGCTTGGCGTCTTTATCACCCGTTTGGTTTGGTGAAACGCTAAGCATGCTTCTTCAAAATCTAACCCACAAAAATCTAGAATGCGTTTAACTTGCCCTTCCAAATCATCCAGAACATCTTCGTGCTGTACAGTAAGAATTTCCCCAGGCAACACACTATGCCAATGATCCATAAGCTGTTCATAAGCATTATAGTAACGGCCAATATCGTCAAGCGAATAGCTGAACTCTTGCCCCTCACCGAATAACTGTTTAAAGCCACTAAAACAGCAGTCCATTGGGTTTCTGCGTGCATCAATAATTTTGGCGTTAGGCAGTATCTTTTTAATTAAGCCTATGTGAATGAAGTTATTGGGCATTTTATCAATGAAAAATGCCGCGCCTTGTCGGTAAGCTTTAGTCTGCTCAATATAACGGGCACCAAGCTTTTCGAGGGTTGCACTATCTAGTTCGCTCACGTTAAACGGATAAGGTGTTTTTTGATGACTTAATGATGAAGCAATACCTAATATATCGTGTAGCTCCATGGTGCCGTCTACCTGCGAATGTGACGCGAGGATTTGCTCTAATAATGTCGAACCAGCGCGAGGCAAGCCCACAATAAAAATAGGATCGGGAGCTTGGCAGCCCTGTTTTGAACTGAAAGAACCCGCCGTGAAAGCCTGCTGCTGAGCGTCTAAGGCCTTCTCTGTTCTACTAATATCAAATTGAAGCGTACTGTGTTTAAGTTTATTGCCTTGGTCATAGTAGGCAAACGCTTTATCTGCCTGGCCTTTGTCTTCAAACCCTTTACCTAACGCAAAACAAATGTGAATTTTATCGTCTAACTTTATCGAGCTAGCTTCAACTTGCTTGCACATTTGCGACAGCATGTTGTCGCTGAATTTGTAGGTTTTTGTATTCGCTAAACTCCAATAAGCGTCGCCGTAATCATTCGCGTATTCAACCGCTTTTTCATAGGCGTTAACGGCATCCGTAGTATCGCCTTTTGCTTTTAACGCATGGCCCAATGCAACCCACACTTTAGGTCTATCAGCATTTTGTGACAACACTTCTTTGTATAGGCTTATTGCTTCATCTAACTGACCGACGCCAACAAGTGCATGGGCCAAGCTGGTTTTAATAGCAAAGCTTTCTGGGTTCAGCGCTAATCGCGCCTTCGCTACCTTCACCGCATCTGGGAATTTGCCTAGTTTAGATAAAACATTTTGATAGGCTAATGCGGCACGCTCATTGTCAGGATAAAGCTCAACGCAGCTTTCTAAAAGAAATTCAGCATCGCTATATACCTTAAGCTGCATGCCTATTTCAGCAAGTAACATCATTGCTTCTGGATGATGTTTTTGCTTAGTTAAAAACTGTCGGCATACTTGCTCTGCTGCTGAAAACTGCTTTTCATACATTAAATCGTAAGCACCGAGTACCGGTGCAGGAAGTGACTGCAAATGTTCGATTTGCTGGGTCGCCATTGATACTGCAGGTACGTCGTCATGGCTTTTATAAATGGTAAGGAGCTTTTTCCAACTGCTAATTAGCGCGGGGTTAAAATGCGTAGCTTTAAAAAATGCGTTAGCCGCTGCTTGATGGTTGCCGGTGGCTTCATGGCAATAAGCTAACTCTTGATATCCTCTACCATAATCTGGCTTAAGACCAAGTAGCGCATCAATATGTTTAAACGCTTCGTTATATTGTTTAGACAGCCTTTGAATAACCGCTGTTAAATAGTGTGTTTCCGCCTTCTGTTGATCGCTCAACGATGCAGAAAAAAGCGTTTGCATGCTTTCCATTGCAATTGAGAACTGTCCACGCTGCAGTGCCTGCTTTACAGCGCGTACTTGTTGTTGAAATTCTTCTGGTGTCATAGCCTACTTTATTATTCTATTTGCGAAATATAGCGCGCTTTTATGAGCCTAATTAAATACATAAATACGAGCGTTTCAGCACAGCTGCTATTTTAGTATACGCGTTAGTTACTAAATACAGATACTACCGAAATTTTTAGCTTTAGTAATGAGAACGGCAGACTTATGTCTGCCGTTTGATAACGCTATTGCGTGGTTAACGTTACATCAACCACTGATAACTATTAATAATAGTCGTAAGAGAAGCGAAGACCTATAGTACGAGGGCGATTAGTCACAACCTTAGGCGTATACTGCTGTGTATCAATGTTCAAGATTGCTGATTTGTCGAAAACGTTGTCAACGAATGCTTCAACTTTCCAGTTTTGATACGTCATCCCCACAGATACATTACCAATCACGTAACTTTCCTGAATGTAGCGACCACCACGAATTGTTTCGCCATCTGCACCTGGATACGTTGCGCCTTTAAACTCGTCACCCTCATCTTTAATTTTCAGACCCGAGCCCGTGCCATAAATCAATCGAGTTGCATCTTCCATGGCATAGGCGTTCATCACCATGCCAGCAAGACGGTCGCCGGTGTAGGTAAGTGATGCATTAACATACCCTTCTTTACCGCCATCTAACTCAAAGAAATAACGTGCGCTAATGTTGCCTGAGAAATCAGCAGAGTACGGAAGCTCACTGCCTACGCCAGCCGCGATATCTTCTAGTTCAGGGTTAATACTAACCAGCTCAGTATCCAGTACGCTAAATGCTGCGTTAATAACTAGGTTATCTGTCGCTAACCAAGTAATGTCTGCATCAATCCCTTTAACTTCTGCATCACCAACATTATCGGTAAAGACTAAGAAACTAATATTTGCTGGGTCGAAACGCGACGTTTGCAAGTCACTGATTTCTGAATAGTAACCAGTAGCATTAACACGCAAGATACCGTCTAAGAAATCACCTTTCAGGCCAATTTCGTAGTTATCCAGCGTATCTGTTGTTGAGTAAACCGGAACACGGAAATCCGCAAAGGCCCCAGTGTCATTTGCCGCTGCGTCACCACCTAGTCTGTTAGTTACTGGTGGACGGAAGCCTTCTGAATAGTTCGCGAAAAGCAATACGTTTTCATTTACTTTCCAGTCAAGGCCAAATTTGAAGATGGTATCGTCAACAGTGAGTACACCGTCACCGTCTAGTAATCCAATTTCCAATGAACCATCTTGGATAGCATCTACAACACCTTGGCCGTCAAGACCCAAACCATCATAAACGGCGGGATCTAGCACGCCTTGACCATAGGCTTCTAATCGGCCTGTTACGTCGCGTGTTGATGTAGCGCCGCGATAAATATCGTCAATTTGATACCAGCGCGCACCAATGGTAGCAGTAAGCGTATCAGTAATTTCATAGCCTAGCTGACCAAATACTGCGATCTGCTCGATAGTATGCGTAACATCGTTTACAAAGCTAATTTCAGGAGAGAAAGGGCCACCATCGCTGTTAATTCCACGGTCACCCGCCAGCGCATTCCATGAACCCGCAAGGTTCTCAAAGATTTCAGGGCTTGCGATTTTAAACTGGCCTACCGAGCCTACTTCCTGTTCGTCATAAAACACACCCGCCGTTAGCTGCCATGGTGTATCCATCGTTGTGCTGAAACGTAGTTCGTGGGTTAAGCGAGTGCTAGTTGTGTCTTCTTTGTAGTATTTACTCGGATCGAGGCAGCGCGCGTCATCTGGATTATCTGGCGTTTCATAGTGCGTACACACATAGTACGCGGAAAATAAGCCGCCGTTGGTGTAGCCTGTGTAATCGGTAAGCGTGTCTATTTCACGATCTAGGTAACCACCGGTATACACCACATCTAGTTTTTCCAAACGACCATTTAGGGTCCATGTGGTTAAGCCAAATTCGTCGGAGTTTTCATCGCTTTGAAAGCGAATTGCCGAGCTTTCGCCTTCCACTGTGGGGTCGTAGGCAAACACACCTTCAGTATCAAGTGTTTGTTGAGTGTGTTGAACCAGAACATCCCAATCTTCGTTGATAATGTAAGACAACCCGAATCGCGCCCCTGAGTAGACCGCGTCATTAAAGTTATCTTCAACATGTTCGCTGTTTCTTGGCGACACAACGGCGGCTTCACTGCGGGTAAAACCATTGATTTCACGACGTGCATCCATCGCAGCCGGATCGATGCCCTGTTTCTGCAATGCATTTCCAGAAATACGATCAATAACTACTGCACTTCCAATGTAACCACCATTTCCTGGCTCATTTTCAATGTTGTCAATCCAACCGCCCTGACTTTCATTGTAGGCAGCCACACGCAGCGCAAGGTTGTCAGTTGGAGTAACGTTGAAATATGCCTCCACCGTGTTACTCATATCTCCGCCCTTTGTGGTAGAGATACTGGTATCGAAGCCTGCAGCAAAACCAGAATGATCTGGCTTGTTTGTGATTAGGCGAACTGTACCTGCCTGAGAACTCGCACCAAATAACGTACCTTGCGGCCCAGGTAGAACCTCTACACGCTCAACGTCGGTAGCAAAAATATCTAAGTTTCGGCCAGCCATAGAAACAGGCATTTCATCAAGATAGAAAGCCACTGAGGGCTGAAGTGCTTGAACAGATGACAGGGTAATGCTTGATTGCGTGGTCGCCGCACCACGAATGTATATTTCGTTCTGCCCTGGACCTGTACCTTGGAATACCACATTCGGTAAAAACTCTACGTAGTCTTGGAAGTTATCAATACCGAGGTTTTCTAATGCTTTTCCATCCAACGCAGAGACTGCGACAGGGACATCTTGGATTGATTCACTTCTTTTCGTGGCGGTAACTTCTATGGTTTCAAGTTTAGCGGGCGCTTTAGTTTCTTGCGCAGCCAGAGAGGTGGATGCCAGTGCAGCGATGATTGCACAGCTAAGCTGAGTTTTTCGCATTTGTGTGTGTTTCCTTCAATTGTTTTTTTATTCTTCGGACAGTGTTTACTTAAAACACATATCAAAAAGATCATATATTACGATACACAATCTATTAATTATTTCTACTCTAACGATTAATAATTAACCAAAAACACCTAAAACCTAGCAGAAAGTCTAATTTTTATCGTAAAAACAACTGCAAAAAAAAGACTTCACTTTTACTCACTGACCAAATACATACAAATCAAATAATTTCATCTGATGTTTATAAAAAATGCTCCATGCGGTATATTTCTGCGTATAAACCGAAATTTATAAAAGGTGAAAGGAATTTACTGCGTGATTGAGAACGAAAATAAATCTCCACTCAACAAGCCGGTGTTTATTACATCGTCAGCTTTAATCCTATGTTTACTTATCTTCGCTGCTGGTACTCCTGAAACAGCAGACGCGCTTTTCCAAAAGCTTCAGAGCGCAATTGTGACCAACGGTAGTTGGTTTTATGTATTTACTGTCGCAGTAATTGTGGTGTTTGTTGTTTTCCTCGGCATGTCACGCTACGGCGAAATTAAGTTAGGCCCAGATCACGCAAGCCCCGAATTTAGCTTTGGGACTTGGCTTAGTATGTTGTTTGCAGCAGGAATGGGAATTGGGCTTATGTTCTTTGGCGTTGCCGAGCCCTTAATGCACTTTTTAGCGCCCCCCACTGCACAGGCTGAAAGTATTGATGCTGTTCGCGAAGCAATGAAAACCACATTTTTCCATTGGGGTGTTCATGCTTGGGCAATTTATGCGGTAGTGGCGCTGATTTTGGGCTATTTTGCGTACCGTCAAAACTTACCTCTTACACTGCGTTCTGCTTTATACCCGTTAATTGGTGACCGGATCTATGGCTGGCCTGGGCACGTGGTTGATATATTCGCGGTTACGTCAACGGTGTTTGGTGTATCTACGTCGCTAGGCTTGGGTGCTTCGCAAGTAAATGCGGGTTTTAACTATTTATTTGGTCTACCGTCAAATACTGGTGTTCAAATAGCTATAATGGCAGGCGTTATTGGTTTAGCCGTAATTTCTGTAACTACTGGCCTGGAAAAAGGCATACGCCGTCTGTCAGAAACTAATATGGTTTTAGCCTTACTGCTGCTTTTAATTGTTCTTTTTTTAGGCCCAACCGTATTTTTACTACAAGCGTTCATGCAGAACACTGGGGCTTATCTGTCTGATTTGGTGCGCAACACATTTAACCTGTTCGCCTATGAGAAAACAGACTGGATTGGCGGCTGGACGATCTTCTACTGGGGTTGGTGGTTAGCATGGGCACCGTTTGTTGGCCTGTTTATCGCGCGTATCTCTTACGGTAGAACCATTCGTGAATTTGTAATGGGCGTACTGCTTATACCATCAGCGTTTACACTATTTTGGATGACCGTATTCGGCAACGCCGCTATTGATCAGGTGTTAGTACAAGGTAAAGACGTACTTGCACAAATGGTAAATGAAGATAGCTCAGTGGCACTGTTTGTATTTTTAGAACAGTTCCCTTTCGCTTCAGTACTAAGCCTAATAGCAGTATTGATGGTCATTGTTTTCTTTGTAACCTCATGTGATTCGGGTGCCATGGTTGTCGATATGTTGTGTTCACACGGTGAAAACAATACGCCGTTGTGGCAACGAGTATACTGGGCTGTTGGCGTTGGTGTGGTGAGTTCAGTGCTGCTTTACGCTGGTGGGCTTGGCGCGCTGCAAACTATGACGATTGCTGCCGCACTGCCATTTGCTATTGTGCTGCTTATCGCCATAGCGGGACTATTGAAAGCCCTTCGTATTGAGGCGTACAAACGTGAAAGTTTACAAGTACTAACGGGTACACCGCAGCATAATGACTCTGATAAAAACTGGAAAGAGCGCCTTGAAAATATTGTGACCTTTCCAGATGAAACTGCCGTTCGTCGTTATATCAACAAAGTGGTGAAGCCTGCGCTAATAGAAGTAAGCGAGGAGTTTAAAGCACAGCAATTTGAAATTAAAATTGAAGATACCGACGAAGCACTCATATTAACCGTTGATATGGGCAATGACCCTGAGTTTATTTATGCTGTGCACCCTGTATCGACAGAACAGCCTGAATTTGGTCCAAGTGACACACCAGCACTGGACGAAAACAAAAAGGCCACGTACTATCGCGCCGAAGTGCACCTTAGTGAAGGTGGTCAGAACTATGATATTATGGGCTGGTCGAAGATTTCGGTCATTAATGACGTCATCGATCACTATCATAAGCACCAACATTTTATTCATTTGCTTAAGTAACCGTTGGGTTACGCATTTGTTGGAAGTAACATGCGAAAAGAAGAAGAACTATTAGTGGCACTACGGCGCGTAATACGCGCTGTAGACCTACGCAGCAAGCAGCTAAGTAAACACGTGGGTTTAACAGGCCCACAGTTATTGGTGATGCAAAATATTGAAGAGCGCCCGGGTATAATGGTGCGAGAAATTGCAGAGAATATTAACTTAAGCCCTGCAACCATCACGAATATTCTAGATAGACTAGAATCACGAGACTTAGCTACGCGCATAAGAAGTACGCAAGATAAACGAAAAGTGGGCGTATTCTTAACCGAACGCGGTAAAGAGGCAGTGGTTGACGCCCCTCGTCCGCTTCAAGAACACTTTGTCGAGCGTTTTTCACAGCTTAAAGAGTGGGAGCAAAGCCAAATGGTCGCTACCGTTCAGCGAATTGCTAGCATGATGGATGCTGAAGATATTGATGCCTCCCCTTTCTTGGAGTTAGGCAGTATTTCAGAAAAAAGCTAATAGCCTTTGTCTTTAAAAAAAATGGCCTTCACTTGAAGGCCATTTTTGTATCTATCTTTGGCGCTGGCGTAGAAGCGCTCAGCTGACTGCTATGACTTCGCCTTAAGTGGATTTACCTTTCCACCTGTGACTTTGTCAGCGCGCCCTTCCTCTTTCGCTCTCTCAGCACGGCGCTTGCGGATTTCTTTAGGGTCAGCAATAAGCGGGCGGTAAATTTCAATACGGTCGCCATCGGTAAGCGTGTCGCGAAGCTTAACCACGCGGCTCCAAATACCCACTTTTGTTGCTTTCAAATCAATCTCGGGAAACTGCTCAAGCACGTTAGACGCGTTTATTCCTTCTTCTACCGTCGCATTTTCATGAATAGCAACATCAATGATAGTTTGCTTGGTGGGTAACGCGTAGGCAACCTCAATATTGATGAGCTTCTTACTCATGCGTACACGCTCCGCGCTCGGTCTGTAAACGCTGCAACCATACTGCTGGCTAAACTGTTAAACACTTTACCAAAAGCCATTTCAGCTAGCTTATTGCTGAATTCAAACTCTAGGTTTAATTCAATTTTACAGGCTTCTTCTGATAACGCTGAAAATGTCCAGCCACCGGTAAGCGAGCGAAACGGACCGTCGACCAGTTGCATTTGAATACTTTTACCTGGCTCTAACACGTTGTGCGTTGTAAACCATTGCTTGATACCAGCTTTTGCCACTAACAATGACGCTTTCATGCTTTGCGCTGACGTGTCGAGGATCTTGCTATCGGTACAGCCTGGCAAAAACTCTGGGTAGGAAGCTACATCGTTGACTAAGTTAAACATGGCTTCTGCGCTATGAGCTACCAGCGCGCTTCTATGAATACTTGGCATTGATTCCACTACAATTAAAACTCTTGGCCGCATTGTATCACAGAAAATTTGGTTCGCTCGTATTCGGTTTTGAACCAAATGCCCCAATATAAGATAACAATGACAACTAAAGACATTCCTTTGAACAATCAGTATAATAGCCAGCATGAAAAAGAATAAAGCCAACAAAAACACCACAGGAAATATCGCGCAGAATAAAAAAGCGCGTCACGACTATTTCCTAGAAGACAAGTTCGAAGCCGGACTTGAGCTTCAAGGGTGGGAAATTAAAAGTATTCGTGCCGGTAAAGTGAACATTACCGATGCGTACATTATTATCCAGAATGCCGAAGCGTATTTGGTAGGGTGTAGAATTAGTCCGCTGAATCAAGCCTCTACCCACGTTATCGCTGCTCCAGAGCGTGCTCGCAAATTGTTGCTGAACAAACGAGAAATTGACCGCTTAATGGGTGCGCGAGACCGCCAAGGTTATTCAATCGTTGCCACGTCTATGTATTGGAAAAAGTGTTGGGTGAAACTAGAAATTCACCTAGCAAAAGGTAAGCACGCCCATGACAAGCGTGACACCATTAAAGACAAAGATTGGCAACGTCAAAAAGAAAGAATGATGAAACACAGCGTTTAACGCTGTGTTTTTATTTGGGCTGCCAAAAAAGAAGTGTAGTAGGTTTAACCTACGTCTCGTTTCGTCATTTTCTTGCGATGTAGCATATCAAGAATCAGACTCCACAGCGGTGACGGGTTTCTTAAGGTGGTTAGGTTATTCCCAAGGCGTCTAAGTTGTCTTCGCACCATGGCCATATTCGCAAGGCTTGCAAGCGATTTATCTTTCCAAGAGCAGTGTGGAATTATGCCCGAATACGCCCATTCTTGTTGCCACTTTTTAGCTAAGTCGGGCGTAATAGCAAGGGCGCTGGCTAATCCAACAAGGGCACAGCCCTGCTCAATTACTTCCTCTGCTACCTCGGCCCTTTTTATACCGCCAGTTGTCATAAGCGGAATATCAGTTTTACTCACCAGTGCCTGCGCAAATTCCAAAAAGTACGCTTCTCTGGCCAGCGTGGTGTCGTCACGAGTTTGCCCTTGCATGGCAGGCGCTTCATAACTGCCGCCAGACAGTTCTACAACATCAACACCCAAGGCTTCCAAGCGATTTACCACCTCACAGGCATCATCAAAAGAAAAACCATTTTTCTGAAAATCTGCAGAGTTAAGCTTTACCATAACAATAAAGTCTTTAGCGCAAACCGCTCGAACCTGACTGACTATGTTTATCAGCAAGCGGGCGCGATTAATAATAGAACCTCCCCACTCGTCTTGACGCTGATTAGTAAGCGGAGACAAAAACTGCGTAAGCAAGTAACCGTGAGCGGCGTGAATTTCAACGCCATCAAACCCGGCTTTTTCAGCTTGCTTAGCAGTTTGAACGAAACGTTTGCATACATCGTGAATGTCTTGGCAGGTCATTTCTCGTGGTTGTGCAAACAGCTTGGAGTGTTTACCCATATCAAGCGGTACAGCAGAAGGCGCAATTGCTTTGCCTTTCATCGCTTTAAATACCTGCCGACCGGGGTGATTAATCTGCATTATGGCTAAAGCGCCATTAGACTTAATGATTTTTGCCCATTTTTGAAACGGTGCGATGTCGGTATCTTTTTCTAGTGCAACGCCACCTGGCCCTGTCATGGCGCCTTTATCGACCATAACGTTGCCTGTGATCACCATGCCTAAATTGCCGTGGGCCCAATATCGATAGAGTGAGTACAAAGACTCTCCGGGAATATTTCCCATACTCGACATATTTTCTTCCATAGCAGCTTTAACAAGACGGTTTCGCGCTGTTACGCCACATGGCAAGGTATACGGAGAATACAATATGGAATCTGAAGACATTTACACTACAAGCCTTTTAATTATGCTCACGTACTTTAATGGTTCTTGCTACTAATTGCATCATTACATCAGCACTATTTCCTTAAAAATTCGCTAAAGTAATCAAATAAAAAGCGCTATTTTAGTTTATAAATTGCGTTTCTTGCACAGCCCTTGTGCGCTCGGCACTTGAATTTTACTCAAGCATCCACACATCTATGGTAGTTCAATAATACTCAATGTTTGTGTGTTGCTGTTTAAGCAAAGCTTCAACTGAAAGCCACACAGCTAAGCTTTTGAAAAACTAGATGTTATTTTTGGTTGATTTATAGACAAACCCTTAAAATTTATAGTAATTTTCAAAAGAATGTATTTCACCATGTAACAATTGTGCTATTATTGAAAATCACACTCGGGGCTGATTAGGATTCGACAGGATCTAGGAAGCCGGAGGTGCATGCAGAGGAGCGGTTTGCCTCTTAAAAAGCCGCATTTAAATAGTCGCAAACGACGAAACATACGCACTAGCCGCTTAATAACCGGCATAGGCCCTTCCACCCTAGTCTTTTCCTGCTAGCGGGGATTCGGAAGGTCATCCAAGTAGGATAGCGAGGGAACCTTGTCTAAGGGTGAACCGCGAAACAGTATTAGGCCAGCTGCAAGGAAATCCTGTTTGTCGGAGTTCCAAGCAGTTAAATAAATGACAAACTAAGCATGTAGTACCAAAGGTAGACATTTTCTGGACGCGGGTTCAAATCCCGCCAGCTCCACCACACAAAACCCACTACAGCCCAACTACATCGCGGGCTGTAGTGGAATCCCCTACTAACAACCCACTAGCAATCAACAACAAAGTACACTTATTCTGCACGCGCTGTATTTAAAGGGTTTAAGGCTTTTTTTGAAGTTTTGGATTTGCTTCAAATTTAATTGGAAATACACCATTACTACACGTAGATGTTGCGATTTTTAGCTCATATTAACTTCTAATTTATGGCGGACAAGTTAGCGCGAACCAACCCCTTTTAATGTTTATCAAAAAATAACTTATTTATTTCGTCACGATTTATCGGCGATAAGTGGTAAGTTAAGGTCGTAGCGAAGGCTTAATTTGTCATTTACTGCTAGCTACTATCCACTACGAATAAATTAGGGAAATTAAATTAACAAAATGTAGTGACAAGGCACCCTAACTCCAAAACCTGGCAGACATTAAGAAAAGTTTTTAACAAAGAATTAAGGAGCTGATGGGGCTAGCTCATTCGCCAGGAGCGTAAATTAACTCTCCAGATTTTAGGAGCGAAGCGATCGAGTGAAACACTCTTGCAGCAATACGCGCTCAGAAAACTAAACGCGCCCCCATCTGCTAGACCCTTATCCTACTACCACTTCACTTTACTTTAAAGGTTTTAATATGTAGCTAACAACTTAGTAAATTGAAAAGCTCTCGCTTAACTGCCTTTGCCGCCTGCTTTTCTTTTAATATTGTCAGAGTAGCGTTGTCAAAACCGTTAATTTCATCAGCAGAAAAACGCAGATAATCAATAGTTTTTGAGCACCCGATTTCATACTTTGACAGGCGCTTTTTATAAGACAAACTAGACATAAAAGTAACTTTTGATTTCGTCGTAGTTACTCCATTATCTAACTTTACGCGACTGTATTTTTCTCGAAATCTTAAAAAAGGGTCATTATTCCCTTTATGGTTCAAACCTATATTAGACCACTGGACGACATCACCACCCTTAAACAAATAATAGTGTCCAACATCTAACCAAGCTGCTTTATCAGCAATGCTTTGAATTTTTAACTTACCAAGTTCTGAACCTATAAGGTTAGAATATCTTTTAAAAAAGTTATTCTGACTCACAGCTGGAATAGATACGTGCACTGAATCTGTGTTCACATAACATATATCTAAGCCCTCAAAATCAAGAAGAGCCTCCAACAATTTAAACATTTTCAATCTCGACCTTGCCAATACCTGACTAGAAAAGCTATATATTGTCTTAGAGTTATTTAAGTCCCATGTTAATCCACTTTTTTCTTTGTCTTCATCTATCACCTTAACTTTTTTTAATAATGGCGATGATTTTATCAGATAAGGCACCTCTTCATTTATGGTAAGGCATAGCTCTTCGTTTAGAAGTGACAGTAAATTACTGAAAGACTTATATCTAATTTTCTTTTCAACTCTTCTATTAGTTGCACTATGCAGCATAGCCAATTGAAGCTTATATGATCTTGCCAAAGACGACTTATTGGCCTTTTCAGCTCTAGTTCTTAGTCGATAGAGCCTTTTTGACTCATTGTATAGTGGATGCCCCATACTACTTTTAGATCGTAGCGCAGATAATATATGCACTTCATCAAAAAACTTTCTGTAATAGTCTAGTTCAAAATCAAACAACTGAGTTTCAACTTCACTTGTGTCATTTGCTTTGAACTTCAATGAAAGTCCTAATTGAGTATATTTAAATGGATGATAGTTTTGAAAAAATTTTGAATGTGGGCGCTTCAAAATAACATGATATAGACCAATTTCCTTTGACCAACTCTGCCCCTTAAAAGTTGCGTTAATTTTTTCGAAGTAAACAGCACTAGGGTCTAAAAACTCACCTGACATACAATCAGCGAACATTGAATTGAAATCAAGTGCAATTATTGCTCTGTCTCTTCGGAAATCGAAAAGTTTATATACTTCTTGATACGGAGGAATATATGCATGAGCAAAAACTTCATCGTAACTACTTTTATACCTGCATTTTCTTCGTATTATGCTCTCGGATTTCCTACTTACTGTGGATTTAATAGAGCCACTTGTTAAACCTATTTTTCTTACATACTCTAAACGATGCTTAAGAGAATTAAAGCGCAACTTTAAATTAGAATAATATTTTATATTATCAAATATAGGAAATAGGCTTTCAAAAGACAATACTTTCACATTAAAGTGTTGGCTCCACCGTAGTAACTGAATCACTTCCTTATCAGTTAGAACAAGAAATGTCTTTTCACACCCCTGATTTTTTTTAAAAAAGCTTTCAAAGTCGGAAGTCTTTTCATCATAAACTTGTTCTCCATCCGTAGCCAAACAATAAAATTCTTCAACTTTTCTTTGAGATTTGAAATTTAAATCTACAGTTTTCCCATTAATATTTGAGACATTTGGAATTTTCCTGTCGAAGCGAGAACAAATCAATCTGTTCATATTTGTAAATGATGATTTGTGATTAGGTCTTTGACTTCTTTAAAAATCGTTACTTTGGATTCTTCAAATCGCAAATCAACTATTTTTTTAATAAAATCTCTCATATCCTTCGGCAGGTAGTGCAATAAAGTGTGCTGATACCTCAAACTCCAATTTTCATTGTGTTCTGCGGAAGATTCAAGGCAATATCGAGGAATAAATGCCCTCGCATCACTGATTGTTCTTTTGTATCTCGATAAAAATTCAGAAAAACCGTCCAAATCCATTTTTTTTAACTCTCTGAATAAAAAGTATAGTCTTACACAAGATAAAACTTCTCTCATTATCTGCTTATCCATCTTTAGGTGAGATCTTACACCATTCTTAAGTTGCATCTCTCTATGTATAAAAAGTTGAACCTCATACACTTTAAAATATACAGTCAAATCTTCTCTGTATCTTTCTAGCTCATCGAAAATCAAATCTAAGCGTTTAATTTCGTCAACGCTCATAAATAAATCAAAAACTTTAAGCTTTGATAGTACCAGATCTGCTGGCTTACTATTTTTATAAACTGCCTCGGCATATTTAAGGTTAATTGACTCAGTTCGACAGTAACGTCGTGTAGCCAATATCGCTCCTTTTTCCAATGTATTTTTGAACATTGAATTTAAGAGACCCTGAGCTGAATATTCTTTTTTATCAACAAATTGTAACCATTGAAGTTTCATTTGCTCAATCAAATAGGTTTCTTCTTGGCTCTTCTGCTTCCTAGCTTCATATTCTGCATCGGTTTCCCAATTCCACCAATCTGCGTAAACTCCATCACTTAAATAACTTTCAGATCCACAATATTCAAAACTCATAGACCGACTCCCTAAATATGACTATTTCTTTTCAAAGCTTAACTTTAACCAGAGATTTGCAATAGATAAATCCATATTTTTGTGCAAAGTTCTTGAAGAGAATTCGATAAGGCCTTTTGTCCCAAAAGACTACCATTACGAGCATTTACTTCAGCCGTGTAGGCCTCAGAACTACTATCTACCAAGATATACTGGTAGTCTAAGTGTTCATGAATGTAGCGCTTTGTCATTGTATCTAGCTTTAGTTCACCGCTAGCAAATTTAGGCAGGTCGTAAGCTCGTAGTGAAGGGATAACGAGCCTGTTTGCAACATAAACGCAAAACTGGTCTCCACTTAATCGACCCGATGCATGGCTATTAAGTCTTGTTATCAGCCCAAACTTTCTGTCAGATTTGTGATTTTCAATTTGACGACCTGACATTCCGCAATAAAGAAGTTCGTCACTCTTCCATATTGCATAAATCCCAGCAGGTATCTTGGGTATATCAGAGTTAGGCCATTCAGAAAATTTATAGCGTTTTGAAAATTCCATTTTTCCCTATTAGACAGGCTTTTAACGCTTTAAAAGCGTTCGTATTGCTTTATTTCTCTATCTTAGCAATGTCGCGCTAAAACTAAAGTATCTTATTTATAGGTATTTCAAATCAGAAAGCCAAAAGCCACTGTCTAGATTGTCAGTGGCTTTTGGCTTTCTGAATGCTGCTATTACTTAGCTATCGGCTACGCGCTTCCTGCCGTTTCGACTGTTTTTCATAAGCTTCAATATAGTTTCCGTAGTGTTCAAACAATTGCTGTGGCGACGCGTGTCCCATGAGCTTCGAAATTTTCCAAAGGTTTTCGCCTTGAGAAATTAGCCTTGTGGCAAACGTGTGACGAAGTTGATATGGGTAGCGATATCGCACCCCAGCCCTTTCAATAATTTTTGACCATCTGTGTTTTCTAAATGAATCAGCATTCCATCTCCTTCCTTGATCATTAACAAATACGTACTCCTCATCATGTTTATCCATTTCTAGCTCCAACATGTCTGCTAGCTCCTGAGAGATAGGTATTGTTCTTTTTCCGGCTTTCGTTTTTGTGCTTTTCGTCGTACCGTGAACAACAGCATCGTAAATAGAAACCTCTAGACTTATGAGGCAAACATCCGTTTTTTTGAGTGCAATCCATTCACTTGATCTCAAACCTGTTTCGCTTAACAGAGTAACAATTGCTTTTTCAGTTTCACAGGTCTCATTTATGATTTTAGTCATTTCGTTAGGAGTAAACGGAAGAACGTCTAGATGTTTTTGCCTATTGTCGTGTTTTGTTTCAATATCAATATGATCTTTCAACTTAAAGCCGACAAGTGGATTTAGCTTAATCACCTTATCGGTAATCGCTTCATCTAATGCAGATCGCAATACGGAAAGTCGATTACCTAACGTTTTTGAAGAGACGGTAGCGTTACTAACGTAGTTAACAATGTTAATACGCTCCAGTTCTGCTACGGGTATGTTCCACAATGCCTTAAGACCGTTCAAATCTTTTTTGTAACCAACGATTGTAGCTATGGATAGTTTACGCACCTTTGCTTTATCAATATACCTGTCTAGATAAGTTTTGACCGTAATTCCCTTCGTAGCCCCACCAAACAGCGCTAATTTTTTAGATTTAGGGAAAAAATCGGCGTAGAAAAACGTTTCTTTGGCAATTTCATGCTTGATGGTTCCCAACTTATTTGCTGCCGCATTGAGGCCTGCCTGAGTAATTGCATAGCCAACAGGCTCACGACACAAAATACCTTTGTAGGTAAACGCCAGTTGGATACCCGTTGCACGTTCGTGCTTATCATAACGAATCGACACACCGCGCACCGTTTTCAGTTTTTCAGCATTTTTCTTTAACAACATATACCATCTTCCTTTTTAAGAATTTGAGCCGCTGGTGCGTGCCCATTCACTTATTGCTACAAGGTCAACCCAACGTTCACGAACATGTGCTGGTTTGAAAACATGTGTACCCTTCACCCAGTAGCCACGCTCGATGCGACGTTCAATCGCTTCTATACTTTCACCAGACAAATCGCAATACTTACTCAATGGAACGGCTGTTAACACTTACTTAATCCTCTTTACTTCTTTCTCGACTCTTCACGGCAGAAATTTTGTGCAGCCGTAAAAGCTTGCATTGATAACTTGGCCCCCCATATTCGAGTAATGAGAGACAAGCTGTTTCACCGAAGGCTAGTAGCCATTCGATGAAGCTATTTTTACAAGTTAACCATTCTCAAGCGAAATTTACGGGAGAATGGAAATTGAGGTTATAAATGCCACCAAGCAAAAAACCATGTAAACGCTGTGGATCATGGGAGCGCACTCCTAAAAGTGTTTGTATTCCCTGCAACAAAAAAGATCAGACACGAAGAAATCGCGCAGACGCCACGGGACAGAGTAAAGTCAACGAAGCTAATGCACTTGCGAGACAAGAAGCCATTGATAATGGGCAAAATGTATATACTACGGTTGATTTTTGTTACGCATGTAATACCAACCTTCGTTACGTAAAGGGCCATAAGTGCTTTGAATGTAATTATCTTGGCGCACCAGACAATCCCGACGACAAACCACGTCCATTGATATCAAAAGGTCAAGCCTCGAAGCGATAAACATTCAACTGAAAGCACTGAGTAAATTCAGTGCTTTTTTCAAAGATTGACAACCTTCATTCCAACAGTGCTTTGCAACCTGCGGTCACTAGCGTTTAGGCTATAAGTTCCGCCAATCAATATGATTTGGCTATATCCATTCATCGTTCAAACTACAAAAGTCATCAGAGATAGAAAAGGTGTCATCAAATGTACTTGACGCTTCAAATACAAAGGTCGGCTCTATAGCTAAATCAAACGGTTCAATGCAGTCGTCAATAATAGCAATCACAGCTTCATCGTCATGATTAAGTGGCCCGTCACCGATGATATAGCCACCAATATCCACGCTACTATTTTTTATAAGGGGTAAGCCAGAGCCTGGGTTTATCTGGGGAGCACTTATTTCTTCATCGGGTGGCTCAGATGCTTCTAAAGATATACCGCAGTGGTCAAAAAGTTGGTGGCTAAGTAGTGTCATATTTATTCCGTAAATATTGATTTGGTTACTAGAAATTTACGGAAAATTGTGGCATTTTCAATTTCATTGACTGCATAGTCAGCAACAATGTAATTGCCTCCTAAGCGACATCGAGTCCGCAAAAAAACGTTAATATTTCCCGAGAAAATATGCGCTATTTCTCCCTTTGCCTAATAAATTTCCTTCTTGAGATCCTTATTACTTCTGAGGTCAATTAAGAAAAATCAGGAAGGTAATATATGAAAGGTAGTCGTCGTGCGCGCTACTCAGCGTTGTTTTGGGTGACGGAATGGGGAATGAAGCTAGGAGATGTCTTGTTTGCCGTATGGCTCATACAACTTATCACGCAGTTTGAAGTCCACAACTCTTATCCATTCGTGGGATTGAAAGGCTGGGTTTTTATTTTTTTGCTTTATGCTACAGCGTTAATTTGCGAATTTTTGCGAAAAAAACTCCCTATTCAGAATAATGATTAGAGCACCCTAGGGTGCTCTATTTTTAACGATAAATACTATTATTTACATGCTCCAGGTACACGACAGGCGCATGAAGATGGTGCGTGACACGCATGATCATCCCCACAACGCGCAGCTTTGTTACTGTTCGCACCATAAAGCACATCTGTTGGATATTTTCCAAAATGCTTTTCATACAACGCAACAGTTTCGTCAAAGGCAGTTTGCAATGAGCGTTGGTCATCATCACCGTAGATACCAAAGTATGGGTAATGGTGAATGAAGTAGCCAAATATTGCTTCGCAATCCTTCTGGTACGCCACCGTATCAAGGATATGCTCATGCCAAAACTTGTCTACAAGCTTATTAGGCACTAAGGCAACTTTAGGATAAATCAGCTTCAAGAAAAGAAACTTTTTGTATTCTTCCTCTGCGAAGTCTATCAACTCTTCAGTCCATGTTGCCTCAGATGACTTTGATAGCTTCCATTTCAACTTATCCAAGTTTAGCGAATTTATTGCCACGCGCTGCTCACTATACTTACCGACATCAGCCCCTATGTTTTGTTCGAACGCCTTATTTACAACTTGTGCCATTACAGTATTCATATTATTTACCTCCCTGTTGAATTTGCTTACTACGATTGCCGTGTTTCTGGTCATACTGCTTGTTAGTTCCAGGTGTTCCTTTGTTAGGATTTTTCTGGTTTGCAGAATTGTCCGTTGGCTTAATTTTTTTCTTTTGAGACATATCTTTGTTTCCTTTTTAAAAGTTGAAAGTTTGATACAAACACGTATCACCTTCGCTTAAGGAAACGTTCTAAGTGCTTTCGTTGAATTAGACTGTCAGGAATGAACTCTTCACGAGCTTTTTTAAATATAAGGCGGTAGTTGCCTAGTTTAAATCGTATCAAGCCTTTCGCTAAGCTCAATTGACGTCCGCCAAGTTCGGCATAGCTTTTACCAGACTTAAGGCCTTCCTCTATCTGCTCAGCTTTAGAAATGTACTTACGGCACTCAGCCGATTCGTATTGGTTGAAAAGTTTGCGTAATGTTGTCATGGCTATCTCCTTTGTTTCGACGATAGCCAGTTTTTATTTGTGCTCGGCACAAACAAGCATTAATTCAACATTTTTTGAAAATAATTCCAGGCTTCCTCCGCTTCTGCCTCGATAGCCTTTATTTTCTTATTCAGTGCCTCAACTACAGGTAGACGAATGACGGCGTCTTCTTCAAGTTTGTGCAATATCTCTTTTGCCTTGTCATACCGCTTTTCATTAAAGTTGAATTCTGCATCTTCGTATCTGCTCATATAGTCTTCCCAAGGTATATCTTGAGAATAAGCTATTAAAATCGGGGATATATCTGACGGATCATCATGATTAGAGAAAAATGGAGATGGAAGTTTATCAGTAAACAAGTCAAATTCATCCGACTTGAGCGCTTCGATAATTTCATGGATGTTTTCTCTGACTACGCCCAAACTGAAAAACTCTAAATATTGCTGATTAGCAAGTTCTAACAACATCTTCTCAAACTTACTTGTCATTCCTGACTTAGCATAGCTTTGCAAAAATGCCTTAGTCTTTCCGGTATCACCGTTTAATAAATACCAAACGCAAAGAATATTCCTTACTGAGTAACGTCTTCCTTTTATGATTGGATACTTGTTTTGTGTGATATGATCATGACTTTCACCAATTATTTTGCTTCGATACAAGCTAGCACCGTCTTCTTTGGTGAAAATGGTGTTCAGAGCGTTTCTGATACGCTCTGGTAATTTTTCCGTTTTTAGATAGCTCCGTGCTAACGCTAAAAATGATTGAACTTCTACTTCACCCATTAATAGCGCACCTCGTCACAAAGTAGCTCACGTATATCCTCCCGCCCTACTTCATCCTTGTTAATGTTCCTAAGAATATCTACCGCTTTCTCACCTTTGTTGCAGCGGTAAACTATGCGGTTACTCGTACGATACTGATAGTCGTTTACTCTTTCTTTATTGTAGTGTTCATAGATATAGTTAATTGTCCCGATACATTGCCCTAGCAGAATTGACTCCAGCTTAGACAGAGAAAGTATCCCCAAAAAGTTCCGTCTATCCTCATCTACTTCATTACAAGAGCGCACAAGGTCAAGCTTCTTTTGGTTTTTAAGCGCTGCGATTGCTAAGCACTCTCCTAGTTGCATAAATTCTTTCTTGTTGAATAGTACAAAAGAAGCCTTTGACACTTCACTTAGGTGGGCACAGTTGGAAGGTAAACGTTCTTTTGCATATGCTTGTGAAGCGAAAACTAAGAAGATGGCTAAGATAATGAGATACTTCATCGATTTACTCCTTTCCAAAACGCTTGAACGCTTTAATAAAAATAAGCAAGGTCACTATCCATGAGAAAAACGTAAGCGAATCTGCTGTCACTCCGTTTCCTAACCTGTCGAAAGCGCCTAATATTGTTTCGTTTGGGTGGTCTAAACCTATTATGAATAAAGCGAGCGCTAAAAAGTAAATTGAGAATTTTACTAAATTTATAACGATGCGATTGAACCCGTTAGCCGCTAGCGCCAATTTATATCTGACGTCATAGTGAGTAACCTTCACAGATATCAGTTTCTTTAGCTTCAAGACGGTTAGCACTGCGAGGGTTATCATGAATAACTTGTCTATCGCTGTTAAATCAGATGTGTTACCCACCCCATCAAGTTGTTCAAGCTCTGAAAATACAATAACCGCGAAGTAATAGGCGATTAAATATAACGAGACCAGCAGCGAAATCAGGTGAAGAAAAGATTGATAATAAGGTATCGCGCTTCCTTTAAATTGATAGATACCTTCGGGGTCAAACAACCTTATTTTTTTTCTGGCTTTCAGAATGAATTTAGATTCTAAATCGCTTACGTCTAAGCTCTTAAGTGGCTGCTCGTTTTGGTTTTGTGAAATATTGGCTTCGTTACTATCAGTTCTCGATTCATGCGTTTCTTGTTTTTCATAAGCAAAACTAGGCTGAGAGTCGTAATCCCTTACCATACTGCGTTTCTCCATCTACAACGTGTTTTATGTTGCTTTTACAAAGTAATGTTAGATTGATTTATGTTAATGTAAACTCATTGACAGTCCGCAACATCGCTACCTAAGAAGTCCAACTTTCACTCAAAACTTCGGCCTGCTTAAGGCATAGTTCTATTGCCTCGTCAGAGCGATCTGGGGGATATTTCCATCTACGTAATGCTCTCCGCACTAAGTTTCGTAACCTTGCTCGAACACTGTCTCGTTTTTGCCAATCTACAGTGGTGGATTTTCGAAGCTTTTCGGTAATATCTTTAGCAAGGCTACGTAAGTTATTGTCACCAAGCTCTCTAACCGCACTTTCGTTTTGAATTAGAGCTCGATAAAAAGCGATCTCGTCATTATTCATACCGAGTTCTTCAGCTTGCTTAAGATCATCCTCCATATCTTTTGCCATCTGGATTAGCTCTTCTATCACTTGCGCAGTCTCTATAGCGCGATTGTGATACTTTCTCAGCGTTTCCATAATTCTTTCTGAATAAGCCTTTTCTGAAACCACGTCGTTTTTCAATTTAGCTTTAACGTCGTCCTTTAGCAGCTTTTCTAAAAGCTCAACCGCAAGGTGGCGCTGCTTCATGTTTCTTACGTCATCCAAAAACTCTTCAGATAACAGCCCTACATTAGGCTTGTCTAAGCCCACAGATTCAAATACATCGACAACTCCGCCAGCAACAATGGCATTATCAATAATTTGCTTAAGAGCAGAGTTCTTATCTTCATCTGACTTTTTCTTTCCACCGCTATGCTTGGCGAAAGCCGATTTTATTGCACTGAAAAAGGCTATTTCTTTTTTGTACTCTGCGGTCTCATCCAATGTACTACATAATGAAAATGCTTTAGAAAGTGGAAGCATTGCATCGAGGAAGCGTTTTTTTCCGTCAAGTTGACCATTACCAGGGTTAGGCAAACCCAAAATATGATTCATTGCACCAGGTAAAAGCTTAAGTGCACTGCTTTCGTAGTCTGAGTAATCATATCCAACCATCAACGCCCGAATGATCTCAAGCTTTTCAAGCATAATTGCAAACGCTTCATGGTTATCGTGTGTAGGTTTACCCCTGCCCTGCGAATCTGCATATGTTTTCAATGCATTTTTCAGTTCGTTAGCAATACCGATATAGTCAACAATAAGTCCGCCTGGCTTATCTTTAAACACTCGGTTTACACGGGCAATGGCCTGCATGAGGTTATGGCCTTTCATTGGTTTGTCTACATACATCGTATGACAAATAGGCGCATCAAACCCAGTTAGCCACATGTCTCGAACAATCACCATTTGTAAAGGGTCGTTAATGTCTTTGTAGCGTTTCTCAAAAGACTTTTTGGTGTCCTTGTTGTGAATATGCGGTTGGAATAAGGGTTTATCAGATGCAGACCCCGTCATGATAACCTTAACGGCACCTTTATTAGGGTCGTCATCATGCCAATCAGGGCGAAGGGCAACCAATGCATTGTACATATGAACGCAGATTTCACGGCTCATACACACAATCATAGCCTTGCCAGGAAATGTAGATATACGCGTTTCGAAGTGATTTACTAAATCTTCGGCAACTTCAGCCATTCGCGGTTCAGCGCCTACCAACCTCTCAAGCGCCGCCCACTTCGATTTAGCTTTTTCTTTTTGTGAAGCATCTTCTTCATCTTCGAATACTTCATCAACATCCGCATTTAGCTTTTCAATATCATCCTGCCTAATATCGAGTTTTGCCAAACGTGACTCGTAGTAGATAGGCACTGTGGCACCATCTTCTACAGCATCTTGAATGTCGTAGATAGAAACATAATCGCCAAATACTGCGCGGGTATCTTTATCTTCTGACGAGATTGGTGTTCCCGTAAAACCAATAAAAGAAGCATTGGGCAACGCATCGCGTAGATATTTTGAATAGCCGTAGACATATTTACTATCAATTACGTTGCCATCTTTGTCTTTAATTTCCACGTAACGCGCTTTATCGCCATATTGACTACGGTGAGCTTCGTCACTAACGACAACAATATTATTGCGGCTACTCAATATTGGGTGCTCTGTTTCACCCGCTAACAACGCAAATTTTTGGATAGTGGTGAATACAATACCACCAGACTGTTTAGAGGTAAGAATATCGCGCAACGAGTCACGGTCTTCAGCTTGAACAGGTGTTTGTTTAAGCGTTTCTGATGCCATTGAAAAGGTATTGAATAATTGCCCGTCTAAATCATTTCTATCAGTAACAACTACAATAGTCGGGTTATTCATTTTTGGCTGGGCCATTAGTTTACCTGCGTAGCAAACCATAGAAATTGACTTACCAGAGCCTTGTGTGTGCCACACTACTCCGGCCTTACCTGAGCCTGGCTTTACTTTTTTGTGATAATTGGCGCGTGGCTCGCTGAATTCGTCTATCTCATCTTCTTTACGACTAGCCAAAACAGTAGCTTCAACTGCTGCTCGCACTGCGTGGAATTGGTGGTATGCAGCAATTTTTTTAATTAACTCGCCACCGCTTTCCTCAAAAAGCACAAAGTGACGAATATAATCTAAGAAAAGCTCTGGTTCGAAGAACCCTCTTATAACCGTTTCAAGTTGGTATTCATAAGGTCTTTTGTCATCTTCATCTTTTACTGTACGCCATGGTAAAAAGCGTTCTTTATTAGCCGTTAATGATCCAACTTTCGCGGCAAAGCCATCGCTTATTACTAAAGCTTCGTTGTACGTAAATAGGTCGGGTATTTGCTCTTTGTATGTAAGAAGCTGATTAAAAGCGCTATCGATAGTAGCATTTTCCGTTGCGGGGTTTTTAAGCTCAATTACTGCCAACGGTATACCATTAATAAACACCAACACATCGGGCCGACGATTGCCCTTTGCACCTGTAATGGTGAACTGATTAACGATGAGAAATTGATTGTTATCTACTGAAGAAAAGTCGATTAATCTTGCGTAATCAACTTTATCTTCACCATCTTCCTTATACTCTACTTTCACGCCTTCAAGCAGATATTGATGAAACTGCTTGTTGTTTTTAGTAAGTATTGGCGTGTCAGGCTGACTTACTGCGCTTACTGCCAAGTGAAGCGCGTCTTCAGGTAAAAGTGGGTTTATCTTTTTGAGTTGTGCGAAAAGTCGCTCAACGAGTAATATTTGCTGATAGTCTGCTCGCTCGGGAGACGCCCCATCTGGGGCTATGTCATAACCGTTTGCATACTGATACCCAGTCTCTTTAAACCAGTCGATACAAAGCTGTTCTAGTTGGTCTTCTGTGATCATGACATTCCTTACTACTGGGCACTATTCTTTATCTGGCTATTTGCTTGAGACAGATACTGTTTTGTCGCCTTCTCAAGTCTTATCATGTGCGTGATCATCCAGTCGATAATGTCAGGCCAAGAATCTCGCTCGTAGCCTTGAAACTCTTGTGAATATTGTACACGACTGGCTTTTTTCTCATCTAGTCTGAGCCAAGTTAACTCCTCGCTAAATGTAGTTTCAATATCTTGCTCATTCGCTTGCATAAAGTCGAAAATAAACTTGTTCTCTTCTGCACTAGATCTAGTGAACTCCAACTGCACTCTAGCCTCTTTTGCGCCAAAAATAAGCGTGTAGGGACATGAACGTACACCAGAACCAGCAGACAACCAATGATCCTTCGTGGGGTTAATATTATCAAACAAATCGCATTGACTAGTTTTGAATGCCTCTAATGCTTGCTCCCAAAATCCCAAACGAATTTTATGACGGTTTTTGAGTTCTTGCTCTGTAACCTTTTCGTCGGCTTCTTTAGCGCTAATACCTATCATTAACTCTTTAGCTTCGGGTGTTGGAATAATTTGCTCAACGTTTAAGAACAATTCCTCTCGTTGCCCCTCAGTGACGTCTAACTGCATAGAAAAAGGCGTAACCTTGAAACACTGTAACTGAATACCGTGACTTAATAACCAAAGCGCGGTACTGGTAACTTCCTTGCGATAATTGGCTGCAACAAAAATTAGCCGCTGTGCATTACCAGAATTAAGCACAACCTCGCCCATATCAGGTACTTCAAGGAACTCACATACTAATGCGTTAGCATCGCCGCCACCGCAGTAACGATTGAGATAACTTTGAAAAATATCGACGATTTGTTTTTTACCGAGGCCCGAACAATAAGATGCGTATTTCAGTGCCTGCCACACCACATCGCGACCTGTATCATCAAGTTTGTTTTCGATAATGACTAAATTACCGTCTTTATCTAGCGCAAGAAGATCCAATCTTTCACGCGTATCATCAAAACCGTCGAATTCTTTTTGGATAATTAGTAATTCTTCACCAAACGCATCAGGCTGATAAGCTAACCATTCCTGTAGATGATTCCTTTCTGAAAAACCTAGATCACTGAAGCGCTTATTTTGCAGGCGGGTAATTCGGTTGGTTGTTTTATCTATCTTAAACACTAACTTTCTTCCTTGACTCTTCTAAAAGGGTAAACCCAATAACCAACCTATGCCTGATAATGGACTTACAGGATTCACAACATCTTCAAATAAATTCTCAACCACTGCATCGTTGAGGTCGGCATTAGATATTCCAGAATCAATTACACTCTCGCAATCAATGCTTTCAAAAACTTCCGATGTAGTAACAATATCTATTTCGGGGTTTTCACTGATAGTCGTGTTGATATAGCTTGCGCTATCCGTCGCTTTTAACTGAATTTCATTAACACTGCCGTCTGGGTTTAGAATACTTATATCAGTTAGCGGATGGTTAGTAGACTCGAACAAATTGGCCGATATACCCTGTGCACTTAACGTATCCATATACTCCTGCTCAAACAGGATGCCCTTAATGTTGCTAACATGACCTAGAACAGATTCTGCCTCTACACTTGCGAAATAATCTGAGATTTCGTCCGCAGAAGCGAACTCTAGTTGATTATAGCCGCGCCTTACTGCTTCAAATACTTCGGCAACCTCAATCATTAAGAATACTCCAAGAGCGAAACAGTTTTATTGTACCGCTCATAGTTTTCATTGCTTTTAAGAACAGGTCTGTTGCTTATTGCAATATCGTGAGCAGTCGAACCTTTATCAGTTTTAAGTACAGGATTTGCGCCTAAGTCCAATAAAAGCTTAACGCAGGATGGAATCCCACTTTGCGCGGCCAACATTAACGATGTCCAACCATTACTCTTTGCGGAATCAATTTCCGCGCCTGAAGAAACTAATTTGCTAATAACGGGCTGATTGTTAGTCGCAGTCGCAAACCATAATGCAGTTCGTCCTTTTTTTGTTTTCTGATTAACGCTCGCACCTGCATTGATTGTTAACTCAATTAATTCAACTTTTGAAGTTTTGGCTAGCAACATCAACGCTGTAACGCCATTTGAATCTTTCGCGTTGACATCCACACCGTGTTCAATAAGTAACTTTACGAATGAATAATCACCACGAATAATGGCTTTCATTAACAGAGAATTGCCTTCACCATCTGCAATATCAACGTTAGTGCCTTTTTTGACTAAATCTTCGCTTACGTCTAAATACCCTCCTTCAAAAGAAGAAAGTAACGCTGCTTCTGCATATTTCGATGGAAAGGTAGCTCCCTTCTCTTTGAGTAAAGCAGCGATGTCTGTTCGGTTTTTAAAGTGTGCCCCTGTCAATGAATTCCAGCCGTCGTTACAGCAAATATGAACATCTGCACCGTGCTTTAAAAGAAATTGAACAATATCAGTTCGACCTTTTATTGAAGCCCAGATCAATGGCGTCCATCCTTGTTCATTACGGATGTTAATTTCCGCGCCGCAAGCTAACATCGTTTCAGCGATGGCAAAACATTCGGTTTCCAAGGCGATTAGCAAAGGATATTTTTTACCATTCGTTATATTAGGATTTGCGCCTTTTTTGAGTAATTCAGCCGCTAAATCGATATATCCAAGTTCAATTGAGTAAACAAGTGGTTGAGCATGAAACTGATTTAAATCGAAGTTATCAGAACTAAGGATAAGTTGGGCTATTGACTTAAATCCTTTTTGTAGTGCAAACACAAACGCCCCGATACCACTTTCGCCTTTCTCATTTAATAAGTTCGGCGATATATCTAAACTTTTTTTTACTGCACTTTTATCACCAAGCTTGATCTGCTCAATTAGGTCAGTTACTTCTTTCACTATTTCTTATCCTTGCAGCTACTCATTTCCGTTGTTCCAACAACCTTCGCTAGTTGAGTCGAAAAACACTATTTCTTCCAAACCAATCTCCGTAAGCTGTCTTTCAATATTTCCTGCTAGAACTTGGTCACCTCCATATATAGATACCGCTGCGCGTTGCACAGCCGACTTCCCAATTTGACGCAGTAAGTGAGTATCTTGTTCTCCTAAGCTCCAACCATAAATGACTAGGGTCTCACTGATTGAAGGCAAGACTTCATAGAAAACTTTCTCTAAATAGTCAGAACTTGCTATGGATTGTTGCTTCTTATCTGTTGTTCCTTCACAGATAAATATTGGCGCACACTGTTTTTCTTCCCACTCATTGAGAATAGCGTCTAAAAGACTTCCTCTATTTTGCGTGGCTATTTTCCTCGTGCCAGCGAAGCCTTTTCTTCGAAGTACCAAGTTACCATGTGGATAAAAAAAAGCGTAGTACCATCAGCTCTATATGGTTCTCGAAGATCTGCCCAATCACTCCTGAACTCTGATTTGTTAAAGCAGTCTTTGAACCAAACGCCAAGCTCTTCCCTTGAGAGTTGAGCAGCCCAATAGACAATCAAATCGTAATTCAAGCTTATAACGGTATCAAAATTCATCATATAGTGATAAATACTTTCTAAATGTGGACTAGCTTCCTCGTATGACACATGTACATCACGAACGGTGTTAATCAATGCCTTACGCACTAAAGAGTATGCTTCTTCTACTCTCCCAGGCTCAACTCCCAATGCTTCATTTACTTTTTTAGCCTGCCATAACCTCCGCAAGACAAGTTCAAAGTCTGAGACACCAAACTCCTCGAATACTTGTTGTACCTGTTCATTGATATATCCAAGACTACAAGCTTCTTCAAATAACGAGTCGTACCGAAAGCAATCGTTTACAGCGATACTAGAACCATTGCCTAACAGCAATGTTCCTTGATGATATCTGTCTGATATTTCATTCCATTCTCTTATTTGAGGCATAGCCTTTTAACTCACCAAATCATCACAAACTAATTCTTCACCGTTTAACAGCTTAGGTAAAAGGCTATCTCGAATATCTTTTAAGACTTCCGTTTGAGAACAATTTGACGCTTGCAAGACTAAGTTAGACATTGCAATTTTTTCAAATATTTCTGTCAATTCGATTTTTGAAACTGGAATACGTTGTTGCTGAAAATCTCCTTTCCTGAAGAACTCACGAGCACTTCCTGAAGCTAGACCTCTTGACTTATCTATTATCGAATCCAGCATAAACTTCGTAAAACCCTTCCCAACTTTAGATTCAATTTTCGGTCTAAAACACCACATATTCTGATTTCGAAATGCTGGTAATTGACAAGGTAAAATAAGGCCTCTCCCTCCTACACTAGCTCCCACCATGATAAGATGATAATCAAATGGTTCGCATAAGTATTTACTGTGCGAAACAGTATAACTCTCAGGCAAAAATACATCGTCAGATAAACGTTCGACCAAATTATTACTATCAAAGTTTTTTGTTCTTAGGACAAATATACCGTCTTCAATGTAGTCCTTACTTTTAAATGCGAAGCCATTTAATACATCAACAAGCTCTCCTACAGTCTTAAAACTCCACCCATCAGGTAGTTCCCCAAACTCACTCCCCACCAATTGATTCGGGAACAATTCGGCGATGGTTTGCAGTTGTTCTGTTGGGATGATGTCGCCTGCGCCTGCTATCGCTTGAATAGCGGCCTGTCGTTCGGCGGTGGCTATTTGCTCTGGTGTGGCGGCTGGGTTTTCTGCTAGTAACGCCTCGCGGGCGGCGATTTTGGCTTTGGTAGGTTCAAAATCTACGAACCAGCTTTTGAAGATTGCTTGGGCAACAACTTCGAGGCTTTGGTTTATTTTTTGATTTACTTTTATTTTGTCATCTAAAGACTTTAGTACCAAAACAATCTTATCTTGCTCTTCCCTTGATGGTAATGGTATTTCAAGCTTTTTTGCTGACCCAACGTTAAAGTGTTGCTGAACAGCTCCGACCAAATGAGAATTGATCTGATTATTAGCAACCGAGTTCATAAAATAACTCAAATAATGGGGACATAACTTCTGACGATTTGTGCGAACTATAACTAAGTCAGAACAGTTCGCAGTTGATAGGTCATCGGGTATCACACATGTTGTTCCTGGCTTCCCTGTCCGAACAATAGCTACATCACCTGGCGCAAGGGCGGACTTTTTCAATTTAGAGTGGAAGCTCTCGGAAATGTATCTGATGTCGTTCCAATCAATCTCATATTCACTAATGTTCTTTGACCTAAAAAATGGTATTCCCTCTTCCTGATATTCATGTGTCATTGATCCAACAAAACCAACCGTTATTTCGTTCACTAAATCGCCTAACTTAACTACAGGCCAATCAGCACTCATAACCTAACCCCTTCAGATTTTCCTTAATCTGCTGCTCCAGTCGGTTACTTTCTTCAAACTGCTCTTTTAATTGCGAAGTCAGTCGCGCCATTTTATCTGCAAAAGGTTCGCCATCATCTTCTTGCTCGGTTGCACCTACATAACGTCCTGGCGTTAGCACAAAGTCATGCTTTTCAATATCTTCGAGCTTGGCTGATTTGCAAAATCCGGCGATATCTTCATAACTATCGCCTGTTTGCCAGTTGTGGAATGCATCTGTGACTTTTTGGATATCTTCTGTTGCAAAGTCTCTGAGCACTCTGTCTTTCATATAGCCGAGGTTACGCGCATCAATAAACAATACCTCGCCCTTTCTATCTCGCAGGTTTCGGCCATAGTCATTTACTCGTGCGCCTTTGCTTTTGGTTAAGAACCAAATACAAGCAGGAATTTGCGTGTTAGTAAATAGCTGGCCTGGTAATGCCACCATACATTCAACCAAGTCGTTTTCGATAAGCGCTTTGCGGATTGCGCCTTCGTTGTTGGTGTTTGAACTCATGGAGCCATTGGCTAGCAATAAGCCGAGAGAGCCATTAGGAGCAAGGTGATACAGCATATGCTGTAACCACGCAAAGTTGGCGTTACCTGAAGGTGGTGTTCCGTACTTCCAGCGGAGATCGTCATCGGCTACGCCTGCATCCCACTCTTTCATATTGAACGGTGGGTTTGCCATGATGTAGTCGGCACGTAAGTCTGGGTGTTGGTTATTGGTGTAGGTACTGGCTGGCTCTTTACCGAAATTAAAGTCGATACCACGTATTGCCATATTCATGGCGGCTAACTGCCATGTAGTGTAGTTGTATTCCTGCCCGTAAATACTAACGTCACCAATGCGACCACCGTGTTCTGTAATGAATTTTTCAGACTGCACGAAAAAGCCGCCGCTGCCCATCGCGGGGTCATACACGCGGCCTTTGAATGGTTCTAGCATTTCAACAATCAGCGATACGATGGATTTTGGCGTGTAATATTGGCCGCCTTTTTTGCCCTCTGCCAAGGCGAATTGTCCAAGGAAGTATTCATACACATGCCCAAGGATATCTTTGCTGTTCATTGTGGCGTGATTGAACGGAATAGTAGCGATAAGGTCAATAAGCTCGCCTAATTTACTCTGGTCAATCTTCAATGTGGTGTACTGCTTGTTGAGTACACCTTTAAGCTTGGCGTTGTCGCGCTCAATGGCTTCTAGTGCGTTATCGATTAATTGACCTACCGAGCGTATTTTCTTACCTGCTTTGCCAGTAGCTTTATCAGCTCCAATCTCAATTTCTCCACCGTGAACAACTTTATTGTTATCCTGAAGAAACGACCAACGAGCTTCTTTGGGCACCCAGAACACATTCTTCTCAGTATAAAAATCGCGAACTTCCAGCTCAGCGTTCACTTCCTCTAGGTATTCGGGGTCTTTTTCGCCTTCATCAAAGTCAGCGGGATCTATAAAGTATTCGTCATCAGGGTTACTGAATGCCGCTTTCAACTCTTGCTGACGAATGGCGAACGCGTCGGAAACATATTTAAGAAAAACTAACCCCAATACAGCATGTTTGTATTGAGCGGCATCCAAGGTCGAGCGCAGTTTATCTGCTGCATTCCACAGCTTCTTTTCGAGACCGTTGAGAAATTCTTGTTCTTTGTTATCCACTACATTGTCCCTGTTTTCTGTTTTGTATGCAGGCCCATTGTCGCCAGCATCACTTATTCTGTTTGTTAATGTTACCGCGTGTATTAAGTTGGTTTTAGCGTTTTATGCTATTAGCTTGTTTAACTGCTTAGGATGTAACCACGGGATAGTTTGCTGTACCCCACAACTCTTTGGGATTACGCATCATAATGTCTAATAGCGCGGGGACGAGTTTATGTAAAAAGCAATTTGCATCTCGTAACTGCTCACGATTAACACGGCTATTCCATGTTGCACCGCCATGGATAAGTTGATTTCTAAGCGTGTACAATCGTTGTAACACCAGTTGAAGCACTGTTTGAGTCTGGGTGTTACCTAATGCTTTAGCGGCTTTAGATTTTGATTCAGCGAAGCGGGTTTTGAATTCATCTTCTGTTATATTGCCGTTTTGGTAATCCCAGAACGGCTGATACACATATTGGTTGTTCAACAATACTCTTATACTGCGCGGGAATTCCTGCCACACTATATTACTTAGGGTATTATCATTATCCAATGAAAGAAGTTTTTCGATAAACCGCGAAAAGCTCTCTGCTTCCCTCAGTTTTAGTGCATCTAAGTCTTGTGCGTAAATAGCGTTGAAAGCAATCCATAAAAATATAAATTTTGCATCTGGGTCGTCTTCGCACATCTCAGCGCGTTGCAACCAGCTTAGACCTCTGTGACTTCGAAGGGTTAAGTTATCGCAAAACGTGTCACGATGTTCACGTTGGTATGCTTTTAATATTTCGTATGCATCTTCCATGACTGCTCTCCTAAATTAGCGCCATTCCACCGCTGATACTATTCCCCAATTTCCTTTGTCGTTGGGGCGTCGCCACTTGGCTTTATTCATATTCCGTAAATATTGCAACGCATCCTCAAATGAACGGAATTTTTGCTCATCACCTTTTTCGCCAACAGTAAAGAATCCATTTCTAGCCAATTCTGGTGAGAAAAACGTACCATCTTTTGCTACAGGTACGTCTGTTTTTTCTGCGGTTGTACTTGCGTGGAATGAGTTCACTGACTGCTGTTTAGATAGCGTTTTTTCGGCAAGGACTTGCTTCGCTTTGGGCGAAGAATTATTCGGCTTATTCGCCTGTTGGGCATGATTGTTTAATTTGACCCAGGTAACTGCGCCATTAGGGTGGATGTAAGGGATCGGCTTTTCAAATTCTACAACATTCTTTAGTTTCCAAGCATAGTTCCACTTGTCTAATAAGCCAGCTTCTACTCTCTCTCTTGATATTCCATGCTTATCGGTTGCTACTAACAGTTGCTCATAGCTTAAAGGGCCTTCACATGCATAAAGTTCGGCTGTTCCGTACACATGTTTGGTGCCTTTCTTTATTAAGCCAATGACTTCTCTCTTACCTGTGCGGCTACCGCGCATCTCCCATATTTTGTCGCCTGCTAATATTTGTGAAATGTACGGTTCATCTATGACTAAACCAACGTCTGGCAATACCATACTTTTTTCCTTTAATTGTTTGTTTTTAGTGTATCGCTAAATAGTGAATGCATATCTTCTTTTGACAGCGTGCCAGGCAATAATGCATTCATACTTAAGTTCCTTTTGTTATGCAGTAGCCTATTTAGGTTGGCGTCAAATGACTGATCTTTGTATTTGGGGTGAAGCGCTAGCGGAATGTATACATGCACTGTTTTCTTTTGACCGATTCGGAACGCTCTGTCGGTACTTTGATCTTCAACAGCTGGGTTCCACCACCTAGTTAAGTGTATAACGTGATTAGCTGCTGTAACAGTCAGCCCTACTCCCCCAGCCTTGGGCGATAAAAGCATTACATCAAACTCACCTTCAGGCACGCTCTGAAACTCGTCTACGAAGCGCTTTCGCGTGTATCCATCAACTGAACCATTTATTCTAAAAGGCCTATTTGGTAACTGATAACGCTGCTGTAAATAACCTGATAAATATTCTTGTACGTCGATAGCTTCGCAAAATATAAGCGCCTTCTCTCCTTTGGAATGGACGTTATCCAAAATATTTATAAGTGCAGTGAGTCTTGCAGACCGCTTAATGATGCCATCAGTTATGCCTGTTCCATCAAACTCCTCTGCTATTAATGATGCACGTCGAATCCTCTGAATAACTGCTAGAACATTACCTTTAGCTGCTTCGTCTTGGCCTTCCATAACAATTTTTTCGTATTCTTCGGCCTGAAGTGACGGCATCTGGACAGGTACTTCACACACTTTCTTTTCTGGTAAACCGGAAATATGGTCTTCTTTCATGCGGCGAAGCATTAGTGCAGGGTGGCTTTTTTCTACTAATAGCGACTTAAGGCGTTTGGCTTCAGTAGGATCAGATTGCGCAGGTAACGCGTATTCATTGTGAAAATGACTTAAAGAGCCAAATAAACCAGGTTGCGCAGTATCAACAATACACCATAGGTCTTTGAGTTCGTTTTCTACAGGTGTACCTGTTAACATGAGCGTAAAATCAGAAGACAACGACTTTGCCATTTCGGTAACACGAGATACGGGGTTTTTAATCTTTTGAGCCTCATCGAAAACCGTAACCCCCCAATCAATTGAGATAAAATATTTGATTTTGTCTCGTAGTGTTTCATAGGTCGTCAAAACCCAATCTGAGCGGCTTAGCAATTGGTTCCGCTCTACCACACTCATGTTTTTTAAGTGACGGATGTTCTCACCAAAAGCCTCAAATACCTCGCCTACGCCATCAGGTTCAATATGTATTTTCGCTTCATCTAACCAGTTTTTGAGCAACCCCGAGGGTGCAACAACAAGAAAGGGCTTTTTGGTGTACTTTCGCTCATCCATTTGCGACTTCACTGAGGTCAGAAATGACAGGGTTTGAAGTGTTTTACCCAAGCCCATATCATCTGCCAACAACGCGCCAACTGAACCACTTTCCCAATGCTCACATAGCCAGTTCACACCAAACTTCTGATGGTCAAATAGCGTTTTAGTTTTAAGCTTTTCAGGCAATCGTTGTAGCTCAGGCCTGGAATCACGTTTGACAATTTGAAAGTCAACATCTTCAATATTGTCTTTCAATACAGGCGCTAACACTTCTCTTGGTCGATCCGCGTCACCTGGGCCATATTCGTCGAAAGGTTTGAGCATTCTAATCAACAGATTTTTCGTTTCCAGAGATATTGGAACTCGCTGACCTATGAATGTAATTTCGGGTATTTCTGCATCGAGCGCGTCGGTTACTTCCACTAGAAGCTGTTTCATTTCTTCTACCGTGAAGTTAACTAACAGATCTTCTATCGGAAAAAATAGCCGTTGCTGATCATCTGGCACCCAGTCGCCTTCACGCTTAACTACGTATGCACAAAGCTTTGGCTCCCAAACACCAATGTTCGCTATCCGTTGGCTCACGAATTCAGGCGTTTCAACAAATACAGCTTCCGTTTCTTCTGGGTTATCGTCGTATCCGAGTTTCTCGTTGATAATCTTGTGGGGATTACTTACAAACGCTAAACGTTCTTCAGCAGGTTTAGTTTGATATTCCTTAACAACTGACAACACTTCCTGAATTCTTTTTGGCAGAACGACATAAGTATTATTCCCTAATGCATAGTTACTTCTAATGCCACTCCAACCTTTAAAATGGTCTTCGAACTGCTTCTGCCTGATTTTGGGTACAGCATATTCAACGTCAGACTGCGACTGTGTGTTCCATTCGCTTTCGGTAGCGGGTTTGATCAGTAAAGGATTGAAAACACCGTGTTCTTGCACATCAAGTGTCAGTCTGTCTGCACGACAAATAGTAATGTTATCTAATTGACCATCTACCACTGCTTCCATGGGCAGTAACTCTTTAATTTCACCTAATGCTACGAATCTTTCGTCTTGATCTGCTATTTTAGTGCCGTTGAACTCGTCAATTTTATTTGTGAGCTGATAAAGAGGGTCGAGTAAGAGAGATTTTTTACCTGCCGCACTTACAAAAATGTCGTCGACTTTCGCACCTAACACAGGTCTTCCATGCGCATTAAGCAACCTATAGTTTAATTGGAAGTTAGGACTAGTTATTAGACCTGTTGATGTTAGCTTTACTGAGCCATTGAAAACTTCAGTTAAGTTAAGTTGCTTAACTTCCATTTCGGTGAGCTGTGCGATAGAGGCGCTGGGACAATGAATAGCGTTTTCAGAAATTTCAATTACACCTCCATTATTAGCAAGACGAAATAACGAATCAGCACAAACTACTTTGTCATTAGCGACCAGTTGATAACGTCCCCATTCTTTCGGGTGTATTTTGTTTGAAGCATTTTCGGCAAAAAACTGAAAAGTCTTGTTTTCATATGTCCAAGAGAACGTAGCTTTATCTATCATTCATGTACTCTCTACTACTTACTGAGATACCAGTTAAGTCTTTTATCAAGGTTGATAGTTTATACTGCCACCCACCCGAATCACTTGAATGGTGTGCACCTTCATAATCACTATCACTTACCAATTCTGAGCGTTTATATGCCCTTTTGTACAAAGTAGGCCCTGACAAGTTACGCTCCCATAGGCGGTATTTTCCTGAATGACTCCATTCAGTAATTAACACTCCCCCTATTACCATAATCAATGAACTATGATTTTGAGCACCGCCAGTTAACGTAGCAAAAGAGCTACTTTTACTTAAAAATGCACTTGCCTCTTGATTAGCCCTAGGCCCAAGTGCCACCCAAGCTTCTTGAATAACACCTTTTTTGAGATAAGCGTTCCAAAAGCGTTTTCTATATTGCCAATGGTTATCTGCGGTCGAGTCGGTTTTCGCAACGTGGCTGAGTAAGTTGAAGAAATCATGCATGGTATTTTCGACCATCCATGCTTTCATTACGCTCACGGCTTCTTCACTCACACCAACCCACCTGGCCTTACTTATACGCGGGTCACCATAATGCTTTAAAATTACTTTCTTAATCCTGTCTTTAAGGCGCTTTTTTGGTGGTGCTGATTGATAAGACAGTAAAAGCCCTTCGACAAAATCATTTCTTAATGCGGGGTACACAAAGCATTCGTTGCTGTCGATAAACGTGCCGATGAGGTCTTCTGTTATCTTTTCTTGCTCTATAGATTTAAATGCCGATAGCGAGCCACTAAGCTCTGTTAACAAGGACGCTAAACCGACCTTGAAGAAACTACCAAACTGAAGGCCTCTATATAATCTGTACTTTGCAACACATTCACTTAATGATTTCTCAACGGCAATTTGGACGAAATCGCTCATAACCGTTTGAGAAAATAAATCTACGTTTAGTGACCATTCTTTTAAACTAGCAACTTTAGGCGAGTCAGATTTTTCTATTAACGCTTCAATCGCATTTTTCAGTGAAGCAAAGCTTTTTGATGTAATTGGGTACTCTGATAAAAAGGCATGGATAAACCCTGGTATTGATTGGTAACGTTTTTTGTTCAATAGCCAACTAACAACAGTAGTTGTTGCACCTGGCCTTTCGTAAAGAGGTTCGTCTTCAATCAATTGTAATAGTGCCCAAGGGATCAACTTTTCTTCTCTACGAGAAAGCCTGTTAAATAGCTCCGGTTCATCTAGCGCAACAATCAACTTCTCATAAACCACTTTGATGTCTACGACTTCGGGCACTTCGGCAAACGACACCTCGAACATAGACAGAACAGCTTTCTTTGCCTCTAGCAATTTGCTTTCTTGCTCCATGAATACATTAGTGCTCGAAAGAAAAAACAAGTCGGTTGAGAGATTCTTCGTCGCCATCAGCGTGCCCCTGCTTCAACGATAGAGCGCTGTGCCTCTGTCAAAGAAGGAGGAGACATAATGAACCTGATATCGATACGCCTATTAACTGGGTCATTAGTTGGCTCTGTGTGTGCATGGCCCACTACAGGCCTACCTTCTCCATACCCAGATACAGAAAAAATAGGCTGCCCGCTGGTATTCGCCATCTCCGATAAAGTGGAGGCGTTCATCATGTGTCTGTAGGCAGTGATCGCTCTTTGAGCAGAAAGATCCCAGTTGTCTTTATATCTCCAAGAATTCATTGGAACGTTATCGGTATGACCTTCAACAAATACACTGTCTAGCGTGCCTTTAAATTCCGTCTTGTGAACACACAAGCTATTATCAGGGGGATTTGCGGCGTAACATGGTAAGATACTCGACATAACCATAGATATTATTTCGAGATTTGTTTTACTCGATTCGTTTAATGTCACTTCTGACGAATTAAACAAAACCGCTTGTTCGGTTAACCTTAAAACACCGTGCTCAGTATCTAGCTCTACAATGATATCTTGGCTCTCAAGTACGCTTTGAATCTCAAGTAGTAGTTGCTTTCGAATCTGCTCTCTATTGGTGAGCTTTCTAACAATACTCTTCTGAGTTTCTGTTACTTTTTCTTGTTTTTGAATCGCATCTTGGAAGTTCAAAATGAACGCAACCAATGTGATGATAAAAACTAATAGTAGGCCAGACATCATGTCAGCTACAGAAATCAGATAGCCAGCACCTTCGTCTTCAAGCAGGTCATGCTGTTCACTCATTTGATGTCCTTATCGAATTACTGCGTCGAATCGGTTATTTGCTTTGCTGTCTCGATCTTTTTTTCCAACTGACTTTCCGCAGCTTTTGCTTTCGAAAGTGTTTCAGATACAACTTTTTGTGTCTCTACTACAATCTTTTGAAGACCGTCAGTGAAAACTGACGCCCTGTTATCTAGAGTCTCATCGAGTCCATCAACAGTTTCAGAGAGGTCTTGTGTCGCTCCAGCTAAACTTTGCACAACTTCAGCCGCGTGTTTATCTAAGTTAATCACATAATCTTCAGTATTCTTTGCGAATGACTGCAAACCATTACTAAGTGAGTTGAATAAGCTTTCTACTGACTGATCAATATCCGAGAACCGTTCTTTGTATTCCTTCCAGCTGCTCTCGATTTCTTTTTGACCCGATAGTAACTCTCCGACATAGCGCTCTGTATTCTGAGTCGAATTTGAAATTGCATCAGTATGTTCTTTTACAGACTTTCTATACTCTTCAAATTCGTTTGCCACTTGCCTAAATTCAATGTTAGCTTGCGCTGCTTTCTCCACCAAAGACTTACTTTGCTCAAGAGTTTCATTGAGCTGTACATAAATGTCTTTATTTGACTCAGACATCGAAGACATTTCTGTAGATGCTTCTTTGAGCTTTGCAGCAATTTCGGTTACGTTTTCGATTGCGCTAGATAAGTCTCTTGCTAGTTTTGCACCCGCTTCTTCAAGTTCTTTCGTAACGCCCTTTATTGCTTCAGACATACCTGAAGATAAATCGGAAACTGCTTCTGCTATTCCTTTCGCGATATCAGCACTACCTTTCGACAGCGCCTCAGACATTTCAACTACAGCTTGCTTCGATGCCTGCTGCATTTCTTGCTGCCCCTGATTAAGGCTTGCGACTTGTTGCTCCATTTGTTGGCTCATAACCTCCACAGATGACGCAAAAGCTTTCATCTCTTCACCAGCAGCACCACTTATAGAACTTGAAAATTCCTTCATTAAACGTTCAAGCGTGTCGTCACTAGCCGTTTTCTGCTCGTTTCGCAACGCGTCAATCGCCGCCACCATTGGCGCTGCGACTTGTTGTTCAATTACCTGCCCTAGTGAAACGGCTAAATCGTTAGCAAATGACTCAAGAGCTATAGACTGCTTTTTAGATTCTTCTAACGATTTATTAGCAAGCCGCTCGGCGGAAAAATACTCGACCCTAGCATCAATTTCGGCGACTAGTGATTGACACCGTTTGTTGAAACGATGCAAACGCATTTTTTCAAAAAAAGAAAATGACAGAGAGGAAACTAGACCTGCTATAGAGGTTATGAACGCCAGTGCCGCACCATCTAGAAGCGTATTAAGCGCATTTTTGGCGTCGCTCATTTCATTTGAATTTAATCCAGGAGCTGCGAGGTATATTCCTATCGACAAACCAATAAACGTACCTATTATGCCAAGACCTGTGAGAATATTTGGCAGCGCGTTGTAAAAGCGCATGTTTACGTAATGCCAAAGAATATTTCTTTGATTGAAATGAGTAGATGTTAAATGCGTGTTTAAAATGACCTCTTTTTCACCCTCGAAGTCATCTCCTGGAATCAGTAAAGTCTCTTCAAACTCTCGCCAGCAGTCTTTAAGGTACGTTGTTTTGCTCATCCACTCAGAAAATTCGTAATAGTGCTCGGGGAAGCTTTCTTTATCGCGCTTGGATTTTTTTAGCTCAGATTTGGCGCGATCTATTTCTGCATTTATTGGTCGAAGTAAGCTATGAAATCTGATTGCCGCACCGACAGCGATAACCAATGCGAAACCACAGTAGAACGCTATGAATTTTCCAGAGGTGAAAAGTTGAAGAGATAAACCAACAGTCTCCATACTACATCCTTGTTTTTATGGTAAAGGCAAAGCAAAAACTGCTTTATTATCGATTAATCTATAGGGGAGTTTCAAGTAATTGAAACTAAAATCTTTTAAGCAATAATTTATACTTTAGTCGATAATATCAAGAATCTATCTTTTTCCCAACATTTAGATGGGGGCTATGCATACAGCGTTGTATAGGGCGCGAAGCTCTCTAACAAAAACTCGATACAAGTTTTAAAAACAGCCTAAATTAGCGGTAGCTGCCTCCGAGCAAAACTTGTGTCGCGGTCACTAAGTGACAAGAGTGAATTTCGCGGACATCTAACCACAAAATCAACTCATGATTAAAGCGTTATAATCACGCGATTTTAAACTACTATCAAAAGCAGAATCACTCTCGAAGTCAGCGATTAAAGAAAAAGCTTTGCTGCAATCTCAAAAGTTCTCCTTGTGTGGCCCTTTTTAAGGCCGAAGACATAAAAGGAGAAATACATGAAATGTAAGCGGCAATTTTTTATTGCATTGTTTGACGTACTAAGCTCACAACTAATGACCATAGGAGACATTCTGTTTGTGATTTTTGTTGTGCAACTAATAACTCAATTCGAAGTTGCAGAGAGTTATCCGTTTACCGGAATGAGAGGCTATATGCTAATTTTTCTTATCTATTTATTATCACTTGCTTGTCACTTACAAAGTACAAAGCTGCGAAAAAAATAGAATGTTCTTGGAGCACCAGCTGGGTGCTCTTTTTTCTTCTAATTATTTGCCTGTTACCTCTCGCAACTTGCTTTTCGCTCTTATCGAAGATGCAAGCAACGTAATCGGTACGATTATGTAAAAAAGCTTGAGCAACGCTCAACAACTGCTGCGCAGATAATAGTTTTGTGAAACAGAACAATTATCGGAGCCGGAGGCAGCATCGCAGATTTAGCCAGATTTCATTTTGCATAAGCAAAATTGCTTGTAATTACGGAGTAATTGCAGGCAACTGAAACACCAACGGTGTGAACTCTGCGATGGGGTATTCAAAGCGCAGCTTTCCCTGAGTAGAGCCTGGTGGAATGTGGCTAAATCAGCGGTAGCTGACTCCGAGTAAAACTTCTGTCGCAGTCACAACGTGACAAGTAGCAGAGCAGCGACGAGTCGCGTCAGCTCTGCTTTGCAGAAGATTTACTCCTACGAAGTAGACAATATTTTAAGAATAAGAAATGTTGTAGCTAAGCAGTATGTTTAGCAAAGCGAAGCTTAAGCATAATGCAAAGCATTGTGCGCTCATTCGAAGATTCTCCCGAGCTTGATTCTATGTAGCTATGATTTAAAAACAGGAGAATGAAATGAACTACATAGACCGTGCAATCGAGTCTTCTACACGCTACTTATATATCACTAATAAAAGTGACCCAGCTTCACTTGGCATACAGCGAGAGAACGCCGCAATAGCGATAACAGGAATATTTGGAGTTACCTGTAAAACCGTAATTCAGCGCCACTTGGAGCTATCAAGAGAAGCTGTAAATAAACTTGTAAATCGACTCAAAAAGAAACAAATCGTAGCTATACATCCTACTTTTGCTAACCAAGACAGAAACTTCATAGTTCTAACCAACCAAGGCATTCGGGAAGCTGAATTTTTACTCAACAGAGAACTGCACCTGCGATCAGATGCTAGCAGAGTGAACGAACGAAATTTGCTTCATGATCTCTCGGCACAAATTGTGATTCTCGACTTGGTGAAGAACAAGAAAATAACGGGATTTGCGTCTGAGCGCGATATTGCTATTCAATTGGAGAATAGAGCAAATGATGCAAGACTCGTTGATGCTCTGGTCGTGGATGCAAATACTGGCTGTCGTATCGCTATTGAGATGGAAACATCTAATGCCAAGAATAAATCTAATGGCGACCTTCGCGCGAAGATACTTAGCAAATATCTACAGGAATTTGGAAGTGACAACGGGCTATATGAATTTGTATACATGTATAGTCATCGCCAGCGTTTTCTCACCCAGATTGAGAAAGCACACGCTCGTCTATTCGCGAACACCCGTTCTTCTTTCACTGAAAGTCAGCAAGCGACACTAACGAGCCAAATCAAATTTCAGCACAATCAATGTGATGTCATATACGAATTAATGTTTAACAGTAAAAGACCGTTAGGAGATGACAAGTCACAGTCCATTTCCAGAGACGCGTTTTTCAACGAACTCGCAAAGCTCGAAGCGCTCGCAAAAAGCAGTAATGACAGAATAGTGGAAATAAGGTTAGAAGGTTTTCGTGACGGAGGAAGAGTTTTAGGGTTGTTGAATTAGTTGTAGACTTGACCTCAGGGAGCAATGCGCTCCCTTTTTTATGGCTTACGATAGCTTCAAGAATTATTGAATATCGTGTTGATAGACAAAGCATCTTTAACGCACATACCTCTATGTGCGTCGAGCCAGCAGGAGGATTGCACTGTCGAGGTTTACTGTGCTATCAGTAGTGTTCCCACCCGAGTTCATGAGACTCAAGCAGATTGAGTTTATGAAAGATTGCGGCTCAGCTATTACTACATAGTCTCCGATTACGAAAATTTTCAGCATAATTTACATGACAATGGAAATTTCGATTGAAGTAAACTGAATATAGTTACTACTTAATGTGAGCGCGACGCATTAGTCTGGTAACAGGTTTGACGGTACGCCATTAACTCCCCCTTCATACAACAGGAGACTAAATATGACTTAGACCCATCTGGTAGATTGGCGTTGGCTCTTGCCTTAAATTAGTGGGCTAGACGATGCGGAGGCGTTTTACAACCTCGGCATATAGATAAAGTGTTTGCTTTATCCTCTAAGGCGTACCGTCCTTTTTAATATGTAGTTTGCTTGTATCGAGTCACTTCGAGGTATTCCCGCGCCCTCTTCAATAGTCGAACGCCTGTTAAGTCAGCATCTCTCTTTACACTGAAACTGATGTCTTGCTTTACGGAAGGCAGCCATTGCGCAAATTAAAGTAAAAATATCTCTTTTATCTAGCAGAATTCTCATGAGCAGAACTTAGTTAATCATAGGACTAACTGAGGAATTTATTATGAGACCTAACTACGAAAGCGTGTTCGACGCTTGCATTAAACTCTCTGGAAAATGGATATCACTTGCTAATTCAGTAAGCTATGTCGCAATTATTAATACACTTTGGAACATTTTATTTCTATTGCTAGATTATTCCGACTTCATTGCTTTTGAGGCATTGTCATATAGGTTATTTTTGATTTCGTTTGGATGCGTGGGAATAGGGGTTATTTTTTCGCTAGCTGCGTATTTTTGTATGCGCGCATTGGAGAGTAAATAATATTGAGCACCCCGCGAGGGGTGCTTTTTTAATAAACTGACGAGGTGACTAGGTCGAGAAATCGCAAGAGGCGTAATCGCCCTTTGCTGCCCATATAACCTTATCCATTGGCTCGTACAATATTTGAGAGTTGTAGGTCGGTAAGTTGCCGAAAAATCTTCCCATTGGCCCTTGCGCTTTACCGTAAGTCTGAATCTTAATGTTTTCTTCACTAACCTTTTCAATAAAACCCATAATATTTTGGTAATTACAAACCTTGTCGCCAAGACCAAAAGTTTGGGAGTTACGGTTTTTCCAAACTTTTTCTCGCTCTGAATTCCAAATTGCTAGCTGAGCACGCTCTTCCTTTTCTTTTTCCAATGCAAAGAGCCTATTTTTTTCTTTTCGCAATTTTGCTTCTTCGGCCCATTTTGCTCTACGCGCCTCCGCTTCCTTTTCTTTTTTCTTTTGTAGCTCAGCTGCTAATAGCGCTTCTTGGTTTTGTCTTACAAGAGCTTCAACCCTGCTCAGCAGTTTTGCCTCACTGTAAGTTAAAACGAATGAATCAATGGCACTCGAAAACTGTTCCATCGTATACTTCTCATCAAACTCCCTCGCCAGGACTTCGCCAATGAACAATCTGTTTTCTTTTGGGACAATCGATATAAATTCATCCAATTTTGCAAGGCTAGCATAGACACTCTTCATTGCATCCTCTGCATTTTCAATTGCTCTCTCAGTACCTTTAGGCGTCAGCTCCATAGAGTAATCATAGAAACCTGCATAGCAGGCACTTGCTTCTTCTTCTGACTTTGAAAGTTTGGAACCACATTTTTTGGTATTCAAAACATCAATAAAATGTGGCGCTAATAGATTTAGATGTCCACGCTTTCTTTCTTTGGTAAATGATAAATCACCAAAAGTAGAACTGATGAGGAAAGTCGGAGCATAATTTATTCTTCGAGCGTTTACGGCAACTTTCGCTTCTTTTAAATTTGTTAATGGTGATGAATATTTCAAAAACTCTTTATCATAAACTGCTAACATGTCCTTATTCTCTGCTGGAGTGCTTACACACCCTGCTAAAAAGAAACTAACCGATATTATAAGCAAAACATTCTTTAACATTTGGTTCCCATTATTTTTTGTATTCATAAGTTCTGTATTGAAAGGTAGGCCAATTGGTTAGCCTAAAATTTACCCTTGCGCTTTGACTGGATAAATTCAAAAACTTCCATGTGGTTTGGTAACTGCCTTAGTTTGATTGCATCTTCAGATGGCGTCCTAATCGTTATCGTTCCTACTCCACTGCTCGCTTCAATTACATTTTGCTGATGCTGAATCGATACAATGTCCAAATAACGGAAAGACTTGGTCGTAATATTAAATAGGCCTGTTTTTACAGTCACACCCTCTTCATCAAGGTTGTATGACGTATTGCTAATAACCGTTTTATCGTAAATAAAAACCTTTAGAATAACTGCAAGTACAATAGCAAACACGTGCCAGATTACACCCTGTTGATAAATATCAGACTCACCATAAGAAACAGGCGCGGCACCAAATAGGAACACCATCCACGCCGGAATTAGACTTAGGCCTGCAACCTTAAAAGTGTTAGGCTCAAAGACAAATGGTGCAGCTTTATATGAGGGCAAAACGGTATCAGTCATGGAAGGTCCTTTTATCGATTTAATAATTTTAGTTTTGAAAGTTTGATATTTACGTCGAGTTAACACTGACTAGGAGTAACAAAAATTTTTGCCACAACGCCGCTAAACCACTGTGATTTAAACGTAGACTAGCTTTATGATTGGAAGGTATTGATAGCGTAGAAACAAATACTGCGGCCATTAATTTTAAAGAATCCGCGTTGTTTATAATCGTGCCCAAACTATCTAAAGGAAACTTCCGTGTAATCTCGTACTTCGATAAAGTATCCCTTTTTTTACGTTGGAATATCAAGCCTCAACGGTAATTTTTCCTATGAACTTCATATACATGAGCGTTTTTTGTACTTATATACATAGAAGGAAGAACTTTCAGGCTTAGTAAAAAAGGGCTGCAAAGCAGCCCTTAAAGTAAGTCGATCTGCTCACTCCATTCATCAATTGCTTCCACCGAAAAATAACGCTTTTTCGATACGCCGAACACGTTTTCAAATTCAACATCATCTACTTCTTCAGAGTTGATGAATTCAGAGATCTGTAATTCGAAGAACAGAAATAACAAGCACCTTTCTGAAGGAGTGAAGTATTTCTTTCTCAGTTCCTCAGGAAGCTGCTGTACTAGCCCATCTGAGAGTACAAAGCCGTTAGTAATAAACTTCTCATCTTTGTGTTCATAGATATAGTCGAGTGTCTCTGGATTAAAATGCCAGCAGACTCGAAACTTATCAGGCCACTCTGTTCTTGTAGCGCGTTTGAATTGATGAATAAATGTGATTTGCAGATCACCTTTTGATGTCTTTTTAGTCATAGTTAAGTCCAATTTAGTAAACCTCATAACTAACTAGGCTTACATTTGGAGAATTATGGTAATATGACTATCAGAACAGATAGGGAACTTAAACATGGATTGGAAATTCTTCGCAGTGTTCTTTGGATTATATTTGGTATGTGAGTTATGCCGAGTGCTATACGAATGTTGGAGGGATAAAATGACTCTTAGGCAGTGGTGGAATGCACCGTTGAAAAAAGAGAAGCCAACCAATTTCGAAGCATAAGACCTAAGCCTAGCAGAAATTAAAAAACACAAATACTGCACAGACTTCCCTACAGGCCAATAAAATAGCGACATCGACGCGGGTTCAAATCCCGCCAGCTCCACCAATTCCAAAGGCTTGCCACTCGGCAAGCCTTTTTCGTTTCAGCTTCCGAAATTTGTAAATTGTTCTAATTAAAACAAAACACACACTACCTAAATAAAAGCTATTCCCATTTAGATAGTTATATTATAACATTGCAGCACAATTCTAATGTATAGCTTCTCCAAACAATGCAAACAAATTCAGTGATATGCGCGGATGCGCTTACCGTGTGTGTTGACGATCGCACGCTTCTAGACAATCTCAATTTTAATGTAGGAAAAGGCGAAGTATTTGCACTTTTAGGTGGAAATGGCGCAGGTAAATCCACCACCCTTAAAACTTTTTTAGGGCTTATGAAGGCAAGTAGCGGTAGCGCCACTGTATTAGGGCATAATGCCTCTACCCAGCCAAACCAAGTTCAAAAGTCTGTTGCCTACTTACCCGAATCTGTCACCTTATATGGCCATCTTTCTGGCGTAGAAAACATTCGTTATTTCTTGTCAGTGGCTGGAGTCGATAAGTCTGACGACGATATGTTCGCCGCACTTCGCAAGGTCGCACTTCAAGAAGATTCGTGGAATAAGGCGCTATCTAATTATTCAAAAGGCATGCGTCAGAAGACCGCAATTGCCTTGGCGCTACTGCGCAATGCGCCTGTACTGTTCTTAGACGAACCTACATCTGGGCTAGATCCAGCAGCCATCGACGAATTTAATGCGCTAGTGTCAGAGCTGGCAGCGGGTGGCGCTACTATTTTTATGGTTACCCACGACGTTTATGGTGCCTGCCAAGTTGCCCATCGAATTGTGCTTTTAAGTAATGGCAAACTCACAGGTTCCTTCGAGCGCGCTGGCGATACGCCAATAGATACTGAAGCCGTTCACGCAGCATTTGCAGGGCGTAATGTATGATACTGAATGTTGCTAAAATCATTTGTGCTGAACAGTGGCGCTATTGGTTGCGAACAAAAGTAGCAGCGACCGTTTTATTGCTAGGCGCTATGCTTACCATAGCTGCACTGGTAGTTAACGCCTTTCACGTCGATGAGGCTGCCCACACCAGAGACCACCTTCAAACAGAAGCTGAACAACGCTTTGAGGCACAGCCTGATAAGCACCCTCATCGCATGGTGCATTATGGTCATTATGTATTTCGTGCCCCCACTCCACTGAGCGTAATTGAACCGGGTGTCGATACCTACACGGGGAACGCTATATTTTTAGAAGGACACCGCCAAAATAGTGCGATGTTCGCCGAGCAGCGCCAATCCGCAGGACTTACACGCTTTAGTAGTTTAACACCCAGCTTTTTAGCTTTGGTTCTTGCACCTTTATTTATTATTCTAATTGGCTACGGCAGCGTGTCACGTGAACGCGAAGCCGGCACGCTAACCTTACTGCTTTCTCAAGGCACCACCCGTTGGCAATTGCTCTTAGGGAAGCTTCTGGCGCTTATAACCGCTAGCAGCCTATTTTTACTCCCGCTACTGCTTGCCTGTCTTTATGTCGCGTTTTCAAACGAAAGTGCACTTGTTGTAATACTCTTTTGCCTTAGTTATGTGGTTTATTTTTTACTGTGGGCTACGGTAGTCACTGCGTGCTCAGCCATATTTGAAAAAAGCAGCGTTAGCTTCACCGTTCTTGTTGTCATTTGGATGAGCGCTTGTGTGTTGCTTCCTCGTTTAGGGAGCAGCGTTGCCACAAACATTGCCCCTTCAATGGGAAAACTTGAAGCCGATTTCAAAGTGGAAGAAAAACTTAGAAGTTTAGGTGACGGTCATGACGTTAACGATCCTGCATTCAAGAAGCTAAAAGAAGATTTACTAGCGAAATACAATGTAGATTCAGTTGACGACTTACCCGTTAATTTCAGGGGCATTGTTGCCCAGTACTCCGAAGGTCGACAAGCCAAAGTGCTTAATGAGTTTGCTGAAACCCGCATGACCGAAGAGTTGGAACAAGCCCAAATAGCACGGCAGTTTGGCTGGCTTTCGCCGACGGTTGCGGTGCGCTCTATTTCTACGATCCTTGCGGGAACTAGCCTCGAGACACACCACCGCTTTTTAAGGGAAGCGGAAACGCTAAGACTTGAGTTTGTTCAGGCTTTGAACAAGGTTCACGCTGAAAAACTCGATTACAAGTTAGATATGAACCGCAACGCCAGTGAAGAAGCAGCAGACAAAGCTGTGGTTGGCGCAGATAACTGGGCGATCTTAGCAGAGTTTGATTTTAAACCAGAAGCAGGAAGCACACGCATTAGTAACGCGTTGATTTATTTTATTCAGCTGTTGCTTTGGATGGGACTTACCGCACTACTTCTTCAAGCTGCAGTTAGGAGATTAAATCCATGATGCGTTATAGCGATATTAAACGAGAAGCGGGTTTCGTATTTGGCCATCGTCAGATAAAACTAACGCTTTTGGTCGTGTTTCTTTTAAGCTCGATGTCGTTGTGGTCTGGCTATTCGGAAATGCAAGAACAGCAAGCCACTATTGAGCGCTTGTTAGATAAAGATGAAACAGAGCGCAACGCTGTCCTTACTCACCAATCTAATTATGGCATAGTAGCCTATTACGCCTTTCATTTGACCTATGCCCCGCCCTCGCCGTTGGCGTTTGCTGCTGTAGGAGAGCGCGATGTGTTTCCGTGGAAGCACCGTATTAGAATGCTAGCGCTAGAAGGTCAGATTTATGAAAGCGATACAGACAATCCGGAGCTTGCTTTCCTAGGGCGTTTTGACTTTGCTTTCGTTACCAGTGTGCTGTTGCCTCTGTTTATCATTTTGCTCCTTTACGACTTAAAAGCGAAGGAACGCGAAGCCCGCCGTTTTGACTTACTTAATGTAACCGCACGCAATTCGCATGCTATTTGGTCATCACGCGTATTGGTAACCCTGGTGCCCTTGGCACTAGTTACACTTATTCCGTTTATTGCCTTTAGTGTAGTGAATGGCGCGTCTGTGTTTCAAACAGTAACGGTTTGTACCATCGTCATTGGCAGCATAATTGTTTGGAGCGCTATTGTGCTTGCTATAGGTGCTGCTAAGCGTTTTGCCAATTTCAGCGCCACGCACCTAGCTTCAATCATGTTAGGCGTATGGCTTGTCACAACGGTTATTGTGCCAGTTACCGGGCACACCATAATTAATGCCTCGGTTGATACACCTGAGGGCGGCGACATTGTGCTCACGCAGCGAGAAGCCGTTAACAGTGCATGGGACAAACCTGTTGAACAAACATGGGAAGCGTTTATTGAAACTCACCCACAGTGGGCGGATAAAACCGACTTTGATCCACAGCGAGACAGTTCATTTAATTGGAAGTGGTATTACGCATTTCAACAAGTTGGCGACCAAACGGCAAAGGAACTTTCAGAGGCTTATCAAGCCGCCACCTTACGCAAAGATAAAATTGCAAGCTATGTTGCTCTGCTATCCCCGTCTTTGTTAACGCAACGCTTATTAACGAGTGCGGCTGATACCGATGTTAAAGCCATGGTTAACTACGAAAATAATGTTCGCGAGTTTCATGCGTCGTTGCGCAAATTCTACTATCATCACTTGTTTGAAGCCCCGGAGTTTTCATCGGCCAGTTTTAAACAGCTACCTCAATTTTCACCAACAATAAGAAAGACACAGGAAAACACTAATGAAGACTAGTTGGGTAAAATCTACCCTCGCCCTTTCTATCGCAACGCTTTTGAATGCGCCTGCAAATGCGCAAAATACTGATATTCAATCGGAAGCTGATGTAGAGAGAATTACGGTGCATGGTATGCACCGTGCGTATCAAGGGGCATTTGAATATAAAGAAGTGCCGGCGGCAGCGCAGGATATCGACCTTGGTCTCATCAATGATGCAGGCGCTATAAACCTTAACGACGCTTTAGACTTGTCCGCTTCGGTAGCCAGACAAAATAACTTTGGTGGCCTTTGGAACAGCTTTGCTATTCGTGGTTTTTCAGGTGACGAAAACTTACCTAGCGGTTTTTTGGTAAACGGTTTTAACGCAGGACGCGGATTTGGCGGACCTCGTGATCTCTCTGGCATTGATCATGTTGAAGTATTAAAAGGCCCTAAAGCTGCGCTGTTTGGTCGCGGTGAACCAGGTGGAGCGGTAAACCTTGTTACAAAGCGCCCCCAGTTTCGTCAAGGTGGTGAAATTAAAGCAACTTACGGAAGCTGGTCGCAGAAGCGCATTGAGGCTGATGTACAATCGGTTGCAGGCAGTACTGAAAATGTAGGTGTACGCTTAGTAGGCTTTTATGAAGATGCTGAAAGTTTCCGCGATACAGTAGAAACTGAGCGTTTTGGCTTTTATCCATCGGTTACGTGGGAAGCATCAGCAGACACCACGGTTACGTACGAACTCGAATACACCGAGCAAAAAATTCCTTTCGACCGTGGCGTAGTGGCCATCGATGGTAAGTTGGGCCATCAGCCAATTGAAACCTTTACTGGCGATCCTAATGGCGACACCATCGATGCGGAAGTGGTTGGTCATCAAATTGAGATTTCTCATAAACTTGCTGACGAATGGAACCTGCTTTTGGGTGCTGGCTTACGCGATACCACTTTCGAGGGTAATGCATTAGAAAACAACTTTGGTGGTCGCCAAACGTTATTTATCGATCCTAATCAAGCCTTGTTGTCTCGTTTTAAGCGCTACCGTAATTTCCAAACCGATTACTTCGTTTTACGCGGCGAAATAGCGGGACAATTCGATACTGGGTCGCTATCACATCGCGTGATTATTGGTGCTGACTACGATAAGTTTGAAAATGACCAGATTATTCTGCGCTATCGCCCGCCATTCTTTTCAAGCGATACTGACATTAACGACTTAGACTTAGAACAGTACTTAGTGGTCGATATTTTTAATCCGGATTACTCACCACTTCCAGATGTGGAATTGTCTGACAACTTGAACCGTTTTGAAGTTCAGGAAGCGTGGGGTATCTATTTCCAAGACCAAATCAACATCACTGATAATTTCCAAGTTAGGCTGGGTGGTCGCTTCGATAAGTTCGAGCAGGAAATTGATAATCGCTTAGCGTCACCTGTAAGTACCACATCACAAGACGACACACGCTTTTCTCCACAAGTGGGCGCTGTTTACTTGTTTGATGACACCACAAGTGTGTACGCAACCTATGGAGAAGGTTTCCGTCAGCTGACGGGGTCGGATTTCGCCGGAAATCCGTTTGAACCTAACGAATCTAAATCTGCGGAAATTGGCGTTAAAGCCGACCTCACATCAATGTTCAATGATATACGGGGTGATATCACCTTCGCCGTGTTTAATATCGAGCAAAGTAACATCCTTGTTTATGATGATAGCCCTGAGGCGTCTGACGGCTTCTTCTTAACCCCCGCTGGCGAAGCGCGTAGCCGTGGTGTTGAGTTAGACATTAACGCTGAATTTGAAAATGATATTTCGCTTTGGGTGTCGTACACCTTCGTAGATGCTGAAAGTACAAACGACGCGGCGGATGCTAACTTTGTTGCAGCCATTGAATCTGGCGATCCTTTAATTAACGTTCCAGAAAACCAATTGAGCATTCAGTTGAGCAAGGGACTTATATTTGCTGATATGCCAGTACGTATCGGTTCAGGACTGTTGTATGTTGATGAGCGTTTAGGTCAAACCGCTACCGACTTCTACTTACCAAGCTACACCACGGTTCGTGCGTTTGCTGAAATAGAGCCTGTAGAAAACTTGTCAGTTAAAGTTGCAGTAGATAACCTGTTTGATGAAGAGTTTTATACTAACTCTTTCGCAGATGTGTGGGTTGAACCTGGCGCGCCTCAGCGCTTTAGGCTTACCGCCGCCTATCGCTTTTAAGGTTTAAGGAGAGGCTTTTAAAGCCTCTCCGTTTATGATGTTCAGGTGTTGTTTTAACTGAATTAGGCGTTGTCACACGGCGGCCATTCACTCTCTTTTAATATTTGATTTTGAATAAGACGTTGACGCTTATTTTCAATAACCTGTTTTAATTCATCTCTAATTAATCTTACCGCTGGCGTAATAAGATGCCGGCTAGGCAGCATGAGCCACATTTCAGTTAGCGGTACGTGGTAACCAGTCAAAATACGCTGCAGCTTTCCGCTCAGTAAATCCCCCGCAACGTCTATACATGACTTTTTAGCGATCCCCTCTCCATCTACGCACCAGCGCCGAACAATATCACCGTCATTCACAGCGCGATTACTGTTCACTTTCACTTTAACTCTCTCGCCCTCGTTGATAAGTTCCCACGTATTGTGGGTTTGGTCGTAGAGCTTATAAAGAAGTGCGTTGTGCTGCGCTAAATCAGTCAAAGTTGTAGGCTCACCGTTTCTTTCTAAATAATCGGGAGACGCGCAAATCACATGCGGAATATTGCACACTTTAAAACCATACATCTGCGATTCTTTAACCGCTTCTTTTGTCATGGCTCTAAGTGCTACATCTACACCATCGCGGTAGAAGTCCACCCGACTGTCGCTCACATGTAATCGCAATGAAAGTTCTGGATTTTCGCGTTGCACTTTATTTAGCAGTTCACGCATTAAGTTGCGACCCATTTCCGAAGACATCGCCATGCGAAGCTCACCGTGAATGCTCTGCTTCTGCTCTGTTACTAATGCAAGGCCCTGCTGTAAGGTATCGAGTGCTTGCTTTGCCACAGGTAAATACTGCTCTCCTTCAGGTGATAATCGAATTTTGCGTGTACTTCGCACGAATAGCGCTACGCCAAGCTGCTCTTCTAAACGTTTAACCGCCATACTTGCAGCAGATGAGCTAATATCAAGTTTTATCGCAGCAGTGGTTATCGAGCCCACTTCAGCCACCTTTACGAACACAGACAGGTCTTCGGTTTTCATACTTCCCTCAACGTTTATTTCACTCTTTTGATTTCAAGGCGAAAAAGACAAAGCAAAATGGAGCACCTCTATTATCCACATTTTCAGGAAAGTCTTTATTGATTTTGGTCGTTTATGAGACTTATTCGAAATAATAGACTGTGCCTGTCTGTTAAATACAACCTACGACCAACAATTAGGAGGTTTGAATGAAACCAACGAACCGAAGCAAGCTGACAGTAGCATCGCTATTATTGAGCACCTGTTTTCTTCTTGTACCCAGCGCACAAGCACAAGACAAAGTTATTGCAGCCAAGGATGTAGAATGGGGTTACTTGAACCCAGCCCGTGGCGACAAAAGCCCCGGGGCAGCAGACTTGTGGGGAGACCGAACAAAAGACACGGCAACGGGGATGTTAGTGCGATTTAACAAAGGCTTTGAATCGCCACCGCACATTCACAACATAACCTATAGAAGTATTGTGATTGAAGGTGAAATGCACAATGACGATCCAAACGCAGCAAAGATGTGGATGCCAACAGGTTCGTTTTGGACTCAACCTGCAGGTGAAGATCACACCACTGCGGCAAACGACAAAACCAACCTGATTTACCTGGAAATTGATGAAGGCCCATACCTTGTAAAGCCATCAAAAGAACATTTTGACAACGGCGAAAGGCCAATCAACGTTCACGCAGACAATATGGTGTGGCTGCAAAAAAGCGACCTTGTAAATATAGCGGCCGACGGTGTTTCTGTTGCCTATTTGTGGGGCGAGACAAGTAGTGTATACGGTACCCTTGTCAAGCTTCCAAAAGGATTTAAAGGTTCAATAAAATCTTATGGTGATGAATTTAAGGCAGTGGTTATCAAAGGAAGTCTCAATTATACCCAAAACAACGCCTCCAGACAGATTGAATTAAACGCAGGAAGTTATATTGAATCATCAACTGCCGCACACCATTCTTTTGAAAACGCAAACCAAAGCGAAACCATTGTATACGTAAGAACGTCGTCAAAATTTAGCGTTACAGATTAGTACGCATTTTTCAGCTCACTTACGCGGGGCATTTCCACGCTTGCTTCGCGTATTTTCTAGGTGTTCAGCAATCATAGTCAACAAGCCTTTGCAAAAGCAGTACGTTAAGGAGGTTTGCTAAGACTTTATAGGTAATTGCCCTAATGCCGCTGCGCATGCCAAGCCAATGGCAAACGTCATCGCCACACTGGTGAAGGTGCCCAAAAGTACATATTCAGTTAGCTTTCTGTCTTGGTGTTTAGTGAGGTCGCCGAAGCGAAATATAGATTTAGCCGCAATAAGAAAACCTATGGCAGAAAATTGATTTAGCAATACAAAGGTAAGCATGAGCACACGCTCTAAATAGCCAATTCGTTGACCTGCCAGTGATAAAGTTTGTTGTGCCTCTGTACTTATTGTCGGCGGATCATTGGGGTGAGAAGACGGCATTTTGTTAGCTAATACTTCATCGCTCCAAGGCGACAGCAGCTGTTTAATAATAACTGAACTGGGCTTGAGTACCGCCAAATAGGCCAAGACCACTAATAGGTGCGATGTACCTACCTGCTGAAGTAGTCCCACTGCCTCGTGCCACTGATTAGTGGCATACAAAAATACGCCTAAGATCACGACAATGTGCGCTATTTGATCGACAACAAAAGACGTAGTGTTTTGCTTACAATACGATTTAATAACGTCAATTTTGAAGTGAGAAACGGCGACTACAATTGCCCCAATACCTATACTTGCGATACTTATCGTTGATGAAAACAAGAACATTGCTGCTGCCGCAAGTATACCGTGTATGATTGCGTGTAGGTATAAGGGCAAAGCCAGTGCGTGTCGTTCGTTTCTTTGCTGTACCCAGGTAAACGGTTGAAAATAAAAGTCTGCTAATAGATGCGCTAACACAAGTGCCACCAGCAGTTGAGGTTCAGCAAGCATGTGGCTCTCCTGTCACAAGCATTATGTTTTTCGTGTTATTCGTCATCACATTAGTCTTCCTTGGTCAATTGTTCCGTTTTTAATGAGGTTCCACCTTGAACCCATAAAATAAGCGCTCTCTCCATATAGTCGAGATATTCTGCTATCAGTTTATAGTTACTGGCATTGAGAATTCGACTTACATTACTGCGATTTTTATCTAGTATGGCCGCTACACTTTCATGGCTCTTATCCGTTGCTTCAAGATACGCGAGTAAGGTTTGCGACTGGGTTTGTGTCAGTCCATTGATATGCGCGTCGGCAAAACGTGTTAAGAGCTGCGTTTTGTCGTCGAGTGTTTGTTCACCGCTACAAAAAGTAAGATGGTGCGGCTTTATGTTATCTAACCCTCGTCCTGACAACACAAACGCGTCTCCAGTGCCAGTTTTTACTTCTGAAGGGCGAAATTGCGCTTCTCCCACAGCAACACTCATTCTCACATCTACTCCTGAAGCATGCGCCTTAAGAGCTAGCCGCAATCCAACTGCGGCTGCAATGCTATGCTGTGGTTGTGCAACAACTAGCTGGAATGCGTCTCCTCGATAAATATCAAAGTCTCCACCGTAGTACTCGGCGTAGTATGTTAAACGCTCTCTCAGCGTAGCAATTATCTCTCTGAATTCAGCATCAGAATAAGACTGAGAGTTGGAGACGTCACCGGTAATCACACCAGCGCGCTTTTTTGTATTGCTTGTTAAAGCACTCTTTCTTGTCATTTCACTATGCGCCGCGTTGTCTTTTCTGCTTTCAATAGACACTTTTTTCCGTTTAGAGGTCCACTATGACACGCTACTACCTCAAATTCAAAAACAATCACACAGCAAAATGTGATTATTATTAATCACAAAACTACACGTGAATGAATTGGGTAACATGAAGCAAAACATGCTGCACAGAGCAAACGTAAAAGCAGGTGAACGGGCGAGCCTAAGGCTATCTATCACTAACATAAAGCCAAGGCATTATAAGAAAAGCCACTGTAAATCACGTTCACACTAACAATTTGCGCATTTAACGCGTTTGCTGATAACTGTGTTTACAATTGGTACTGACCGCGGCCACCAAGGTCCTTAGGTGGATCTAGAAAATGCGGTGCGTGATGTGGTGAGAACTGGGCAAGATGTTTATGTGGTTTCTGGACCGTTATATGAATGGTATTTCGCTACTCTGCCAGAGGCAGATGAGTCGCACAGTATTCCTAGTGGATATTTTAAAGTCGTCATTACCGATGTTAACAGTTAGCGCATAGCGATAGCCCTTATATTTATCTTTAGCAAGCTAACAAGATATGACGGCTACGCTTTTTAGCATTTAACTTACTGTTTGGCAGCAGCATACAGTTGCTGCCATTCAGCCTCTTCTACAGGCATGATTGACAGTCTTCCACCTTTTTTGACCAATGGCAGTTCAGTAATACCGTCCATCGTTTTAATCACTGAAAGCGGCAGAACGCTTGAAAATTTCTCTACAAATTTCACGTCAACGCGATACCAGCGGGGGTTATCCTGACTTGATTTAGGGTCGTAATATTTTGATTCAGGGCTAAACTGCGTGGTGTCCGGGTAGCCGTCTCTTACCACTTCAGCAACACCTGCAATGCCCACCAGCTTGCAACTTGAGTGATAGATAAATACTTTGTCACCCCTTTTAACGCCGTCTCGTAAAAAGTTACGCGCTTGGTAATTTCTTACGCCGTCCCACGGTTCCGTTTGTTCTGGGCGGTTTGCCAAGTCATCGATTGAAAATGCATCAGGTTCTGTTTTAAATAGCCAATACGCCATAGTCGTCGTTAATTCTCTTCGTTGTAAATAGACAAGCCTTTCATTCGCTAAATGCGGGCATTTGAAGCGCTTATAAAAACCTGCGCTCATGGCTAGCTTTGCAGCTTGTTGCTTTAAGTGAGTATACAAAGCTCTTTAATTTAATGACAGTGCTATACCTTAGCTTGGCCAACACTGCTATAATTACGCACTTATTCTGAGCTACAGCCTTATTTAAGCTCAGCAACTCTCTGATTTATCTAGATGTGATTACTATGCAAGCCACCATTAAGGCCGATCGCGGTCTGTTTTCTTACCCTAAATATTGGCCACACTGCCTGGGTACTGCGCCGTTTCTCCCCATGTCGAAGGAAGAAATGGATGCCCTTGGCTGGGACAGCTGTGACGTTATTTTGGTAACGGGCGATGCGTATGTAGATCACCCTAGTTTTGGTATGGCGGTGATTGGCCGAGTACTTGAAGCGCATGGTTTTCGCGTGGGTATTATTTCTCAGCCAGACTGGACCAGCAAAGACGATTTCATGAAGTTGGGTAAACCCAACCTGTATTTCGGCGTAACAGCCGGCAATATGGACTCTATGATCAACCGTTACACGTCTGACAAAAAGCTTCGTCACGATGACGCTTACACGCCAGGCAATGTAGGTGGCAAGCGCCCTGATCGTGCGGTTACCGTGTATTCACAGCGCTGCCGTGAAGCGTTTAAAGGTGTGCCTGTTATTGTTGGTGGCATAGAAGCCAGCTTACGTCGCATTGCGCACTACGACTATTGGAGTGAAAAAGTACGCCGCTCTGTACTGTTCGATTCCAAAGCGGACATGCTCTTTTTCGGTAACGCCGAACGTCCTCTTGTTGAAGTCACTCATCGCTTAGCGGCAGGTGAAAATATTGCCGATTTGCGAGACATTCGCGGTACTGCGATTATCGTTAAAGAAGCCTTACCAGAGTGGCAAGGTGTTGACTCGACCTCTCTAGACAGGCCCGGCAAGATAGACGCCATTCCAAGCCCCTACCAGATGGAGCCCGAGTGCGATTCGCAGGATAAAGACGCCAAAAGCAGTGAAGCGCCAGAAGCTGCGCCCATTGTTATTCAGCCTGCGCAAAAAGAGAAAGAAAAGCGTAAGCCTTGGGAAAACGTGTACGTTAAGCTACCTGCGTACGAGACGGTGAAAGACAACAAGGTGTTATACGCACATACGTCGCGTATTTTGCACCAAGAAACCAATCCTGGTTGTGCTCGAGCCCTCATGCAGCGCCACGGTGACAGACACATTTGGATTAACCCACCGGCCATGCCGCTTGAAACCGAAGAGATGGACGCGGTATTTGATTTACCCTATCAGCGTGTGCCTCACCCTGTCTATGGCGATGCTAAAATCCCTGCATACGACATGATCCGCTTCAGTATCAACATTATGCGCGGATGCTATGGTGGCTGTACCTTCTGCTCTATTACTGAACACGAAGGGCGTATTATTCAAAGCCGTTCTGAAGACTCTATTATTCGAGAAATTGAGCAAATACGCGATACGGTACCGGGCTTCACTGGTGTTATTTCAGACTTAGGCGGCCCGACGGCGAACATGTATCGCCTGCGCTGTAAGAGCCCTAAAGCAGAAGCTACATGTCGTCGGCCGTCTTGTGTGTACCCTAGCATTTGTGCGCACATGGATACGGACCATAAGCCAACTATCGACTTATACCGCCGTGCTCGTGAGTTGCCTGGAATTAAAAAGATATTGATTGCTTCAGGCGTACGTTACGACCTAGCAGTAGAAGACCCGGAATACGTGAAAGAGCTGGCCCTTCACCACGTAGGCGGCTACTTAAAAATCGCTCCAGAACACACCGAAGATGGTCCGCTTTCAAAAATGATGAAACCGGGCATGGGCAGCTACTACCGCTTCAAAGAGCTGTTTGATAAGTACTCACAAGAAGCAGGTAAAAAGCAGTACTTAATTCCTTACTTTATTGCATCGCACCCGGGTACCACCGACGAAGACATGCTAAGCCTTGCGATTTGGCTTAAAGAAAACAAATTTAAGCTCGATCAGGTACAGAACTTCTATCCGTCGCCAATGGCAACGGCTACCACCATGTACCATACCGAGGTAAATTCCCTTCGCAAAGTCACTAAAGACAGTGAAGAGGTGCCTTCTGCAAAAGGTGAAATTCACCGTCGATTACACAAGGCGATGTTGCGTTATCACGACCCGAAAAACTTTGCGCAAATTCGCGAAGCCCTTACGCGTATGGGGCGTGAAGACTTAATAGGCCGTGGTCCTCAACACCTTGTTCCGCCAGAAACGGCAGATGAAAAACGCCAAAAAGCGCAAAAAGGCCGTCGTGGTGAACGCGCACTGACTAAACATACTGGGCTTCCTCCTACCTTTCAGGGCAAGAGCAGCAAAGGCGGTAACGGCGTAAATAAGAGCCGACGTAATTCCAACGCTAACAAGCAAGGTCATGGAAACACAGCACAGCAGCGTAACGACACCGGCGGGAATAAGAATAGAGGCAACGCATCGAAAGGAAATAATAGCGGCGGCAACAGTCGCGGCCGCACGCAAAAGCAGCCAAGCATGCACAAACGATAGCAGCAAAAACGCCCAGAGCTTGTAGACTCTGGGCGTTTTTTTAAGGCCTATTGTCAACGATGACATTGCGCTTTCGTCGATTTATCCCGACTTATGCCTCGTCCACTATATAACAGGTCACATTTTCAAGCTTGGTAAGTTCCCCACTTTGGTCGTTACGCAACACGCACTGTTCACCATCACTTAGCAGCGTAAAGCTATAAACAGGGTTGTCGTGCCTTCCGTCAAAAGGTAATCCCCTGCCATCTACCTTTGCTTTACGCTCAATCGTTATGCTCGCGGTTTGACTGAATGCATCATCGGCTATCGTTATGTTTAGACCACCAAACCAGTTGCTGATCTTACTTTCAATAGCTTGCTTTTGACTCACACTAATGGATTTGGTTACTGCCTCGTGTAACTCAGCCTCCTGCGTTGTCGCGCATCCGCTCGCCGAGAGCAAAAGTATGGCGAGAGGTGCTGCTAGCAGTCTTCCTTTTAGCAGTTTTCCTTTTTTATTAAGAAGCGACATTACTTGCGCTCCTGAATAACAGGCTGATTTATTTTGTTGTGTAAAATAAAGTTCTCTTTGCGTTGTTCAGGCTTGTCGATAGGAATGAGCTTTTCGTCCCCTAACGCACTTTGGTTACTGCGCAGTGCTTTGACATCCGCCACGCCGTTTGACGTGACAACTTCAGGACATGAGCCTGTAGCAGCATATTCCAATGCAGCTGACAGCATCCCTTCATTTGGATCACCCAAGCTTGCGGTAAAGTCATCTTCAACTTCACACCCCGGCAACTCAAAATCGAAATTAGGCGTGGTGGTAGGCATGAAACCATCAGCATAATCACCAAACCCTTTGTTATTCACCCCTTGGAACTGGATAGTAAAGTAGGTCTCACCGCAATTGTCTGTTGGGTAGAACCCATACGGCTTACCACAAGTAGTAGAGCCAATTTGCACTACTTCTACATCAATACCACGAAGTGCATTCATTACCGCTTCACTTGCTGAACATGTCGCGCCCGTGGCTAAAACGTAAACCTTCGTCAGCGAAAGGCTAGGCAGAAGCGTGTCGGTAAGTTGCCCTGCGTTATAGTCAATAACATTGCGGTAAAACGGTGTTGGACGAATGGTCTCTCCGGTGACAGGGTTGGTGTTTGGGTTTTTATCGTTAAAACGCAATGTTTCAAAGGTTGCGTTATTGGTTTGGTTCGGACCCGCTATCATATAGGAAAGCTGTGAAGCTAGCGCCAAACGTCCTCCGCCGTTGTAGCGAAGGTCAATAACGAGCTCGGTCACATTTTCTTCAACAAACATATCGAACGCATCAATTAATCCTTCTTGCGCGGTAACGATAAAGGTATTGAATTGGAAGTAGCCCGTTTTGCCGTTTTCGGTATCGAGTACCTTTGCGTTTTGAACCGGCGTTACGCTGATATCGCCGGAGGTGATGTCTACTGAGAGAGTTGAACCATCAACCTGCACAAACTCAAAGCTTGTAACCGTACCTGCGTCTTCCGGAAACAGCGCAGCATTAATCGCATTGACGCCCTGCTGCGTGTTGTCATTGACAAAGTCGACGCCGTTTATACGCGAAAGGGTCGCACCGCGAGGCACGCCAGCAGTAGCTGCAGGTGAACCCGGTTCAGTGAATCGCACTGTTAGTACTCTCGGCACGGTTGTTGAACCAAATTCCCAATCAAACCCATAGCCCGATGAAATCCCCGATTGAGACAGTTCGTTATATTCGGCAGTGTCCTGTGAAAAGTGGAAGTTATCTTTTGGCGTACCGCTTGGCGTTAGCTCATTGGTTTTAAGCTGATCAAAATATCCCAACACTGAGAAATTTGCAGGGTCATTGTCATCTACTTCGTCGTACCACAAGTAAGTGTCATTAGTCCAAGTACGTAGCCACAGCTTTTCATCCATAGCGGTACCTTGTGTATCTGGGTAAGCCCTATTAGTAAAAGGATCAATACCACTTCTAGGAGTTTCACATTTCGCTAGATATTGAGATTGCGGTTCATACACTCCCGCTTCCCACTCTGGCTCTGTTGTTACAGGTGTCGTTGGCGTGGTAGGCGTTGTCACCACAGGAGGGGTATTAGACGAGCCTGAGCCACCTCCACATCCAGCTAGAAGAGAAATCGTGACTGCAAGTGCAACAGAAGAATACGTATACGCTTTCATGATTTAGAAAATATCCTTTTAAAACGGCTAGCCCAAAACTACTAAACTTGTGCTAAAAACAACTTTTATTAGCATAGCCGATAGTGACATATCCTTCTAAGCGTAACTACATAACAAAAGTTTAAAATGTTTCGAAATGTAAGAAAACGTGTTGCAGAGTTGATGAGTAAGTTTCATTCGTGACGCGTATCGCTCTATCGCGGTAGAAAAGAAAACTACTTATTCTGCCGTAACAATATGCTTATTATCGTCTCTAGTTTAACTGCAACACACCTACCGACCGTGCAGTTAAGCTACTCACATATACACCTTCATCTGTCTGTATTGCGCCTGTAACAAAGGGAAATGCACCACTAGGGTCTTGATAACTTTGTAAAACCTCTCCGCTTTCGCTTATTTTAACAAGGTGCCCGTATGCTTGACCTTGTGGGCGCATGAACTGTGGCAGACGCTGTACAATTTTACGAATGAAAGGCTTGTCAGATAGAGCGTCAACGGGAGCGGAGCGAGGCGAAGCAAGACCCAGAAAGTACGCGCCGCTATTTGCCTGACTGATGTTGTCTGGGAATCCCGGCAAATTATCAATCACGACCTCTACTTGACCCTGTTTTGGCCCAACTAGCCAATAGCGCAACACGCGATATTTACCGGTTTCGTTGACCAACACTGAATTTTGATCATGGCTTATTGCGACACCATTCGCAAAAACCAAACCATCCATCAGTACATTACTCGTTCTACGTACTGGGTCGTACTCTATAAGCCTGCCATTGCCTCTATGTTCCAAAATTTCTAGCAGGCTCGCTTGCAGCGTTCCCCCATACTCTTTGGCGGAGAACTTGGTGGTTGCGTCAGTGAAGTAAATATTGCCGTTGTCGGCAACATCCACATCGTCCGCATATACAACTTTAGTGTTTTCTACTTGGTTAACCAATACCGTTAGCTCACCTTCAGGGTCTGCAATTAGCAATCCGCGATGTGCATCGGCGATTAATAAGTTGCCGTTGGTATCGAACTCGATACCGAGCGGGCGTCCACCAGTGTTAATCCATGGAGTAAATGCTGCCTCACCTTTTTTCTTGAGTAATACCGCACCAGAATGAGTAGCGGTTGCAATAGTTCCCGCAACGTTTATCGCAAAATCCTCCGGCCCTTTATCTGCGCCTAATTCAATAAGCGAAAGATCTGCCAGACGGTTGTTTTCCGCAAACTCCCCCGAAAATCCGCTACTGCTCGGTGCTTGCCAGCCTATTGGCGCAATGGGAACTGGCCACAATAGTAAATACCCTATGACAAGAATGACAACGCCACCGAATACCTTCATTTATGCTCTCCTGCAAGCAACGCATGTTTTGTATCTATCAAGCATAGCAAGCAACCCTCCGATACTCTGCTTTCGTTTATAAATAGAACACTATCATCCAGAGCTTTCTAAATAGCGCATATTTGAATATGCATTACAAATTCGTTAGGTAGCATCCATTCCCCCCTTCAGATCGTTTGTTTATAAAATGCTACAGAGGTACGTCATGCCATTTTATGCAAAAACACTCGGAGATAATCACGCTAAGCAAGTAGACAAAGAACTACGTGCGAGCCACGCGGGAGAGACGGGAGCCGTTTGGATATACCGTGGTGCTCTATTCGCCGAATGTGTTTTAAAACTGGTTAATCTTTCTGGCACAAAAAGCGAGGCACAACCCTTCATACATGAGCACCTTAAAACGGAAAGACGACACCTCGCCGTCTTTGAAAACGAAATGCCGCTTTTCAGGGGAAGTTTTATTTTACCTTTATGGATAGCTTCTGGGTTTATCACCGGCTTTATTCCAAGACTTTGCGGTATAAATTGCTTTTACTACACCATTTACCGAGTAGAGCAGTTCGTAGATTCGCATTACGAAGAACAATGTAAGCGCATTTCTGCGTTAGCCAGCCCCCCTTCAAACGTTATAAATCGGTTTAGACAATGCCAAGCAGATGAACAATATCACAGAGATGAAGCGCTGTTCCTAATGACAAAAAGGCCGTCGTTATTAATGAAATTATGGGGCGCAGCCGTTGAAAAAGGCTCTTCTATTGCCGTTGCAATCGCAAAAGTGATTTAAGTTTTCGAGCTTATGCGCAGTGACCTGTGATAAAAAATAGACATCAGAGAAATTATTAATTGAAAAAAAAGAGACGCTTTTAGAGTGGGAAAAAAGGACAGAGTTCGGCTACCAAAACCCTGTGACAACTGCGGTATCAATGCCGACACACAGTTTCGTATTCGATGTGGTGATGAAGACACGTGGCGTATAGTATGCAAAGCTTGTCAAGAACGAGCAAAGGCCAGCAATGGCTATATGTATGGCGGTACGTGGAAAAGAAAGAAGCGTAACTAAGGGGCTTCCTGTGAGCCCCTAATAGTTACGATAAGATTTACGCATTCACTCTTTTTTCTTGCGCTGATTGAGGCGCGTTGTTACTCGCGTCTGCTTCAATCTGAGTTTCTGCATTTTTAGCTCGCTTAATCAGCGTATTAGCACGATAAACACTCCACACCACGTACACCACCATAGGTATATTAAGCTGAAGTGACGCAACCGATAGCGTCGCGCTTTGGTGCACAGCCGCATAGGCTATGAGTAACACCATTACGCTTAGGCCTGATATAAGCAACCATATCGGCTTTGTGAGTGATTTAATTCCCACTGTAATACCGGTATTAAATAGCATAAGGCACCAAAAAACGGCGATGAGCGAGCCTGTAAAAAACATATCTGCTACAGCAGTTAATGCGAGTGCACTCACACTACCCCACACCGTGCTGTACCAAAGCCTGCTTGCTAACGGCGGATGCGCCTTCTTAGACAGCCAAATCTCCATACCCGACACGCAAAGCATGGTCAGCATTACACCAAGAACAAAGTACAGCCATTTGCTGGTAAGGCCGGCGAAGTCACCGAAGTGCAAACGGTACATCGCCCATACCAACTGCTTACCCCATTCACCGAATTCATAGCCGGCCACACCGATAAAATTACCCGCCGTATCGAATCGATAGCCTTCTGCGTAGATCATTCTATTGGGTGCCTTGGCATATATTTCGATGAACTGTTCTGGTTCACCGACTTCGTGTACCGTTAAAAATATTGGCGACTTTTCTGGCGCTAGCGTTTCCATTTGTGCAAACGCCCTACCAATAGCCGGTTTACCTTCCTGTGGCGCTAATACAGGGTCTGGCGTAAAGATTTTCTGAATAACCGCGTCGCGATCGCCATCGTAATTTAGTGAGGCAACAACCACCAAAATGATCCCTGCCATACCAAAATATGCGCCTGTTATACCTATAACTAAATGAAAAGGCGATGCCCATAGTCCAAAACGGTTGTGCAAATCAATTTGTGCTTGCTGACCGTTGCCACCCCGTCGAAGTTTAAAAGCATCTTTTGCTATTCGTTTGTGAGCAATAATTCCAGTGACGACAAGGGTACAGATGATAGCGCCCAAAGCGCTGACCAAAATCATTCCCCAACTTTGTGGCAAATTGAGATACAAGTGCAAGTTCACAAGCATTTCGGTAAAAGACACGCTTTCTTGCTCTAATAAGTTACCTTCACTGTCGGCAAAGTAAGCAGCATGATCGTTTTCTACCACCAACCGAGGGATATCTGATGTAGGGAAAACCACATAAAGATGGTGAGACTCTTGCGTATTCTGAGCCAAAAAGGTGTCCATCGCCTTTTCAACAACATCAGGAGAAACATTCTCCATTTCTTCAATATGCGGCTGTTCCCACCTTTCAAACTCTAAGTGAAAAACCGCAACGGTCCCAGATAAGCACACCAAAAAGAGAAGTACACTTAGAAAAACGCCTACCCAAGTATGTGCATTTAATGCATTTTGTTTTGTTATTTTATCCATCGATATTCACCTACATGGGGAAGAAAATAAGTATTGGTAGGCAAAGCGCAGCCAAAACTGCGTAAGCAACAACAACTTTAATTTTGTGGGCGGTAGCAAGGTAGTGATAAACAATAAGACCCCACCAAATTGGCAACAGCACGATACCTGTAGCCAACTTCCCTGCTATTGAGAATGGTAGTAGCGCACATAGTCCTAGCGTCAATAACACGCTCACAACCAATAAAACAACCAGCACCACGATGTAGTTTGCGATGTTCCCTAGAACTGTACGTCGCGAGAAATCAAAGCTCCTCGGCTGAGGTACATTTTTGGGCTGAGGTAAATGCGTTTGGTTAAACGCAATAAAAGGCCACACTAAAATGGAAGGAATACACAGCGCATATAGCACGCCAAACTCCCACCCCTGAGCATAAGACCAGCACACTGCTGCAACCAGCCATACGACAAGACCCAAATAAAGATACGTTGACGCTTGAGCGCGCCAACTTTTATAAATAACACCTAAGGCTGCAAGTGTTAAACCACCCGCTGCAACTGAAAGCATGATAAATCCTTAAAACGAATAGGTTAGCGACGCGTTCACTGTTCTGCGTACACCAGGGAAACAGTCACCTCTGAATAAGCAAGACGTGAGATATTTTTTATCGGTCACATTTCTTACATTCAGCTGCAAATTCAAATTATCTGCTAGCTCGTACGACACCATCAGGTCACCAAGGGTGTAGCTAGGCGTGTCGTATCTGATGATACCATTCTCAGAAACTGATTCTCCCACGTAGCGAATACCAGCTCCTACCGTCAGCGCTTCAAGCTCAAGTGGAGAATAATTTACCCATAGGGATGCATTGCTGTTTGGCTGTGCTGACAACGAAAAACCGTTAGGATCTTCTGCATCCAAGACCGACGCCGCAAACTGCGCTGTTATCTGGCCAAAGTCTACGCGCCCTTCAAGCTCAATCCCTTCAATGGTCGTTACGCCTTGCTGTTGCGCCGCTTCGTCTGGTAATCCGTTAGGATTAGGAAGGTTTGAAACTTCAATATCGTAATACGCCAGCGTGATAAAACCAGGTACTGACGAGAGTTCATACTTAATCCCTGCCTCGTATTGACGACCTTCTTCAGGCTTAAGCTGGTTGTTATTGTTATCTAGTCCCACTACCGTCTCGAACGACTCAGCGTAACTAAGGTAGGGAGAAATGCCGTTGTCAAAACGATACAAAATTCCAGCTGAGTATGATGTTTGCGTGTCATCCTGCTCAGTTACGCCCGTATCATTATCAACGCGGTCGTGACGTAGGCCTAGCGTTACCCGCCAGTTTTCATAGGAAATTTGATCAGACAGGTATAACCCCGTGTCCGTGACTGTCTGTTCAGGCGCATCGTTGTAGATTGCGTCGAAAATGGCTTGCTCTGGTGCGCCTGTGTACTCAGGGTTAGCCAAGTCCAGAATGTACCTAAAATCACCTTGTAATACCCCACCACCAGCATAGTAAGCAGAGTTGGCGTCAGTTTTAACATGTTGATATTGTACACCCGCTAATAACTCGTGTTCGAAAGCGCCTGTTACAAAGCCCTTGTTTACACGAATATCAAAAGCGTGTTGATTAAACGTATTGTCTGCTTGATAAAACGTTCTCGGCACAAAGGTATCGGTAGGCGCGACCGGTGCCCCTACAAAAGCGTTTAGATAGCGAGTACCGCCCGTAAAAGTGGGCCACGCTTGGTGGTAGTCTGCCTCACCATCTCGCCATAAGGCAGTAAATGAAAGTGACGTTGTATCGTTAATCAAGTGCTCGCCAAGCAAAGTAACTTGGTTCGACTTAGTATCAAATTTATTAAACCCTGGTTCACCTGCGTAAACATCTTGGTCGGGTAAATAAGTGCCGTCAGCCAAAGGCAATAATGTGCCTTCCACAGGAATAAACTGCGCTGCTGTATCGCTATCAGTATCTTGGAATAACCCGATAAGCGTTAGCGTTGTATCGTCAGAAGGCATGAAGGACAGTGACGGCATGAATACTTGGGTGTCATCGCTAACATAATCAACCTGAGAGTCAGCATTACGATATATACCAACAAAACGCCCCATCCACTTATCATCTTCAGACAGGCTGCCGTTTACATCCACCCCAACTTGCGCGCGGTCGAAGTTTCCGTAGGACAACACCACTTCGCTTCCTTTGCCTAACGTCGGCGTTTTTGACACATAGTTCATTATGCCACCGGGAGAGCCCTGACCGTAAAGTACAGAGGCAGGCCCCTTAAGCAGCTCAACCTGTTCCATTGTGTAAATTTCAGCTCGCGTAGAATTATAGCTGCCAAACAACTCTTGAATTGAGTCGCGATAGCGCGGAATACTTAATCCTCTGGAAGAGATTGAATCGACTCGGGTGGCGTATCCGTATGACTCCCCCGTCACACCCGCCATATAGGTGGCAGACTGAGAAAGATTTAACACACCTTTTTGCTTTAAATCTAATGCGGTTTCAATGGAAATTGTACGGGCGAGTTCAACAATCGGTGTATTTGTTTTTGTTGCGCCAAACGGAGAACGCATGCCCACTACTTCAATCTTTTCTACTGCATTCGCTTCTGCTTTTTCCCCTGTTGCTTCTCGCTTATCTATAGCTAAGCCAGCGCCACTTTCATCTTCCTGAGCATGTGCGTGAGACACTAAGATAGCCGCTACCGCCAAGCTGAGTAATTTCTTATTCATGTTGAGTGTTTTCTGTTATTAATTTTTAAGACCCATCAAGTCGCCTATTACAAGAATGAAGTGAACTGAAGGCTGCATTAGTACTTTCGTCTAATTTAGCAAAAATTTACACAAATGATAACCAGTATCATTCACATTAACATCAATAAGTAACAGAAAACGCGTTAACCGAGGTTGTTAAGTAACATAAAGATACGCGCATACAAAAAAGCCGAACTAACAGCGTTAGCTCGGCTTTAACTCTCATGAGAACTGAAAGGCTAATGACTATGCCGCTTCACTTTCCTGTTCAGACTCAACCACTTCATGGCTTAATAAGTATTCAAATGCAGCAAGCGATGCTTTCGCGCCCTCACCCATCGAAATAACAATTTGCTTATACGGTACTGTTGTTACGTCACCGGCTGCAAATATACCCGGCTCAGATGTATGACACTTAGTATCAACAATAATTTCGCCATACTGCGTCATGTCTACCGTGCCCTTCATAAACTGACTGTTTGGTACTAGTCCAATTTGAACAAATACACCTGCAAGTTCACGGGTGTGCACTTCGTTAGTTGAGCGATCTTGGTATTCAATTGCGTTCACTTTGCCATTTTCAGCAGTAATTTGGCGCGTTGCCGCGTTCTTGATAATGGTAATATTATCGCGTTTTTGAGCTTGATCGATAAGTACCTTATCCGCTTTTAGTTCTGGCATAAATTCAAATACCGTCACCGATTTTACAATGCCAGCAAGGTCAAGTGCCGCTTCAATACCTGAGTTACCACCGCCAATGACCGCTACATCTTTACCTTTGAAGAAAGGGCCGTCGCAGTGTGGGCAGTACGCAACACCATTACCGATGTTCTCTTTTTCGCCCGGAACACCAAGTTCTCTCCAGCGGGCGCCTGTCGCAACAATGACCGTACGAGTGCGGATCTGTTCGCCAGAAGAAAGCGTAATGGTTTTAATATTGCCTTTCTCAATGCTATCAACGCGTACGTGCTCTTTGAGCGTAATGTCGTAATCGCGTACGTGCTCCATCAAGTTACCAACAAGCTCAGGGCCCGTTGTTTTAGGTACTGAGATAAGGTTCTCGATACCCATGGTATCTTTAACTTGGCCGCCAAAAGTTTCAGCAACAATGGCAACTTTAAGGCCTTTACGGGCACTGTAAATCGCCGAAGCAACGCCTGCTGGACCACCACCGATAACCGTTACGTCTTGAAGTGGTAACGCATCGCCTTTGTTTGCTTCTTTAAGGCTAGGGTCGCGTTCAATTAACTTGTTGATAAGCACAGAGGCATCAACTTTACCATTCGCGAATAGCTCGCCATTAAGGTATACGCTAGGAACACCTTGGATGTCGCGCTCTTGAATTAGATTTTGATATAACCCGCCGTCGATCATTTCGGTCTTGATGTTAGGATTAATCAAAGCAAATTGATTAAGTGCCTGTACGACTTCAGGGCAGTTGTGACAGCTTAAGCTAATGAACACTTCAAAATTAAGTGGTTCATTCACCCCTTTCACCATCGACTTAACGCTATCGTCTAGCTTAAGTTCAGTACCCGCTGCATGCAGCATGGCAAGTACAAGCGAGTTAAACTCGTGACCGCCAGGGATACCAGAAAAACGAATTCCCGTATCTTCGCCGTCAGCTTCCACCAAAAAGCTGATTGCACTGCGCAACTCACCATTTGTGTCACGCTCTTCTACGTTTAATTTTTCGCTTACTGAAGCAATGTCGGACAGAAACGTCACAAGCTCTTCACGCTTGCTATGTTCACCGGTCTGTACGACAAAGGTTACGTTTTTTTGCATTGACTCTGCATATGATTTCAATGCTTGTAAAATTTCTTTAGTTAACACGGTTATTCTGCCTTATTTTCGACACGCCGATCCCCGCCAACCTTTTGAAGGGTCAACAACATAAGCGGAAATTGGAAATTAATATCAGGGAGTGGAGACCCACTCCCTACAAATTATTTGCTTAATACTGTGCAACGCACAAAGCGCTGAGCTTTCGAATATTAAGCGCTAAGCGTGCTGCTTAGATTTTGCCTACTAGGTCAAGTGAAGGTGCTAATGTTGCTTCGCCTTCTTTCCACTTAGCTGGGCAAACTTCACCTGGGTTGTTTGCAACGTACTGAGCAGCTTTAACTTTACGTACTAGGTCATCTGCGTCACGGCCGATACCTTCAGAAGTGATTTCCATCGCTTGGATGATGCCTTCTGGGTCAACAACAAATGTAGCGCGGTCAGCAAGACCCATAGTTTCACGCATACAATCGAAGTTACGCGTGATTTCGCCTGTTGGGTCGCCAATCATCGCAAATTTGATCTTGTTGATCGTGTCAGAAGAATCGTGCCATGCTTTGTGAGTGAAGTGAGTGTCAGTAGATACTGAAAATACCTCTACGCCACGTGACTGAAGTTCTTCGTACTTGTCAGCGATGTCGCCAAGCTCAGTTGGACAAACAAATGTGAAGTCAGCTGGGTAAAATACGAAAACTGCCCATTTACCTTTGATGTCTTCGCTGCTTACGTCTACGAATTCGCCGTCTTTAAATGCAGTTGCTTTAAAAGGTTTGATAGCAGTATTAATCAATGCCATGTTTAATTCTCCATTTGGTTTAAATTATTTTCGCACGTTAAACACATACGAATACAAACTTTACGTTTATTGTGTCGACATGGTTTTGCAGTTTTGTGAAGATAATCACTTAACGCAAAATTCATGTCTCTCGAAACTGGTGATAAGAATAGCGCGCACAATCAAAAAAAACTAATTGGTAAAAATGAATCGCTTAATCAGGTTATTGAATTGAACGATGAAAATTGAGCCAAAATAGATTGATTGTTTTGCAATACGGTTTCACCGGCTAAACTCTGCTGAATGAGAAAACTATGACCCATTCCCGACTACAGCGCATCTCCCACGAAATAATGCTAATCGATGGACACGCGCCATCTCGCACTTTGGCAAAGCATGCAAAAATGGAGGCCAGCCCCTTTGTTTTCTACAGAGGCAGTGCACAGTTGTTTTACGCTGACATAAAAGCAGGCCTTATCAATTTTCCTAAAGAATGCGAGACAGTTCCCCTCACCAGCGTGATGGGAGACTGTCATACTTCCAATTTTGGCTTTCTCACAGAAGAAGGGTCTCACGGAGATACAGTGATCTTCTCACCCAACGACTTTGATGATGCGTGTGTCGGCAAAGCACACTGGGATGTGCTTCGTTATCTCACTTCATTGCACCTTGCCCAGATACATTGCCTAGGCACCGTTGATGGAAAGTATGCGTGCGATAACATCGACATCACTAAACCTGTTGTCAGCCACCAGCAGGTTATTAATGCGCAATACGCATTTATTGAGCGTTATGTAGAAACCTGTAGCCAAGTAGTAGAAAACGCCATGGTGATTAACGAAGCCGTAGACTACTGCCCAGATGCCGTGCCAAGCAAGCTGACCAAACTATATAAAAAAGCCAAAGCCCGCAGCGCAGGAGGAGAAGACTTCACGGTTAAAAGTGCGCTGGCTAAAGCCGTTCATTTTGATGGCAAGACCTTGGGGTTTAAGGCCAACAGTGAAAAATTTTCTACCCTAAGCCCACAAGAATACGCCACGCTACTAGAAGCTTTTGCTCCCTACATGGACGATGCGGTAGTCGATATAGTGAAACGCCTGGACGCGGGCACCGGGTCGGTAAATATGGCGCGCTACTACTTTTTAGTAGGACCAGCAAAACCACATAATTCAGCAAGCTTTGCGCATTGTCATATTGTCGAGGTTAAGCAACAACGTGTTGCGGCGCCTATTTATTACTTTCCAGATTTTAACCCGGTTAATCGCCTAAATGCGGCACACCTTACAGCTCGATGCCAACGAAGAATGCAAAGAAAACCCGACTTAGTGCTTGATGAAGTTAAGTTTGAAAATGCGCATTACCTGGTTCGCTCCCGACATCACGCTAAAGTGGGAATCGACCCACAAGATATTGCAATGGGAAATAAAGCGATAAATGGTGGCTTTGAGTATAATACCAATGCACACAGATAATCGCCCACTCAGAAGGCGCTGGCAAGTTTCCTAGCGAAGCGTGGGAATGCAGGAATGGCTGTTCCCTTTCAAATTCCCAGAATGAAGCTAGGAAGCTTGCCAGACCTTCCCGAAGGGCGAGTTTAAAATGTCCGTACTCTTTGTTGTGTTACCTTGATGTAGAGCCACTATACCTGCGGCAACACGCCGCGATTACGAACATTTTAAATCTCGCTGCGTGGGTGATTACCTGTGCGGATTGGTATCTTGCCGAATTGTGCGGGTATAGCCTTGCGCTAGCTCACTGCCGAGGCGATAGAAGAAGTACACGATTCGCGTCGTCAGCATCAACATCTTTTTCTCAAGTAAAAAGCCTGCTCGTAAAAATAGCAAATCTTTATACAGAACAAGTAGTTGATGATCATGCGCTGTTCACTCGTGCGCTGAAATAAAGATATCAATAAAAAGCGTATTTTTTACCAGGCGAACTGTTGTCATAGACGTGTCGTTAGCATTACTTAACACCTATATTAGCTTTTGGTTAAGAGTTAAAGGTATGAGTAAACTTACCTGTAGATGATAAGAACTTGATATTTAAATAATATTTTAAAAACAGCTTGAATAAGGTTAAGTCATTCCTATCCATTACAAATGCCCTTAGTGTAGCTCAAGCAATAAGAAAATTGCGCTTCACATATCACTCTGTTTTTTCTATTTCGGCAAAAGCAGAAGCAGTAATTATGTGAATTAAAAATAATGAAAACTACAAAGGGAAAATGACGTGAAAACATCATTAACTTTACTATCTGCAGGAATCATTTCTGCACTTTCTTCAACCGCCATCCAAGCTAACGATTTAGTCATTAGTGGTGTTATCGATGGACCGTTAAGCGGTGGTGTTCCAAAAGCAGTTGAACTTTTCGTAGTCAATGACATAGCAGATTTATCTACCTATGCCCTTGGAACTGCAAACAACGGCGGCGGTACTGATGGCGAAGAGTTTACGTTTCCAGCTGGTGCGTCTGCAAGCGCTGGTACTTATATCTACGTAGCATCAGAAATTGATGGATTTACTGCGTTTTTCGGTTCTGCACCAGACTACGATACTTCATCAATGGGTATTAATGGTGACGACGCTATTGAGCTTTTTAAAGATGGCAGCGTTATTGACACGTTTGGCGATATCAACACCGACGGTAGTGGCACCGCGTGGGAGTACCTAGACGGTTGGGCATACCGTACGTCAGGTCAAACAGCAAATGGCGGCAGTTTCGAAGCATCTAACTGGACTTACAGTGGTGTTGACGCGCTTGATGGCTCGACCACTAACACTGACGCTGCAACGCCGTTTCCAGCGGGTACATTTACCACTGAAGGTGGCGGTGACGTTGTAGAAGTTCCAGAAGAGCCTGCTGTTGAGCTAGGTATTTGCGGTGCAGACGCGACACTTATTAGTGCTATACAGGGCAGTGAAAGCAGCTCTGCTGAAGTTGGCAATAACGTTATAATTGAAGCTATTGTAACTGGCACACGTGCTGGCGGCTTCTTTGTCCAAGAAGAAGCGTCTGATTACGACGCTGACGACGCCACGTCTGAAGGCTTATTTGTAGAAGGTTCTGTCGACGTTGAAACAGGTAACCTGGTTCGCTTTTACGGTGAAGTAGAAGAAAACTACGGTATGACCACACTTGCTATGGATAGTGATGTGGCTGCACTTGATTGTGGTACAGCGGATGCTGTAGCAGCGGTAGAACTTTCTATGCCGTACGAACTTGACCTTGAAACCGTTGAAGGTATGGTTGTTAGCGTGACTGATGCAACAGTGACGAGTACAAACAACCTGTGGCGTTTTGGTGAAATCGTTGTTAGCGATACAATTAAACGCCAACCAAGCGACGTAGCTGCGCCTCTGTCAGAAGCTTATACTGCGGCAGAAGAAGCGAGCGAGACAAGCCTTCTTACAATCGAAGATAACAGCAGCTCGCAGTACCCAGATGCACTTAATTACTTCCCTACTTTCAGCTACGCTAATGCCATTCGCATTGGTGATTCGGTTTCTGCTGCTGGCCCACTAAACTACAGTTTTGGCACTTACAGAATTAATCCAAGCGACGTTATCGAAGTAACGTCTTCTCGCGAAGCAAACCCAGTGGTTACAGAAGGCAACCTATCTATTGCTACGTTCAACGTGCTTAACTACTTTAATGGTGAAGTAGATGCAAATGGCGACGTAAATTTCGATTATGACGAAAACCGCGGCGCAGACGATGAAGTGGCGTTTGAATTGCAACAGGGTCGTATCGTTGAAGCTATCGTTAACCTTAACGCAGACGTTGTCGGTTTGATGGAAATCGAAAACGATGGTTTTGGTGAAGATAGCGCTATCCAATCTCTAGTTAATGCTATTAACGCCGAACTTGGTGAAACCGAGCAATACTCATTCATCGCAACCAGTGATGGCAGTGAAATTGGTACGGATGCGATTACTGTAGGCTTGTTATACAAAGCTACAGTAGTGACGCCAGAAAATGATGCCATGGTAGTTGCTATGCCAGAGCAACAAATTGATGAAGATAGCCTGGCACGCATGCGCCCAAGCCTTCTTCAATCGTTTGTACACACTGAAAGCAGCAAATCGTTCCTTGTTGCCGTGAATCACTTTAAATCAAAAGGTTCACAGTGTGCAGAAGATGTGGCAGAAGCGCCGTCTGAAATTACCACGATTCAGGGTAGCTGTAACGCACTTCGTGTATCGGCAGCTATCACATTAGGCAACGCGCTAAGTGATGAGAGCCTGCCAGAGCGCAAGGTTATCTTAGGCGACTTAAACGCTTATAGCGCTGAAGATCCAGTAGCTGTACTTACCGATTACACACCTGAGTCTCGTGGATACACTATTACGACTGCGGTCAATACAGGTATGGATGAAGGCTCGTCAGTGGACGTAGAGTCTAGCTTCGGCTATCACAACTTGGCTGAAGAGTTTGATGCAGAAGGCTTCTCATATTGGTTCTACGGAACTGAACAGGTGGGTAGTTTAGATCACGTACTAGCAAGTGAAGCTATGCTTGCAGACGCCATTGACGGTGCTCACTGGAACATCAACTCAGTTGAAGCTTACCAGTTGCAGTACGATCAAGCGCTTCGTTATTACCCAGATGAAGACGGTTACGCCTTTACTGATGTTGGTCCATTTAGAAGCTCAGATCACGACCCATTCATCGCAACCTTTGACCTACAAGCAGACGTAGTTGAAGAGGAAGAAGAAGAAAACAATGATAGCTCAGGTGGAGCAATGGGAGGAATTCTTGCCCTGCTAGCTGCAGCGATTGGCTTTCGTCGTCGTTCGACTACTGTTAAGAAGTAAAAAGTGAAAGAATGAAGTACACGCTTAACGGGTGTGCTTCATTCACATAAAAAAAGCTGCCTCAATGGAGGCAGCTTTTTTATTGGTACTCTTTTCAATAACAGTCTGTGTAGTAACCGTTATGCTTTAACAGCCACCACACCAACTAAGTCAGCAGCGTTACTGTCGTCCACTTCTATACCTATTCGGCTTATGTACTGATCGCGCTTTTCAGCCTGGGTTGGCGACAAGTCACTGCTTAAAAGAAGCTTCGCCGCTTTATGGGCCGCTTCCATCTGGTCGTCTGTTAAATTATCCCCTAAGTGGATTTGAGTAATAACTTTTAACAAGCTCAGTGCAACTTGTTTGTCTTTAGGGGACAGTGTTAGTGCCTGGCGTAAATTGTTGAAGGCTGGCGACAACCGATTCTCTTTGTAGTTAACCGCAGCCATTTGCTTAAGCTCTTTTGTGGTAAATTGAATTTCAGTACGTTCAATCGACTCTTGATTCAGGTATTCATTTACCACTTGAGAAGTAAACGTGTCCCCTTCAATTTGCTTTCTAAGCTTATCTAAAATACTCACACAGTGTTCACGCATTCCTAACTCGTGAAATGCTTTCATTTTATCGAGGCTATCTTCCATCGAGAGTCCGTCGGTAGATGCCGAACGATCCTTCATCAACTTTTCAGCCCCTTTTTTGTCGTCTCGCAAGCACAAGACACGCGCTTTTACGACGTCAATCTGCTCGCCAAGCTGAGACTGCATGCCCTTTTGTTGTTTCAATTCTTCCAGTTCAGATTCTGCGCGTTTCATATAGCGTTCGCCTTCCGTACTGCCAAGGCTTGTGGCTAAATCAATGGTTGAACGAATAACATTGAGCGTTAGATGAGGTGAGTCATGGATAGAATTTTTAGCAAACTTTGCCATATTTTGAACGGCTGAAAGTTGCCCTGCCTTATCGTGGTTCAATCGAGCAAGATCCCATAACCGTTTGTTACGCTCAATATTGCGAGGTGCTAGCTTACTCGCCTCTTTCATTTGTTCGTAGGCAATATCGAACTGCTCTTTCTCAATAAAATACTGAGCAAGCAAGTCAAAGGTTAAGAATCGCGTGTCGTGGCGCTGCAATAAGTCATCAACCAGTAGCTGGGCTTCTTCTAATTCATCTTGTCGAAGCAACGACCGGGTTAAACCAATGTGAACCCACGCATGATCCATGCTCTGCAATAAGCTTCTAAAGTAGTCTTCCGCAGTTTGATAATCGCGAAGCTGCAATAAGCAATCACCAATTAAGCGTTTAATTCTGGTGTGATACTCCGATAGCGAAGGATCTTTTAACTGGCGCTCTGCATAGTACATAGCGGTGGAATAGTCCCCCACCTGCATACAATGAAGCATTTTATGTAGCTTTAACCTTATTTGGATAAGGTATTCCAAACGCAGCTCAATTTTGTTGCGCTGAAGAGGTTTGACCCAAAAGTCATCCGGTTGCAATTCAACAATACAATTAACCAATTCAGGCGATGTCTCTGCACTGAGAAAAATGACCGTGGTGGTGTCGTTGATGTGATTGAGGTGTTTTAATTCTTCAAAAAGGTGAAAGCCATCTTTGTCGTGACTGACGTTAAACGCCAGTAAAACAAAGTCGTATTGTCTTGCAGCACATAACCTTTTCGCGTGAAAGGCATTAAAAGCACTGCTTACGTTTTTTATTCCAATTTCATGCAAAGCTGATGACACTACATCATGTACAAGCCCCTGGTTATCGATAACCAGCACATGTAATTCTTCTCTTGGGGTTGGGGCAGGTATTTTTTCCAGCATTTACCAATCACTTCTAACGTCTTTTCCCTAAGCGTCGTAATAGAATACTTGCTATTGCGACGGCACAATGTTGCGCGAGCTGTGCGCGAGAGGAGCTGGCCCATAATTCAAACCAGTTTTGTAATAATAGCGCGCATACAGCCTAAACTTATTATACATAAGTCTTGGTTTTTAGATACACGTGCGTTTCACAACGTGATTAGTGCTTTTATCGAGGCGGATCAATCGCGTCGTTAACGCTTCCGTTAACCCTAAACCAACCTGCAACCGAGTGACGGCTGCGGGCAGCAGGTAATACTTCATGAGGGAATTGTTCGCTCAAAAAGACAACGAAAGTACCTTTCGTTGGCAGCACTCTTGTTCCAATTAGATCACTTTCATCAGCGTAGAGCACGAGTTCTCCCCCATCTTCTGAAGTCCAGTCGTCATTCAAATAGGCGACTAAAGACAACACGCGATTGCCCTGGCCTTTAAACGCATCTACATGGCGTTTGTAAAATTTACCCGGCTCATAGCAGGCAAAATGACTTTCAAAAGAAAAAAGCCCCATAAAGAGCGAACGATTTACATACTGCTGCATGGCTTCACACCATGAAAGCCACAAAGCGCCTTCGCTAGATGAACCTGTAATCCAGCAAATCTCGTCCCCTCTAACTTTTTCAGCTTTTTGATAATTCTCTGCGCGACCAATACCTGCCGCTTGATATTCAGCTTCAGAGATCGAACGCTGGCAGGCCAAAAGTGCTTGTGTAATGAAATCAGGTAAACCATGCTCTTGAATAGAAAAGCCTTTCGTGACTAAGTCATCGACGATATTTTCAAATATGGCTTCATCGAAAACGTGAAGAGGCTGATACGACGCAAGTTGTTCTCTATTCATCAGAGCATTTCTACCTTTGAGCGGTTAACTAATCGTGTAGTTAGGAGCGGGTTGTGTATGTTAAAAAACTAGCGAACTTATACGCGGGGTTGAATCCTATAGCAATTGCATCACCACGCATTTTCCGCGCTATTTTTTTATCGATAAAAGAAAAATTATTTGTCGTTAAGAAGTCGCACGCTTCTTGCTTATTTAATATCAATTTTAAAGTGAGCAAATGACGGTAAAGGTAAACTAAATCAATAAGTAAACCGAGGTGTATATTTTAAGAGGGTTGATTGAGAGACTTTTCTTCTGCCCTTGTTTCCGTTGCCATTACGTCTGCACATACGGATTGTAATTAACAGTTGAAAAACGCATGGCAAGGCGGTTTAGTAAAGATATATGCAATGTACGTACTAAAATTTTTAGCAAAAAGAGTAACCCATGAGTCAAGATCAAACACAAATAGAAGAAACGGAACATCATCTAGACTTAAGAAATTTGAGACTGGACGACTACAACGATGTTAAAGCGTTAATGGATGAGGTATACGCCAACGTTGGAGGCGCATGGCCTTACTCTAACTATAAAGCCCAAGTTACTACATTTCCCGATGGGCAAATATGTATTGAAGATAAAGGCAAAGTGGTCGCTTTCGCCATTTCAGTGATTGTAGACTATGACCAGTTTGGGGATAAACATAGCTACGATGAAATTACGGGTGATGCTTATTTGACCACACACGATCCTAACGGTGATGTGCTTTATGGTGTTGAGGTAATTGTTTCACCCGAGTATCGAGGTCTACGCCTTGGTCGTCGTCTCTACGAAGCGCGTAAAGAGCTCTGTCGTAATTTGAATCTAAAATCCATTATGGCGGGCGGTCGAATCCCGAACTACAAAAACCATGCGCATGAGCTGTCGCCTTATGAATACATTGAGCAAGTCAAGCTCAAAGACATCTACGACCCCATTTTAACTTTTCAACTTTCAAATGGATTTGAAGTCAAGCAAGTCATGTCGGCTTACCTTCCAGAGGATGAAGCCTCACAGGGTTATGCGACGCTACTTCAGTGGCACAATATTTATTATGAACCGGGCACGCCTTCCCTCATCGCCAGCAGGAAGACCAGCGCGCGAATCGGATGTATTCAATGGCAAATGCGTTACTTCAATAATGTAGAAGAGCTTTTACAACAAGTAGAGTACTTCGTCGATGCCTTGTCTGACTATTCTTGCGACGTTGCCCTGTTCCCTGAGTTTTTCAACGCGCCATTAATGGGCCTGAGCCCGTCAGATTCATCCATTGATGCAATTTGGCATTTAGCGACCTATACCGATGAGATTTTAACTGCCGTGTCTCATTTGGCCGTATCGTACAATATTACGATTATCGCAGGTTCTATGCCTGTGGTAGAAGAGGAAGAGCTCTATAACGTCAGCTACATTTGCAAACGCGACGGCACGATTGAAAGCCAGTATAAGCTTCATCCAACACCTCACGAAAAAGAAGATTGGATAATGAAAGGCGGAAACAGCCTTAAGACATTTGATACCGACTTCGGCAAAATCGGCGTTTTGATCTGCTATGACGTGGAGTTTCCAGAGCTTGCGCGTATTCTTGCCGATCAGGAAATGCAAATTTTGTTTGTCCCCTTCTGGACAGATACCAAAAACGGTTATTTGCGCGTGCGACGCTGTGCGCAGGCCCGCGCTATTGAAAACGAATGCTACGTGGCAATTGCAGGTAGCGTAGGTAACTTACCCAAAGTGGACAACGTAGATATTCAATATGGGCAAACCGCGGTTTTCTCGCCAAGTGATTTCGCGTTCCCACATGACGCAATTGTCTCTGAGACCACGCCAAACACAGAAATGACGCTCATTGTTGATTTGGATTTGGATAAACTCACTAAGCTTCAAAATGAAGGCTCTGTGCGGAATTATCTTGATAGAAGACGAGATTTGTATCGCGTTGAATGGATCGGCGATAAGCAGTAGCGCTACGCTTTAAGGAAATTCTCGGATTTTATGGCTTATGTATAATTGACATTGAGCATAAGCCGTAGAATTTCCTTTAATTTAGCGATAACATGCTTTAGCGCGCAAATATAAATGTGCTGTCTTCTTATTGAGTTAAAGCATCTAAATGCGATGAAGTTAGTACTACATAACGAGATTATAAATTTACTATGGCAAATAATTCGAAAAACGACGAGTTTCCAACCATTAGATTGGATGAAGAAGACCGTCGTGATTACCAAACAAAACGTCAGGCGGCGCCAACAAAAGCAACGCCTCCACCTTCATCTGCCCCATCAGCAAACCGCCAACCCTCTGGTGGTGGAAACGGTAATGGAATCTGGGTTGTATTCGTTGCCGTCATCGCCTTAGCCGCCTGTGGTGGTTGCTATTACCTGTACACCATGCTTGAGCAACAAAAAGTGGTTGCTGAGCAAGCGGAGCAGCGCATATTAAAGTTAGAAAACAAGTTATCTGCTACAGGTGAAGAAATTGGTGAATCTACTGTTGCCCTGCAAGTTAAAGTTACTGAGCTAACCAACAAGACAAACGAGCTTTGGGAACAAATGGATAAGTTGTGGGCGTCAGCTTGGCGTCGTAATCAACAAGAGATTGCTGATCTTGGCGACCGCGTAGGTAACGTTCAAAACGCCTTGAATAAGAACCTCAACTCAGTTTCAGAAAATGTAAAATCGCAAGCAGCGGCCATTGGCTCGGTTAAGAATCAACTTGCTTCGTTAGCTGATGAACTGCTCGCTGTTAATGTTCAACTTGAGCAAGCAGCAAGCGATAAACAAAGCGCTCAGCAAAGCGTACGTAATTTAACCGACAAACTGTCTGTGTTAGAGCAACGCAATACGACCTTATCTGGCCGCATTACCAGTTTGGAAAACGAAATTCGCGATATAGCAACCAAAGTAGTATCTAGCGGTGGTTCAACGGGTGGAAGTGGTTCGGCTCCTTCAGCTGCAGGTAACCAGTAAACCAGATTAAATCTGTTGCAATAGTATACAACCGAGAATAAAAACCACGGTTTAACGCATAAAAAAGAAAGGGGCGAATCGCCCCTTTCTTTTTGCCGTGATAATATTGCCCTCTTTTGAAATCTATAGGACCTAATGCGCAATGAGTGAGCAAGCGCCCAAACGTTTAAATAAATATATTAGCGACACTGGCCTGTGTTCTCGCCGTGAAGCGGATAAACTCATTGAGCAAAATCGCGTTACCGTTAATAACCAACCACCTGAACTGGGTACGAAAGTGGGGCCTGGTGACACTGTAAAGGTAGACGGTAAAGTTGTAGGCGCAGTAGCCTCAGACAAGTCAGATCGCGTATATATTGTCTATAACAAACCCATTGGTATCACCTGTACAACTGAGCGTCATGTCAAAGGCAACATTATTGACGCTATCGGTCACAAGGAACGTATTTTCCCCGTAGGAAGGTTAGATAAACCATCGGAAGGCTTAATCATTTTAACCAGCGATGGGGACATCGTGAACAAGATCCTGCGCGCTGAAAATGCTCATGACAAAGAATACGAAGTTACGGTTAACCAACCAATCAGTGAGCGCTTCGTCAACCGTATGTCTCGCGGAGTACCAATTTTAGGAACCGTAACGAAGCCTTGTGTGGTTAAACCCACGGGCAAAAATACATTCACCATTATTCTAACTCAGGGTCTTAATCGACAAATCCGCAGAATGTGTGAGTTTTTAGGGTACGAGGTCACCAAACTAAAACGAACCCGAATCATGCACCTTGAACTCGGCTCACTAAAACCTGGCCAGTGGCGTAACCTAACAAGCCGTGAACTAACTATTATGCAAAATGCAGTTCGCTCTTCTACAAAAACAGCGAGCAAAGTTGAGTTGCGTAAATAAATGAAACTACTACATTTAGTAGTAGTTTATTGATAAGACAATTTAAGACTTTGAAAAACGGACATTATCATTTTTTTTCGGTAAAGGATTTTCCCCCTAGTGCTGAAATATTGGCTAACTACGATGTGTTTTTCGTGGTGGCTTCTGTTGTTATTGCAATATCTGCTTCCCTTATCTCTTTCGTTCTTTCTGCGAAGATGTCGCAAACAGAATTACAAAATGAGCGAGCATTATACCAATTGCATTAATTAATTGACCAACTTTATCCACTCTCTCCAACAGAGATTTTTGACTCGTTCAACATCCGCAATGAATGTATTCCAAGCGCGAGAGACCTGTTCCACTATTTCTTCGTAACC